>CAKTUS010000036.1 GCA_934621485.1 uncultured Clostridia bacterium
TGATGGAGCACCCGCTGGACATGAGCTGGGGCTACCAGGTTACCGGTTTTTACGCCGCCACCTCCCGCTACGGCACGCCCAAGGAATTGATGAGCTTTATCGACCGCTGCCACCAGGCGGAAATCGGCGTTATTCTGGACTGGGTGCCCGCCCACTTCCCAAGGGACGAAATTGGTCTGTTCCGTTTTGACGGAACCGATTTGTACAACCATCCGGATCCCCGGCGGGGCGAAATTGCCCAGTGGGGCACCATGCTGTTTGATTATGCCCGGGGCGAGGTGTGCAGCTACCTGTTGAGCAACGCCTGCTTCTGGCTGGAATGGTATCATGCGGACGGGCTTCGGGTGGATGCGGTCAGCGGAATCATCTACTACGATTTTTGCAAGGAGCCGGGCCAGTACCTGCCCAATTGCTTCGGCGGCCGGGAGAATCTGGATGGCATCAACTTCCTGCGCCGGCTCAACCAAACCGTGTATCACGACTTTCCAGGGCTGATGATGATTGCCGAGGAAAGCACCGCCTTCCCCATGGTCACGGCGCCCACCTATCTGGGCGGCCTGGGCTTTGGCTTCAAGTGGAACATGGGCTGGATGAACGATATCCTGTCCTATATCAAGCTGGACCCGGTGTACCGCAAGTATCACCACGACAAGCTCACCTTCAGCCTGATGTACGCCTTCAACGAAAACTACATCCTGCCCTTTTCGCATGATGAAGTGGTGCATGGCAAGCATAGCATGCTGGATAAAAACCCCGGCGACCTTTGGAAAAAGTTTGCCGGGCTTCGGGCGTTGTACGGCTATACCATGGCCCACCCGGGCAAGAAGCTGCTGTTCATGGGCGGCGAGTTTGCCCATTTCATTGAATGGAAATATGACGACCAGCTGGACTGGTTCCTGCTGGTGTATGAACGTCACGCCCCTTTGCAGCAGTGCGTAAAGGCGCTGAATCGCCTGTACCGGGAAAACCCGGCTCTTTACGAGGTGGATGATTCCTGGAACGGCTTTCAATGGATTACCGCCAACGACATGGACAACAGCGTGGTGGCCTTCCTTCGCACCGACCGGCAAGGCGTAGCTCTGCTGTGCGTAACCAATTTTACCCCGGTGTTCCACCCCATTTACCGCATTGGTCTGCCCTTTGGCGGCATCCTGCAGGAAGCGCTTAACACCGACCGGGCGGAGTTCGGCGGCAGCAACCAGTACAATGCTTACGACATTCATGCCTGTCCCGGTCAGTTTAACGAATTTCCCTTCTGGGCAGATATTTGCGTGCCGCCGCTGAGCACCGTGTACTTTACCTATGACAAAATTCTGCCAAAGCCGCCAAAGGCACGGCAGTACGCCACGCTTTCTCACCCCGTGCGCTCCCGCAGGCATGCCGGACTTTCGCCCGGTTTCCCGCGCCGGCCGGTATTTGAAAGCAATCAGCAAAGCAAGGAGTGAAACGTCCCCATGATGAACAAAAAGCAATGCGTAGCCATGCTACTTGCAGGCGGACAAGGCAGCCGCCTGGGCATTTTGACGGCCAATATGGCCAAGCCCGCCATCCCCTATGGCGGAAAATACCGCATCATCGATTTTCCCCTGAGCAACTGCACCAACAGCGCCATCGACGTGGTGGGCGTGCTCACCCAGTACCAGCCGCTAAAGCTGAACGCCTACATCGGCAGCGGTTCTCCCTGGGACCTGGACCTGGCCCACGGCGGCGTGTATGTATTGCCCCCTTATGTGAAAGGCAAAACCGGCGAATGGTATTCCGGCACCGCCAACGCCATTTATCAGAACATGCCCTTTATCGAGCAGTTCACTCCGGATTATGTGCTCATTCTGAGCGGCGACCACATTTACAAGATGGACTATAACGCCATGCTTAAATTCCACATTGATAATAAAGCGGACTGCACCATCGCCGTGCGCGAAGTGCCCTGGGAAGAGGCCAGCCGCTTTGGCATCATGAATACGGGCGAGGGCAACGTCATTGAAGAATTTGAAGAGAAGCCCGCCCACCCCAAGAGCAATAAGGCTTCCATGGGCGTATACATTTTCACCTGGGAAAAGCTGCGCAAGTACCTGTCCGAGGACGCCGCCGATCCCGCCAGTTCCAACGACTTTGGCAAAAACATCATTCCCAATATGCTGGGCGACGGTCAGCGGATGTTCGCTTACGATTTCAACGGCTACTGGAAGGACGTTGGCACCATCGAAAGCCTGTGGGAGGCCAATATGGACCTGCTGCAACTGCCCATGCCCATCGACCTGTACGATAAGAAATGGCGCATCTACGGCCGCAATCCCGCCATGCCGCCTCACTACGTGGCCGACGGCGCCAGCGTCAGCCGCTGCCTGATCACCGAGGGCTGCGAGGTGTATGGTCATGTGGATCACAGCGTGCTGTTTGCCGGCGTTGTGGTAAAGGAAGGCGCCAGCGTAATCGACAGCGTAATCATGCCCGGCGCGGTGGTGGAGCGCGGGGCCCAGGTACGCCGGGCCATTATCGCCGAGGGTGCGGTCATCGGCGCAGGCAGCGTGGTCGGCGAAGAAACCGGCAACATCGCCGTGGTGGGTCAGCAGGTAAAGCTGCCGGCCGGGGCCATCGTTAGCGCCGGTGAGCAACGCGACGCTTAACAGAAGGAAAGGAAGAAAAAAAAGCCATGAAAAACGTAATGGGCGTTATTTATACAGGTGAAAAAGACAGCTTCCTTCGCGAGCTTACCCTCATGCGCGCCATTGCCGCCGTGCCCGTGGCGGGCCGCTACCGGGTGATCGACTTCATTGTCAGCGGCATGGTAAACAGCGGTATTCGCAACGTGGGCGTCATTATGCAAAAGAATTACCACAGCCTGATGGATCACCTGGGCAGCGGCAAGGAGTGGGACCTGCACGGTAAAAATGACGGCCTGTACATTCTGCCGCCCTTCCTCACCAGGGATAATGTAGGCGTGTACAAGGGCAGTTTGGACGCGCTTCACTCCAACATGAACTATCTGCGCCGCAGCCGTCAGGAATATGTGCTTTTGTGCAACAGCCTGATGCTGTTTAACGCTAATTTTCAGGACATGTTCCAAAAGTATCAGGACAGCGGCTGCGATGTGATGATGATGTACAGCCGCCGGCCGGATTTACAGCGTCCGGAATACGGCGTCTATGTGGATGTGGATTCGGACAATCGCGTCAAGGACATTGAAATTGATCCGACCACCCCGCGCTATCCCAACACCGGCATGGAAGTGATGCTCATGCGCAAGAGCCTGCTGATTGATTTGGTAGACCGGGGCGCGGCCCACGGCTACCACGATCTGGTACGCGATGTGATGCAGCGGCTGGTGCGCGACGCCGGGCTGAACATGTGCGGCTATGAGTACAAGGACGTTTGCTTCCGTCTGGACAGCGTGCAGAGCTATTTCAAAATGAACCTGGCCATGCTGGATTTGGATGTGCGCCACAGCCTGTTCCCGGAGGACAAACCGGTTTACACCAAAGTGCGCGACCAGCTGCCCGCCCGTTATCTGGAGCACGCCAAGGCTGTGAACACCATGGTGGCCGACGGCTGCATCATCAATGGCACGGTAGAGCACAGCGTGCTGTTCCGCGGCGTAAAAATCGACGAGGGAGCCCATGTGAAAAACTGTGTCCTGATGCAGGACTGCCACATCGAGTCCGGCGCACAGCTGGAAAACTGTATCCTGGACAAGCAGGCGCTCATCAAAACCGGCAGCCGGCTAATTGGTCCCAGCGCCTACCCCATTGTGATTTCCAAAAACATGGTCATCTAACCAAATTTCAACTGTTTGGAGGGAACCAGCCATGAAAATTCTTTTTACTGCCAGCGAATGTGTACCCTTTGTCAAAACCGGCGGTTTGGCGGATGTGGTGGGCGCTCTGGCCCCCGTACTGGCCAAAGCGGGCCATGATGTGCGCGTGATTCTGCCCATGTATACGGCCATTGATTATCAGTGGCAGTCGCAGATGCAGTTTGTGCTGGACTTTGACGTGCAGCTTGGCTGGCGCAGGCAGTACTGCGGCGTGCAGTCGTTAAAAAAAGACGGCGTAACCTACTATTTCCTGGACAATAAGTATTACTTCGGCCGGCCTTACATCTATGGCCTGGGCGGGGATGAATACGAGCGTTTCGGCTTTTTCTGCCGCGCCGTGCTCAACGCCCTGCCTCTGCTGGACTTCAGCCCCGATATTCTTCACGCCCACGACTGGCAAAGCGGCATGATTCCGGCGCTGCTGAAAATTCAGTATGCGCATCTGCCCTTCTATTCCCAGATTCGCACCGTGTTTACCATTCACAATTTGCAATACCAGGGCATTTTCGGCATCAAAGAGGTGCAGGATGTGCTGGGCCTGGGCGACGGCCTGTGGAGCGCCGATAAGCTGGAGTGCTTCGGCTGCGCCAATTTCATGAAAGCCGGCCTGGTGTACAGCGACTCCATTACCACTGTCAGCCCAAGCTATGCCGAGGAAATCACCACTGCCTACTACGGTGAGCGGCTGGACGGTCTCATTCGTTCCCGCCGGGATTCCCTCTACGGCGTGCTGAACGGCATTGATGTGGACGAATACAATCCCCAAACCGACCCGTTGATTTACCAGAACTACAGCCAGAAAAACATGGCCGGTAAGGCCGTCAACAAGGCCGCCCTGCAAAAGGATTTGGGGCTGGAAGTAAACCCGGACATTCCGCTGATTGCCATGGTGGGCCGCCTCACCAACCAAAAGGGCCTGGACCTGGTGGATTGTGTGCTGGGCGACATCATGAAGGAGAACGTGCAGCTGGCTGTGCTGGGCATGGGCGACGCCCGCTATACCAACCTGTTCAGCTGGGCCGAGCAGCAGTATCACGGCCGGATGGCGGCCCGCTTTGCCATGGACCATGCGTTGGCCCACAAGCTGTATGCCGCCGCAGACTTCTTCCTGATGCCCTCGCTGTTTGAGCCCTGCGGCCTGAGCCAGCTTATTTCCCTGCGCTATGGCACCATTCCCATTGTGCGTGAAACCGGCGGCCTGCGGGATACCGTGCTCAGCTACAACGAGTTTAATCAGGAAGGCAACGGCTTTACCTTCCTGAACTACAATGCGCACGATATGCTTAACGTGGTTCGGCGGGCGCTGGATTATTACCGCGGCCATAAGGACGTCATCAAGCTGCTGCAAAAACGCGGCATGCAGGGCGACTACAGCTGGACCCACAGCGCCGCTGAGTACGTCAAGATCTATCAAAAACTAAGCGGGAAAAACTGATATATGCAACTGCCAAAAAAGTGGAGATGCAGGAGGCATTGCCTTTTGCCGGGGTTTTAGGGGCTGAGCCCTAAGCCTTGTGTCGAAACGCTTTTTCTGCGAACCAGCGGAGCCTTGTTTGCGGACGCGCACTCTCCTAAATCAGGTTTTTTCGACAGGCTGAGCGTTCGCCTGGCGGCGATCTTTTCTGCTGAAGGACTGGCAGAATGTTTTCGGCAGAGCCCAAAACGCCCGCCTGCCTGGCAAAGCCAGGCGATACGAATGTAGTCGAGGGGCGCACTCCCCTCTGACTACTCCCCCGGAGAGTGCTTCGGCAGCCTTGTTGCCGAGTCCGACGTACACACCGCCTGGTTCGGAATGAAATGGAAGGGCCGCGGCCCTCCGGTACCACCCGTGGTTTTCGACAATTTGCCATCTCCCATGCAGAATGAACCGCATGGGAGTTTTCTTGTATAAAGAAAAGTTTTTCTTGACAAGCATGTGTCTTGCCGCTATACTATCCAAGCCGAAAATGAATTTCATTTTCAGAAAGGAGCTTTTCCATGGCGCAGCGTGGAGCCTATCAAACCCGGCAGCAGGAAGCTGTGGCGCAGTTGTTTGCTTCTCGTCCGCAGGATTGCCTAACCACCGAGGAAGCCTATCAGGCTTTGCTGAAAAAAGGGCTGGACGTAGGCAAAACCACCGTGTACCGGGCCGTTACCCGGCTTTGTCAGGCTGGCCGTCTGCGGCGCTATGCCGCCCATGAAAGCGGCGAATCCGCCCATTACCAGTACAATCCCTGCACGGAAAGCCATTTGCACATTCGTTGTGTGCATTGCGGAGCGCTGGCCCACTTGCATTGCGAAGAAGTGGAAGCCTTTGCCGCTCACCTGAATGAGCATCACGGCTTTACCCTGGATGAGGGACAAACCATTTTATACGGCTGCTGTGCCGCCTGCCAGCAGAAAAAAACGAAATGAGGTTTTCCATGAAAAAAACGCTATGGGCCCTCACACTGGCCCTGCTTTTCATCATATGCCGCCCGCTCTTTGCAAAGGCGGAAACACTGCCCTCTATTGTCGCCACCAATTTTCCCTGCTATGATTTGGCCCGGCAATTATGCGGCGACTCCGCTGCTATTCGCATGCTGCTGCCCCCGGGCAGCGAAAGTCACAGCTACGAGCCTACGCCTCAGGACCTCATCGCCCTGCAAAACTGCGATTTATTTCTCTATGTGGGCGGCGAAAGCGACGCCTGGGTAGAAACGCTGCTGGAATCCTTGGGCGACCAGACTCCCCCCGCCTTCCGGCTGTGCGACCAGGTCGCTCTGCTGGCTGAGGAACGGTCCGCCAGTATGGAAAGTCATGAGCACGATGAGGAAGAAATGGACGAGCATGTGTGGACGTCTCCCAAAAACATGCTGCGCATCGTACCTGCCCTGGCGAATACCCTCAGCCGCCTGTTTCCCCAGCAAGCCGGTTTCTACGCAGAGCGCCGGGATGGATATGTTTCAAAGCTGGAGGAGCTGGACGCCGCCTTTGAAACGGTGGTGCAAAACGGCAAGCGCAACTTGATCGTTTTTGGCGACCGTTTCCCCTTTCGCTATTTTGCCAGAGACTACGGCCTGCGCTATGACGCGGCGTTTCCTGGTTGCAGCGAGGACAGCGAGCCCAGCGTAAGAACGGTCATCTCCCTGGTGGATACCATTCGCCAACAACAGATTCCCGTGGTCTTTTACATTGAGTTTTCCAGCCGCCGCACGACGGATATTCTGGCTGAGGAAACAGGAGCCGAGGAACTGCTCTTCCATAGCTGCCACAATGTATCCGCCGACGAGCTGGCACAGGGCGCAACCTATTTGACCCTGATGTGGCATAATGTAGACGCGTTAAAGGAGGCGCTTTCCTGATGGCGCTTATTACCTGTGAAAAAGTCAGCTTTGCCTATGAAGGGCGCGCCGTGGTCAACAGCCTGAGCCTGACCGTAAACCGGGGCGACTACCTGTGCATCGTAGGAGAAAACGGTTCCGGCAAAAGCACGCTGGTCAAGGGGCTGCTGGGCCTGATTGCTCCTGTTCAGGGCCGCATTGTCTACGGCGATGGGCTTACGCACAACCAGATTGGCTATCTGTCCCAGCGAACCGATGTGCAGAATGATTTTCCTGCTTCCGTGTGGGAAGTGATCAACAGCGGCTGCCGCGGCCGCAGCCCTTTTTTAACGGCCTCCATGCGCCGCGACGCCGCCGAGAAACTGGAGGCGCTGAAGATTGCAGAAATCAAAAACCACAGCTTTATGGAGCTGAGCGGCGGCCAGCAGCAGCGGGTGCTATTGGCCCGGGCGCTGTGCGCCACCCGAACCCTGCTGGTGCTGGACGAGCCCGTGGCCGGGCTGGATCCTCTGGTCACCCGGGAGATGTATGACATCATTTCACATTATCATCGGGAACATGGGCTGACGGTGGTCATGATTTCCCATGATATCGAAGCGGCGCTGCATAACGCCACCCGCATTTTGCATATGTCTCACCAGGCTGCCTTCTGGGGTACGCCGGAGGAATACCAGCGGTCTGATTTTGCCCGCGGCTTTGTGGAGGGCGAGTCTCATGCTTGAAATGTTTCAAACCATGTTCAGCTATCACTTTATGGTGCGCGCGCTGGTGGTAGGCGTGCTGGTGTCCCTGTGCGCGGCTTTGCTGGGCGTGAGCTTGGTGCTAAAGCGCTATTCTATGATCGGCGACGGTTTAAGCCATGTCGGCTTTGGGTCGCTGGCTGTTGCCACGGCTCTGGGTCTGGCTCCCATGGCCGTTACCATTCCCGTGGTCGTGGTCGCCGCGTTTTTGTTGTTGCGCCTCAGCACCCGAGGGAAGCTGAAGGGCGATGCGGCCATTGCCATGATTTCCACCGGCGCATTGGCTGTAGGCGTCATTGTGCTGTCGTTAAGCACCGGCATGACCAGCGATGTGAACAATTATTTGTTTGGCAGCGTATTGGCCATGAGCGCGTCCGATGTTCGGCTGAGTGTGGCGCTGGCCTGCGTGGTGCTCGTGCTGTTTGTGCTGTTCTACCGGCGCATCTTTTCCGTCACCTTTGACGAAACCTTTGCCCGGGCCGCCGGCTGGCACGCAGAGGGGATGAACATGCTGTTGGCCTTTTTAACGGCGGTTACCATTGTGTTGGGCATGCGAGTCATGGGCGCAATGCTGATTTCCAGCCTGGTCATTTTTCCCGCGCTTACCGCCATGCGGGTGTGCAAGAGCTTCCGTGGCGTTACGCTGTGCGCGGCTCTCATCTCCGTGGTTTGCTACTTTATCGGCCTGTGCCTCAGCTATCTGTTTTCCATTCCGGCCGGAGCCAGTGTGGTGGTGGTCAATATTCTGGCTTTCTGTCTGTTTGCCGCTATCAATAAGGCGCGCACGCACCGGCTGCGCGCATAGGATTTTCTCATCTGAAAGGACCGCGCAAAATACGCGGCCCTTTCAGATGCCGTGGGAACCTTCCCATGGCGTTTGTCAAATTTCATTTTTGTATCGAATCAAAGAAACCGTTTATCCGTTTGACTTGCAGTCTTTGAATACCCAAGCTAAGCCGAGCGGCTGCTTCTTGCTCATACATCCTGCCGGTGAAGCGTCGCTCCCTGTCCCTGCAACGCCTGCTGAAGCCCCTCCACAGGCAAATCCTTTGCCGCTGTTCCGCCGGCTGCCATTTGCGCGGCGGCCACGCCGGCTGCCTGGCCGGTCAGCGCACACACGGGAATCACACGGGTTACTTCCCAGCCGATGCCTTCAGCGCTGACCATGCGGCCCGCTGCCAGCAGATTGGCGCAATCCGGATGATAGAGACAGCCAAATGGAATTTCATACCAGTCTCCTACCCGTTCAAAGTCTGCCGCCAGGCCGATGGAATCCGCCCGCGGCTGCCGGCAGTCCTTTTCTGAGAGAACATATGCGCCTTTCAGATGCCGCGTGGTACGCAATTGCGGCATGGTAGGCAGCGCCACCACATCCCGCCGAGTGCGTTCTTCGCCCTTCACCTTTTCCAGCAGCATTTTGCGTCCGTCTAGCAGAAAGCGGGTGATTTCCTCGTTGGTAACGCCCGCCGTCAAAGGATAGCCCTCCGGATGCCCCACGCCGTGCAAATCCGCGCCGCAGGCGCGCCATCGGCGCATGTCCATCGCCTTTTTCTTGGTGGAAATATCATTCCAGTGCGCCACCAGGGACAGATAGTTCTGGCCCAGTTCACAGGGCAAACCGGCCCGGACAAATAAATCCGCATCGCCGGTGGCGTCAATCACCACTTTGGCAGGATAGCATTCCCGGCCGCTCTTGCTTTCAGTAACAACGCCCATTACCCAGCCGTTGTCCACCACGGGAAGCGCCGCCTGAATATCCAGGCGCAGCTCTACGCCCTCTTTCAGCAAAAGCTCATCCAGTGCCAACTGGAACAAGGTGGGCGAAAAAAAGGTGCCATAGCGCCCGCCCACAGGATGCTGCTTTTCGGGACGCACCTTTGCCATCTCCACCGGTATGCTGCGGTCCTGCCAAATTTCCGGCAGGGTATCGTCTCCATAGCGAATGGACAACCGAAGCAGTTCTTCCGCCAGGCCATACATCAGCTGATGTCCCTGGCCGTCGCACAGCGGTTCATACCAGCTAATCAAACCATTGGTTGCCAAACCGCCCAACAGGGCCTGTTTTTCCAGCAAGAGTACCTGCGCACCCGCGCGACGCGCAGCGAGGGCGGCCGCGACTCCCGCGATACCGCCCCCCACAATCAGTACGTCCGTACTCTTGCGGATGGGCGTTTCAAGCCGTTCCACAAGCATATTCATCTGTTTTTCATCCTTATTATGAATTTTTTCAGCCCTTCACAGCGCCAGCCGTCAGGCCGCTGATCATGTATTTCTGGAAGAATACAAACAACAGCACAATGGGAATGGAACCGGCCATGGAGAAGGCCATCAGCGCGCCGTAGTCGTGGGCATACTCGCCCAGGAAGCTTTGGGCCAGACCAACGGTAAGGGTCTTCATGCTGTTGCTGGTCATGATGGTCAGGGCCATGAGGAAGTCGTCCCATGCGGACAGGAAAGTATAAATGCCAACCGCCACCAGGCCGGGCAGGGTCAGGGGCACCAGAATGGTAATCATGGTGCGCAGACGGCCTGCACCATCGATACGCGCCGATTCATCCAAAGAGCGAGGCAGCGTATCAAAGAAGGAGCGCATCAGGGTAATGGCCAGGGGCAGCGCAAAGGTGGTGTCGGCCAGAATAACGCCGATGTAGGTATCCAGCATGTTCCAGCGCATGTAGAAGCCGTACAGAGAAATCAGGATGACCACAATGGGGAACATCTGCACAGACATGATGGTGGTTAAAATGGCGTTCTTCCCCTTGAACTGATAACGCGAGAAAGCAAAACCGGCAGGCAGCGCAATGAGCAGCACCAGCAGCACCGTGCCGCCAGAGGTAACAAAGGAGTTGATGAAATATCGCACATACTCCGGCTTGGAGAACACCTTCACGTAGTTGTCAAAGCTGCTTTCGCCCGTCAGGCTCAGGGTGGGCGGAATCTTCATAATGTGCGCGCTGGGCAGCAACGAAGAGATGGCCATCCAGTAGATGGGGAACAGCGTAATGACCAGCACCACAGCCAGCACCACATAGCGCAGCACCTTAGAGATACGGCGGGTGTGGTGGGCTACCTTGGTGTTCAGCCGCAGCTGCGTGCTGTAGGGAGCCAGAAAAATCAGCGCTGCAACGCCCACAAGCATCGGCAGCAGCAACAGCCAGGCGTGATTCAGGGTCAGGTTGCCGCCCGCTACCCGCAGCAGCGTGTACAGCGGAACCAGGATGGCCGCCCAGGCAATCAACTTCACAATGGCCGTAATGCCCCAATCCCGGAGGGCGGTTTCGTCACACACGGTCCACTTCTGTGTCATGTTTCCCGCCTCCTTTACTGATAGTCCGTAGCAGTACGCTCGGACAGCTTGTTGGAAATCATGGTAATGATGAACAGAATCACCAGCCATAGCACGCCGATCGCTGCGCCGCGGCCAAACTCATAGTTCTTAAACGCTTCCTGATAAGCGGCAATGGACAGGGTCATGGTGCCCGTGGTGCTGCCCGTGCCGGCCAGGTTGGCAATAATGGTGTACATCTGGAAATTGTTCATGATGGCAATCCAGGTGGAGGTAATCAGCACAGGGCGAATGGCGGGAATGGTTACATGGCGGAAGGTTTGCACGGCGTTGGCGCCGTCGATACGGGCAGCTTCCTCAATGGAGGAATCCACCGATTGCAAACCAGCCAGCAGCATGACCATCATGTAGGGCATCTGCCGCCACACAGAGGCCATCACAATGGAAGCGCGGGCGCGGCCCACGGTTTCCAGCCAGCTGAGCTGCGTTGTGCCGGTGAACTGGAACAGATTCAGCAGGTAGTTAATTACGCCGCCATCCTGGTTAAGCATCAGGCGCCACACAATGGCCACCACAACCGACGGAATGGTCCAGGGAATCAGCAGCACGCCGCGGAAAAGCCCTCGCCCTTTGATTTTGCTGTTTAACAGCAGGGCGATGGTCATGCCCAAAGCCAGCTGAATAATGACGGTGAAGAACACGAATACGATGGTATTTACAAAATACGTCACGAAATCGCTTTTCCAAAAATCCTTATCATTGAAAAGCTTCCGATAATTCTTAAAGTTATTCCACTTCAGGTTGCTCAGCGAGGAAATATCCTCCTCACCGGAAACCACCGCGCTGATGGAAGTGGGGTTGATGTTGAAAACATCCTTGCGGATATCCGCCAGCTTGTAGTTGAAAAAACTGATATAAATGCCTTTGAGAATCGGGAGCGCGATAACAACGCACAGTACGATAATGGCAGGTACTGTCAGCGCAAAGCCGAACCAGCTGTCCGCCCGCGCGCGGCGGGAGACCTTCGGCTTCTTGGAGGTGAGATTGTTTGCCTGCATGACGGCGCTTCCCCTTTCAGTACAAAACCTTTTCAAAATAGGCCGAAAATGACCAATGGAATCGGAAAATAGGAATGGGAAACGGGGGCGGGCAAGCCCGCCCCCGTCAAAGTGTTGGAAAGGTCATTAGTCTTCGTAGATTTCGGAAACAGCTTCCTGCAGATTATCGGCAGCTTCCTGAGCGGTAGCGCCCTGAGCCAGAGCGGTCAGCGCATCCACAAACTTGGCCTCAGCTTCCATGAAGTGACCGTCGATAGGCAGAGGACGAGCGCTGTTCATGGCTTCCACATAGGTAGCGGTGGTTTCGCTCACGTCGGCGAACACTTCGGCGTTCACGCTGGCGCGGGTGCTCATCTTGCCCTGGCCGCCCTTGTAGAAGATATCGATAACCTTAGCGCCGCTCATGTATTCCAGGAAGCGGGCCACGGCGGGCATCTTTTCGTCGGGCACGGAATTGAAGGTGATCAGGTAGTGGTTGATGGCGTAGCCGGAGGAACCGGGGATGGTCATCACGCCAAAGTTGTTGTAGAATTCTTCTTCATTCTCAGCGGCGGCGGCAGCGGTGCCGATGGTAGCTTCCAGATCCCAGTAGAAGCCAATCTTGCCCTGGCCAAACAGGTTGCGCAGATCCTTGAAGGAATAGCCAACGGTGGAGGTGACCTTATCGTCGATCAGGGATTTGATGCACTCGAAAGCCTTCACGGCGTTCTCGCTGTTCAGCGCCAGGTTGCCCTCGGCGTCGCGATAGTCGGCGCCGTAAGCCCACAGGATGGGCAGAATGTTGTAGCCTTCGCCGGCTTCCACGCCGTTGCTGTTGGGGATAGCCAGGCCGTAGATGTCGTCGCCCAGAGCGGAAACCTTGCGGGCGTCCTCAATCAGTTCTTCCCAAGTGGTGGGCAGAGTTTCGATGCCGGCTTCCTTCAGCAGGGCCTTGTTGTAGTACACGGCGTAGGTGTTGGCAAACCAGGGCATAGCCACCATGGCGCCGTCCTCGGTCACGCCGTCCAGCGCGGCCTGGCTGTAATCGGCCAGAACTTCCTCGCTGATGTAGGGCTTAATATCTTTCACAACGCCCAGCTCCAGGAACTGAGGCAGCCACTCGGCCTTGATGTGGGCCACGTCAGGAGCGTTGCCGGCGGTAGCGGCAACCAGCAGCTGATCCAGATACTGCGCATAGGGGTTGGTCTGGGAATAATCCACCACGATGTCGGGGTTATCCGCCATGAAAGCGTCGGCAGAACCGCCGTAGACGGGAAGCAGCTTTTCCTCGGCCAGAGCCCAGGAAGTCCAGGAGATGGTGGTTTTTTCTTCGGCAGCGGCAACCGCGCTCAGGGAGGCGATCATCATAACTGCGAGGAGAAAAGCAACAAATTTCTTCATGTTTCGTATCCGCCTTTCTGAAATGATTTGTTTGAAAGAAGGTCTCACTTTTTCCTTCCTTCATTTCTATATCTTATCATAAGCCAGGTTTGCTTCAACTGCCAGTCCAATTCCTTGTTCGTGGTTTTGGCAAAAATAGTATTGCATTTTTCAAAACGGAATGTTATACTATTCATTTTCGTTCAACGCCATTTTCCGAACACCAAACAGCATATCGCTGCCCGAGGTTGCGCCCACGTTCAGCAAGTTCCGTATGCTTTCCGTCAGGTCGCTTTTGCCAAAAAGCGCGGCCATCAGCGCGTGTAGCGGTTCGCCGAAATAGCCTTCCTGCGCCAAGCGCAGATACCGCGCGCTTACATCGGTGGTAACCGTCAAGTCGCTCAGCGTAAAGGGCACGGGCTTGCCCAGGGCACGGCACAGGGCCATCGCCCCTACGCAAGCATCGTCGAAGGATGGGGTCAGCCCGCCGCCAAGGCCCAGAAACGCCTGCGCATTGCCGTTTTCCAGCGCCTTTTCCGCCTTGGCTCTAAGCCGGGGCGGCAGCCGGTCCCACCCGGTGGGAATGGCCTGCGTCGCCCGCAAAAAA
The DNA here is from genome assembly GCA_934621485.1 of uncultured Clostridia bacterium. GTDB lineage: Bacteria > Bacillota > Clostridia > Christensenellales > Aristaeellaceae > Limiplasma. Next base: position 14,167 of record CAKTUS010000036.1, read on the forward strand.
GCCTGCCAGTCCGGCTTTCCAGGCAGTGGCTCCATTCGCCCGTTCCAAGCGCCGTCCGGCGACCATTCCAAGAACGCGCCGTTTAGCCACAGGCCCGTTTCCGTCAGGCAAACCGGCATGCCCACTTCCAGCCCGGCCAGCCTTTCGCAAGGCAGGCACAGACTGTCTGGCAAACGCGGCAATCCCGGCGCTGCCAACACCAGCATGCGCTGCTCCCCCGCCGTTTCGAGCAGCACGTTGACCACCCGCTGAAATACCGAATGAACCGTGCCTTGGCAGGGAAAACGCCATGCCGGCGTCAGCCGTGCCGTTTGCTTCATGCCTGGTTCAACACCTTTACACAGCCCCTAGCCACCATGAGTTCCTCATTGGTTTCCAGAGCCCAGATTTCCACGCCGCTGTCGGGCGCGCTGATGCGTCCCTCATAGCCGCGCCGGTTCAGCGCGGGATCCAGCTTTGCGTTGATAAAGCCCAAATGGTCCGCCACGCGTTGGCGCAAAGCAGCGTCGTTCAGGCCGATGCCGCCGGTGAAGGCTATGGCGTCCACCCCGCCCAGATAGGCGGTATACATGCCGATATAGCCCACAATTTCATCCGCGAAGGCCGCAATGGCCAGTTCCGCCCGTGGATTGCCCTGCGCGGCCGCTTCCTGCACCTGGCGCATATCGTTGCTCACGCCGCTAACGCCCAGAAAGCCGCCCTGAGTGGACAGCGCCTTTAAGGCGTTATCCAGGCTGCCCAGTTCCTTCACGAGCACCGGCAGCATGAATACATCCATATCGCCTACCCGGTTGTTATGGAAAATGCCGCTTTGGGGAGTTGCACCCATGGAAGCCGCCACGCTCTTACCATTCGCAATGGCGCACAGTGAGCTGGAGCCGCCCAGGTGCACGCTGATAACCCGTTTGGCCTCGGGCGCTTCCCGAGCCATTTTCCAGGCGATATAGCTGTGGCTGGAGCCATGGAAGCCATAGCGGCGCAGGCCATACTTTTCCACCCACTCGTAGGGGATGCCGTAAATGGCCCTTTCCAGCGGCATGGTTTGATGGAAAGCCGTTTCAAAGCAGGCCACCTGCGGCAGCGTGGGATGCTTTGCCCGCACGCTCTTCATCATAGCCAGATATACCGGGTTGTGAGCCGGGGCCAGAGGCACCATCTTTTCCATTTCCGCAATGAGCGCATCGTCAATCAGGTGGGAGCCGGATACGGAGCCTCCGTGTACCGCCTTATATCCTACTGCATCCAAAGTGCTCATGTCTACTGGTATCTTTAACCTGCCCATACTTTCCATGCACAGGTCCAGGGCGTCGGCATGAGTTTTGCATACGCAGCCGCCTTTTTCTTCCTCGCCTGCAGCTGTTTTCACCACATATTTGCCCTGTGAGCCAATGCTTTCCACGCCGCCGGTGGCCAGCAGATTTTCGCTTTCTCCCATTTCGTACAGCTTGAACTTGAAGCTGGTGGACCCCAGGTTGAGAACCAGAATACGCCGCATGATGAAAAACCTCCTTGATAATGAACAAAAACAGCTGCGACGCTCACGAAAACGGTTTGCGCCGCAGCTGCGGGGATGGGTCTGGGTTAGCCGCGGTATTTGGCCGCAAACGCCTTCATAGCCTTTTGGAAACACTCCATGGGCACGCGGGCCATGCCGGCGCCGATGAGGCCGCCCTGATAGTTGAACATGCCGCCGTGGATGGCCGGCAGCACGCCGGTTTTCAGCACCAGGCGAATGTCAATACCGGAGGGCAGGCAGTCAAAGTCCAGGTTGGGAATCACATAGTTGGGGTTGTGGGTGATGCAGATCTTTTCCATCTCGCGCGTCTGGTTGATGGAATCCTGCAGGCTCATGCCCCGCAGGTTGCACACGATGGGGCTGGCCGCGGCGGCAGTGCCGCCCATACCCGCGCACTCCACCACGCAGCTGTCGCCCAGCCAGGGCAACTGGTCCTTGCGGGTGTACTTGGTGGAGGTATACCGTCCCTCCATCATGGGAGCCTTGGCCGTGAACCACTGACCCGGCAACGCGGCAATCTTGATGCCGTATTCCACGCCGTTGCCCGCCATGGCCGTTACCATGGTGGAATACTCGATGCCGTCGGCGGCGATGGCTGCCGCCCGGCTGGCCCCCTGGCCGTAGCAGTGGAAGAAGCGTGGCGTATCCACAATGTAGCGCACCGTGCGCATGATTTGCTCCTTGGGCAAATCCAGCTCGAACAGCCGGGGCAGCACAATCTTGTCAAACAGCAGGTCGGCCGCCGTTTGGCGGGTGTGGTTCTCGTCGCCCATCTGCATGGCCTCGGCCAGAATGGGCTTGGTGGGGATGCCGCCTCCCTTGGCCAGCATTTCCCGCATGGGCGGGAACAGCTCCTCCCGCATATAGCGCAGGTTTTCGGCAATTTCCGGGCTGTACAGGCCCCAGCCGCAGAAGCCGCCCTGGAAGGGCCCCTCCGCCGGGAAGGTGGCCGCCGTGGTGCCGTTGCGCTTGTCCTCGGTCACAATCATGGCCACAGACTTGGTGATGATGCCGGTACCGGCGCCCACCGTGTTGTGGTTCAGCGCCGAATCAATCTTGATTTCGCCGGACCTGAGGATTTCCACCGCTTCCTTTTCGTCCTTGGCCCAGCCTTCAAACAGCATGGCGCTTACCATGCCCAGCTGATGGAGCATGACCATGTCGTCCAGGTCGATGGGCGGACCGGAGTGCAGAATCATGTGATCCTCCAGCCCCTCCACGCACTCGCCCGCAGGCTGAATATCCACCCAGACGGGGTTGTTGTCGGTCAGGCAGGTCGCGGCCTGCCGGTTGGCCTCTTCAATTCTCTTTTCGATTCCGTTTCCGCCGGCTTTGCCGTACAGGTACTTGTCCAGCATGCCGTCGATTTCGTCGCTTTGCTTGTAGGGCGGCACCCATTCAATCTGGGTGCAGGTGCATTCCTGGGCTTCCAGCGCGTTATAGAACAGCATGATGCCCAGGTTGGCTACCGCCGGCTTTTTTTTGTAAATCCCGTTCATGCTCACGCCTCCAATGCCTTGCAGATTTTGGCGCACAGACGCGCGCTCTCATAGTTGCTGTCGGCTACCACCGCGCCGGCTTCCCGCAGCATTTGCTGAATTCTGGCCTTGTTCTGGGGGTCTCCCTCGCCGCCGCACACCGCGCACACATATACGATGTCCGGGCGCTGCTGCATATAGGGCACGTAGCAGCTGGCCGGGTCAGGGGCCACGCCGGGGCCCAGGATAATATCCATTGCAATCAGGCCCACGGTGGGATCCGCCTGCTCCTGGCGGAACCGTTGAAGCCGCTGTGCCGGGTCAAACACGGTGTGGGGCGCTTCGGCGGTGAAGTCCAAATCGCCCATATCCAGCAGGGTGTGCTTTTCGCTTTGCTTATGGGTTTTCAGCCGCTTGGCGTACTTGGTGTTGTCCCGGTTGGTGTGAATTTCAATTTCCGGAGCCACCGTCCGGAAGGTCATTAGGGTTTCCTCGGCAAAGGTACCGCCGGTATACAGCCCGCGGAACCACTTCTTTTCGCCGGTGAAGCAAGCCGCTTTTTCCCGGGCCAGCGCGTCCGCTTCGGCCTCGCTCCAGCCAATGCGCGGCTCCTGCCCGGTAACGATACGCACGCAAGCTTTAGCGGCGTCCTGCAAATTGTAAGCGCCGGTCACCTTGTGGCCGCGGTACAGCTCCTCGTCCGCACCCAGGAACACCGCCACCACGGGCTTGTGCAGCTTGTCCGCTTCGCACAGCACTTCTTCCATTACTTCCCGATCCGCCAGCATGGACACCAGGCAAATCAGCTTGGTATCGTCATCCTGGTCCAGGCGCTTCATATCCGCCTTCATGGACACGCCGCCCACGGTTTTTTTCAGGTCGCGGCCGCCGGTGCCCAACACACAGGTAACGCCGCTGCCCATGGACTCGATCAGGCAGGCCACCTCCTGGCTGCCGGAGCCGGACGCGCCAATCACGCCCACAGGGCCAAACCGCACGATGCTGCCCGCCGCCATGGCCACGCCGCCCAGCAGGCCCACGCCCGCGTCGGGGCCCATCATCAGGCAGCCGTGATCCCGAGCATATTCCTTCAGTTCCCGCTCTTCCTCCAGGCTCACGTCGGCGGTGAACATGAACACATCCATGCCCTGATCAATGGCCTTCTTGGCTTCTTTGATGGCATACTGCCCCGGCAGGGAAATCTGCACCACGTCAAATGCGCCGGGCTCCAGTTCATCCACATCCCGGTACACCCGCTTATGCTTTCCGCCGCCGGACAGGGCTTCCATGCCCGCCTGATAGGCCGCGTTCAGCTTTTCCTCGTCCACCGCGTCAATGGCCAGCATCAGGTCGTTTTTGGTGGTGCCTTCCGGCACCTGGTACCCTTCCTCCGCCAGCAGCTCCATGTTTTGGGGCGTTCCCATGCCGCACTCCGCTCCGTTTACCCCTTCCAGGTCCGTCAGCTTAATGCCCACGCCCATCAGCGTTACCGAGTCCATATATCGATTGCCCAGTACGTATACTTTCTTCATGTTTCTTCCTGCTCCCTTATTGCTTCAATGCCTCGGCCTTCCTGCCGTTGAAAAACCAAGCGGTAGGGCGGCTCTGTCCGCCTGGGATAATCGCTGCGGGTATGACAGCCCAGGGTATCCTTGCGGGCCAGCGCAGCCTTGGCCGTCAACAGAGCCGCAATCAAGTCGTTTTTCAGGCGATAGCACTGAAAGGCTTCCTGTGCGTCGGCGCCGTGCAGTGTGCAAGCCGCCTGCCAGGCCTTCTCCAAAGCCACCACGCTGCTTTCCAGGCTTTTCTCCTCCCGCACCGGGCTGAGTCCGGCAGCCAGGGCCTGCTGCATCTCCGTGCGCAAAGCAGCCAATGAGCCCGCGCAGCTTCCAGTGTCAAAAACCACTTTCGTTTGCTTCGCTGCCGCCGGCGAGGCGTTCTTCGCATAGGCAGCGGCGCTGCGGCCTGCCCTTCGGCCAAAAACCAGCGTTTCCAAACCGGCGTTGCCGCCGATGCGGTTGGCTCCGTGCAATCCGCCCACAACCTCGCCGCAGGCAAACAGCCCTTCCAGCGTGGTATGGCAATCCACATCAATACACACGCCGCCAAGCGACGTATGCGGCGCGGGTCCCAGTTCAATCCACTGGGTGGCCAGATCAATGCCCACGTTGCGGTAGCGCTCCACATACATGGCATAGCCCTTTTCCAAACGCTCTCTGCCAACGGCAGTAGCGTCAAAATACACGCCGCCATGCTCGGTACCGCGTCCGGCAGCCACCTCGGCGGCAATGCGGCGGGCCATTACATCCTTGCCCACATGGTCGCCTTCAGGGCCATAGCGCAGCATGAAACGTTCGCCGTCCTTGTTGCGCAGCACAGCGCCCTCAAACAGCAGGGTGGTAATCATGCCGGTTCCCACCAGTTCCTTGGGCCACACGGCGGCGCTTGGCTCAAACTGGATAAACTCCATGTCGCATAGCTTTGCGCCCGCCTCCCAGGCCATACCGATACCATCGCCGCCGGAATCCCGTTTGTTGGTAGATACGGGAAAAATGCCGCAATATCCGCCGCAGGCCAAAATAACGGCCTTTGCGTTCACGGTGAACCATTCCTGCTTTTTTTGACCGAAAACCAGAGCGCCTGCCACCCGGCCGTCCTGCTTAAGCAGGCGAACGGCGCGAGCGCCCGCCATATCCTGCACGCGGTTTTCCAGCTGCTGACGCAATGCGTTCAGCACCTCGACGCCGGTTTCGTTGCCGATAGAGGCAACCCGCGGATAGCTTGCGCCCAAAGGACGCAGCAGTTGATATCCGTCGCCCTCTCGGTTAAAGGAAAGCCCCATGCGGCGAACATCCTCAAAAATATCCCTGGCGTCGCCGCACAGCGCCTCCGCCAGCGCCGGAGTGCTCAGCCCCTGACCGCTTTGCAGCGTGTCGTTAAGAAAGCACTCCGGAGAATCCTCCGAGTGCACGGGAGCGTTAAACCCGTGCACCCAGGGGGATGCGCCCATACCGTCTTCCAGCAGGCAAACCTGCAAGCCGGCAGCCGCACATTCCCGCGCGGCCATCCAGCCCGCCAGTCCGCCGCCAATAATCAGGCAATCCGTATGCAGCGCTTTCATCATTACACTTCCCAAATGCCGCCCTTGGCCATGGAGCCCACGTTCTTGGAGAACAGGCGCAGGTAACGCTGATAGTCCTTGCCGGGGAACTCCCACTTGAAGGCGGCGATACGGGCTTTCAGCTCGTCGTCCGGGATGCACAGCTCAATCTTGCGGTTGGGGATATCAATCGCGATTTCGTCGCCGTCCTTCACCACTGCCAGCGGGCTGCACAGCGCGGCCTCGGGGCTGACGTAACCCACGCTCAGGCCGCTGGTGCCGCCGGAGAAGCGGCCGTCGGTAATGATAGCGCAGGAATTATACAGAGCGGGCTTGCCCTTCAATTCTTCCTGGAAGGTGAAAGCAGTGGTGCCGAAACGGCCCTTAAGGCCCATAAAGCGCAGCACGCAGGCGTCGCCTTCCTGAATCTTGCCGGAGCGCAGGGCGTCCAGGCCCTCCTGCAGAGAGTTGAACACCTTGGCCTTGCCCTTGTAGGTCATCAGCTGCTGAGGCACGGCGGCAATCTTGATGATGGAGCCTTCGGGAGCCAGGTTGCCATACAGCACGCCCAGGCCCGGCTCGGTCATCACGGGATTATCCAGGGTACGGATGACGTCGTCGTTATAAATCACGGCGTTTTCCACGTTTTCACGCACGGTGTGGCCGTTTACGGTCATGCAGTCGCCGTTGAGGCGCGGCAGCAGGTTCTTCATCAGAGCGGGCATACCGCCGGCCAGGTCGAAATCCTTTACGGAATACTCGCCGCCGGGCATCAGGTGGCTTAACAGCGGAACGGAGTTGCTCATTTCATCAAACACCTTCCACCAGGGCTCGTCATAACCGGCCTCCTGGGCAATGGCGGGCAGGTGCAGAATCAGGTTGGAGGAACCGGCCACGGCCATATCCACGGCGATGGCGTTGCGGATGGATTCAGGGGTGATGATCTGACGGGCGGTGATGCCTTCGCGAACCATTTCCATAATGCGCTTGCCGGCATGATAGGCCAGGTTGCGAATTTCGCTGGACACAGCGCTCATGGAGGAGTTGCCGGGCAGGGTCATGCCCATGGCCTCAGCCATCATGCACATGGAATTGGCGGTGGTCATGGAGGTGCAGCCGCCGCAAATGCCCCAGCTATGCTCAATCAGGCCGTTGTACAGGTCGGGATCAATCTTGCCCTCCGCCATGGCGCCCACCTTGTCCTGAGCGCGAATGTGCACCACTTCCTTGCCGCGGAAAGTTCCCAGAGGCATGTAACCGCCGGTCACCACGATAGCGGGGATATCCAGACGGGCGGCGCCCATCAGATGGCCGGGCACAATGGAATCGCAAGTGGACAGCAGCACCATGCCATCGAAGAAGTTACCGTCCACAGTCAGCTCCACCTGATCGGCAATGGAGTTACGGGAGGGAACCTCGATGTATTTGGGATCTTTCAGCACCATACCGTCGCAAATGGCGGTGGTCATCACTTCCAGGGGCAAACCGCCCATTTCCCGCACGCCCTGCTTCACGCGCTCCGCCAACTGGTTCAGATGCACATGGCCGGGGTTGTATTCATTCCAGGAGTCCACCACGGCAATCAGGGGACGGTTCATTTCTTCCTCGCTATAGCCCATGCCGCGCATCAGGCCGCGGCGGCACTCGGCTGCCTCGCCAAACTCCCAGCAGCTGCGCATCTCTTCGTACTTCTTCATTTCCGTAATCCTCCTCATATTGTTTTTCCTGTTTTTGGGGTAATTTCTAAAATATTAAAACTCATCTTCCAGCATATTGTCAATAGCGCCGTCAATGGACTGGCCGCCGTCAATGAAAATGGTCTGGCCTACGATGAAGCGGCTCTTTTCCTTATCAGCCAGGAACAGCACCATGGGCACGATGTCGCTGGGCTGTCCGCCGTAACCGGCGGGAATCTTGCGGTTGAAGCCGGTAATGTCCTTATCTGTATAGCGGCTCATAATCTTGGTATAGATCAAGCCCGGGGCGACGCAGTTGACGTTGATGCCGTATTTAATCAGCTCCACGCCGATGGACTTGGTGAACATGTTCAAACCAGCCTTGCCGGCGGAGTAGGGCAGCGCCTTGCGCTTTACCCAGGTAACCTGGCTGTGAATGGAGGAAATATTGACGATAGCGCCATGAATCTCCTTTTCCACCATGTCCTTGGCGGCAATATGGGAGCAATAGGCGGCGGAATTCAGGTTCAGGTCAATCTGGTTGTCCCAGTAGTCCATGGGCATATCCACAAAGCCGCCCTTGGGCATTTTCAGCGCGCCGCCGGCATTGTTCACCAGCACGTCAATCTTGCCAAAATGCGCAATGAAGGCGTTCAGCATCGCCTCGCAGTCCGCCCGCTTGGAAACGTCGGCCTGGTATACCTGAGCGTCGGCGCCCAGCGCGCGGCATTTCTTGGCCACTTCCTCCGCGCCGTCTGGAGAATTGCAGTAGTTGATGCCTACATCGTAGCCTTCCCTGGCGAAGGCTTCCGCGCAGGCGGCTCCGATGCCGTGAGAGGAACCCGTGATCAAGACACACTTTTTCATTGCCGTTGTACTCCTTTTTTCATATATTCCGTAACCGTGTACAAAGGAAGGAAGATGCAGGCGGGCTCCTGACCGCCTACTTCGCGGATAAGCGCCCGGGCAATGGCGGCCGGATCGGCGACGCCCGCGGCCATCATGCCGTGCACAAAGCCTTCGTCATGCTTTGCGCAGGCCAGGCAGCCCTCCAGATAGCGGCGCGCAGCCTCCGCGCCGATGGCCTGCGCCCCCATGGGCAAATAGGGATGGCCGCACACAATATTCTCAATGGGCATATGCAGCAGCCGGTTCAATGTTTTTTCATAGCCCTCCGCGTCCATCAAAAGCGCGCAGCCCTGCGATACCGTGCCGTTTTGCTGAAGCGAATCGCCGGTAATCAGGGTCATGGACCGCTCGTCCAGGTAGCAGCAGGCGTCCGTATCATGGCCAGGGGTATGCAGCAGGCGCAGATGGCCCAAAAAATCGCCATCCTGCAGCAGCAGGTCCGCCTTCACGCCGTCCAGCACCTTGGGAGCGGCCGGGCTGTATTCCGGGAAACGGGCGCGAATGGCCTTGGAGTACCGGAGCGGCTCCAGCAGTCTGGCCTGAGAATCGGCAAAAACCGCCACCTTCATTGCCGGGTTCAGCTGTTTCAGCCGGGCACAGCCGCCCACATGATCGCCGTGAATGTGCGTCAGCGCCATCCAGTGCACATCCTGCACCGTCAGGCCCAGCTGCGCCAGCGCGGGCACAATATCACTGTCCACCGTTTCGGAGCAGCCTCCGGTATCCACCAGCACATTTTCCTCCCCCATCACCAGGGTAGCGCCGACCCAGCAGCCGGGAAACGTGACCGCCAGCCGGTAAATATTCGGCGCAAGTTTCTCAAATGCTTTCACGATGTTAACCTCCCGAACCATTTCAGCAGTTTTATTATAGCTTTGAGCCGCCGCAAGCTCAACGTGAAAGAAAACGCAGGGCACATCTCAGATTTCGTCTTGCTTTTTTTTGAAAAAGAGTATAATATATTTTGTTATCTTTATGCTTGTCTTATGCGTGAGGAGGGACGGATGGGTGCGTGACCAGGCGATTCCCGTATTTGTGGACGAAAAATCCGCCCTGTCTTCGCAGTATGCCAATACCATACAGGGAATCCGCACGGCTGCTTCCCGCTACAATATGCGCGTGAAGCAGATTTCTGACGCGCGCTTTGACGAAGTGGATTTTAACGCGCTGCCGGCAGTGGCCATTGTAACGGGTATCAGCATGCCGTTCATTCAGAAAGCCATTGGGCGTCTGCGGGCGCACGGCCGGCAAACGGTGCTGGCCGGCAGCGATTCGGAACAGTTTGGCCATGACATTTCCTGCGCCACGCCCTCTCGCCGCACCGAAACGCAGCAGCTGGTAAACTATCTTTACAACTGCGGCAAAAAACGCATCGCCCTGGTCGGTTTCGGCGTGCGTTCCATCAACGACAATTTTCGTTATCACGCGGCCATGAGCGCCGTAGCCGCCTGGGGCAACCTGCTCAAGGACGGGGACGTGTTTTTGTGGGATCAGGATCCCAGCGAAAGCTTTGAGCGCTTTTTACAGGTGCATAACCAATACGACGCCGTAATCTGCCCAAACGACGTCATCGCCATTTGCCTGGTGGATTTTCTCAAAAGCCGCGGCATTGGCGTTCCCGGCGATTTGTTTGTGGCCTCCTTTGGGAATATGGCCATCGGGCGTTTTCACGTGCCTTCCATCACCAGCATGACCATGGACATGCATGTGGTCGGCGAGCAGGCGTTTAACGTGTGGCGTTTTTTAATGAAAAATGAAAACGCGCAGCAAACGGCCCTGAAAATGACGGTGCCCAGCCGTCTGCTCATCCGGGAAAGCACCGCCCATTTATGCAATGAAGCGGGCGAAGGGGCGATTTCCCCTACTTTACAGGACCAGTTTTATCACAACCCCACCGTTGCGCTGCTGGTGGGCATTGAAAACTGCATCAACCAGCGGGACGCTACCGACATGCGCATCTTGCGGCGCTTGATGGACGGCAAGAGCTATGAACAGATTTCCGACGAGCTGTTCATCAGCGGCAGCACGCTGCGCTACCGGCTGAACAAAATCTTTGCTGACAGCGGCGTGCACACCCGGCAGGAGTTTGAACAGCTGATTCATACCTATCTGGGCGAAGGAAACCCCTTCCGGGCGCAGGAGGAAGGCTGACTCACAGCGCGTCTAAGGCGTCGCTGACCGTGCGCTGCACCAGGGCCGTTTCCTCGGCGGTAAGCGGCTCGTCCCGCCACTGCTTTTCCCGTGCCTGGCGGTAGCGGCCAAAACGCTCCATATCCAGCTTTTCCACGCAGTCGTCCGGCGTGTCCAGGTTGCCGGTGCGGTAAGTCATGCACTTCAGATAGTGATAGGTAAAAGCATACAAATCCACGTTGCCAAGGGTGTTTTTGAGCCGCAGCGTGTCTTCATAGCAAAACGCCAGCAGTTCCTTCCGCTCCGTCTCGCTCAGGCGCAGCCGCCGGGTATAGGCGTAAAGGAACGTTTTCACATCGCAGTAGTGCACATAATCGTGCAGGCGGATGTAGGGAATGTCGTGCTGAGCCGTTGCCTGACGGTTCATGCCTTCAATCACGGCGTTTACTTCCTCGTAACGGTCAAACAGCTCCATCGGGAAGCCTTCTTTCTGTTTTTCTCAAAATTGGATAAATATTATAACACATTTTGGGAAAGCGCGCAAGATGTTTTTTTTGTGGTTTCTGTACCCGGTATTCCTTTTGACAACCTTTGACAATGCGCTTATACTTGTTATTGATAACAATCAGACTGGAGGCAATTGCACATGACTACTTTGGAATGGGTCCAAAAACGCAAAATCATCGCTATCGTGCGCGGTCTCGCGCCGGAATACATGCTCAAGCTGGCCGAAGCCCTGTATGCGGGCGGTATCGACCTGATGGAGGTCACCTTCAATCAGCAGAAGCCGGAAACCTGGAAGGATACTGCAGAAGCCATCCGCGCAATCGGCAAGCACATGGAAGGCAAAATGCTGGCCGGCGCCGGCACCGTGATTACCGATGAGCAGCTGCAAATGGCCATCGACGCGGGCGCCAAGTACATCATTACCCCCAACACCAATCCCGACCTGATTCGCAAGGTGAAGGCGGCCGGGCTGTGCGCCTTCCCCGGCGCGCTGACCCCCAGCGAGATCGTGATCGCCCACGAGGCGGGCGCGGACGCCGTAAAGGTGTTCCCGGCCGGCAACCTGGGTCCTGCTTATATCAAGGCCATCAAGGCACCCCTGTCCAACATTCCCCTGATGGCGGTTGGCGGCGTGAACGAAAAGAACACTGCCGACTTCATGAAGGCCGGCTGCTGCGGCGTTGGCGTTGGCGGCAACCTGGTCAACAAGGATTGGATTGCCAATGGCGAGTGGGACAAAATCACGGCTCTTGCCAAAGAATTTAGAAAGGCGGTAGAAGAACAATGAAAAAGGTAGTAACGTTTGGTGAAATCATGATGCGACTGAATCCGGAGGGCTACGGCCGTTTTGTGCAGGC
>CAKTUS010000037.1 GCA_934621485.1 uncultured Clostridia bacterium
CGTTACTGGGCCTGCCTTGACCCTGACTCTTTCTTGCGGATTCTTTTCGGCTGATTCTTAAATGCTGTTGCCCTGTGACAGGGGGAGTGCCCAAAAGAAAGATTAAAAGAAATCAAAGAGGGAGAAAGGAACAGAGGAGGAATGATGCAGGGCGCGGTATAGCATTTTCTGCCTGCCGAAGCGATTATAGGCCTGAACAGAGACAGCAAGAACTGATTTCCTGGTTTCCGAGGGAAACATCTGCTGCGGCGCGTCAACGTGGGAATATAATGCCACAAATCAGCATTGACTCCCTCCACAGTAAAAGCATCCTTAATTTGCCGTGAATGTTAAAAACATGTTTTCCAGGGAAAATCACATCCAAATACCCGAAATATCCATCAGTACAATACTGGTTTACCGCGGGGGGCTGCATCGACCATTTGCCGGATCGTTCCGGCTGCTTTATTTGGGCTTACCCCGTAACCTGCTATTTGATGAGGCTCTCGGCTTACCATGGTCATGATATAGACATTTTCCCGTGTTTCCGTCCGGGCTTATATTCTAAAAAAACCAATACAATTCATCCAGCTCTACTGTTTCTGAACAGTCGCTGTCCATTTGGCCTTTCAGGTCAATTTTGGCGCTCTTTTTTATCCAATTCATCACATTGGATTTGTTCATCTTCAGGAGCTTTCCTACTCCGCGCCCACTGACCCCGCCGTAAAACACTTTTATTGCGAGTGTCTGGTTTCTTCCGGATACTCGTGCCGCTTCGGGTCAATGGTGTGGTAGACGCCGCATTCCTTACATTTACAGCGCTGACTTCCCGAAGCATTATACCCTGCTTTGATCTGGTTCTTCGTTTTCCCACATTTCGGGCATTTTTTCCATGCCGCTTCTGTTATCTTTTTCATCTTCTTTAGTCTATCACAAAATCTTTGCTTTGGATAATCCCCCTGCGTTTCACTCCATTGACAGAAGCATTTTTTTCAGCTATGATTTAAGCAATATCGGAAAAAGGCAGGCGGAAAATGTATGCGTTTCGATGTGTTCATTGGGTGCTATGCTCCAAAAGGAGCACAGTCGTTGCTTCGGTATGCCGTCGATACGGAGAAACGGTCTTTTCAACTGCGTCAGGCAGTTGATGAATTGGAAAACCCATCGTATCTGTTGCCGGATGAAAAGCGCGGTTTGCTGTATTGCGTAGAAGAAATTTCGCCAAGCGGCCGTTTGACGGCGGTCAACCTGAAGGAACAACCGATGAAGGTGCTGGGACGCTGCCATACGCAGGCGGGAGATCCGTGCCATTTGGCCATGGAGCCGGATGGTAACCACATAACCGTTACCAATTACTGTGCCCAAACGTCGGATGGCAGCATCACGCGCTTTGCTTTGAACGAGCAGGGCATGCCGGCGTTTCTTCAGCGTATTGCGCATAGGGGCAGCGGCCCCAATGCGCGGCGGCAGGCGGCGCCGCATCCCCACAGCGCTTGGTATGTGGGAAAACGGCTGCTGGTGTGCGATTTGGGTGCGGATCGGCTGGTGGACTACCGATACCAAGACGAAGAACTGGAGAAGCAAGGGGAGCTTGCCCTGGAGCCGGGCAGCGGACCGCGGCACCTGTGCTTTTCTTCCCAACACCCGGAATGGATTTATGTGCTATGCGAGCTGAGCGCCGTTTTGTACGTATTTCAGTGGCGGGATAACGCTTATCATCTGCGGCAGACGCTGGACACGCTCCCTCCGGAAGCTACGCCGGAGCAGCATGCGGAGAACTACGCCGGCGCAATCAAAATGACGCCGGACGGCCGGTTTGTGTTTGTCAGCAACCGCGGTTATGATAGCCTGACGGTGTTTTCTGTCAAGGAGGACCGTACGCTGCAATATGAAAGCGCAATCAAAACCGGCGGCAGCTATCCCAGGGATTTTGCGCTGGTGAAAAACGTGGTTGTGGTGGGACACCAAAAGAGCGGTACGGTAACCGCTTTCCGCTTTGACGCGGCCAGCCGCTCATTAACATCCATTCCCATGTGGCTGGAGTTGTCCGCTGCGCCGGTGTGCATTGCCGTGGCGCCAGGCAGCGTGCAAGAAGAATAAAAGCAAACGCCTCGCAGGTATTTTTGGCCTGTGAGGCGTTTGCTTTTGCGCTTTATCAAAAAAGCCATGATAGAGCCGGCCGGACAATTACAAAACAGAAAAAAGCAGACAGGAATGGCCTTCATGGCCCTCGGTCAGCAGGCGTTTGGAGCAGCTTTTCTCCTCAAAACCTGTCCAGGGCACTCCCGCTTCTGCTGGTATGTCCTTTTCTTTCCAAAGGCTTGCTGCTGTCTCCCCAAAGAAGGCTTTCTCAAGGAGCTGCACCGGCCAAGCCATGGAAACCTTGGACTTTTGCTTCAAGGCCGTTAGACGGTAAAAAACAAAGAGCTTTCTCCAAACCATGGACCAAGCCCCAAAGAGCAGAAAGGGCTTGCCCAAAGCCCCCAGACTGTCGAAAAATCCCTAATTGGCCGCCGCCCGGAAGCAGCGCTTCGCTGGTTCGCGGGGAAAGTGCTGCGGCATAAGGCATAGGGGATCCGCCCCTAAAACCCCGGCAGGAGACAGTGCCTTCTGCACTTCCGCTTATTCAGCAACCCGCGGGCTTGCCCAAAGCCTCTTTCCGTTTTTTGTAACGCCAATCTCCCTGGCCGATATCGCGGCCTGACAGGGCCAAAGCCGCCCATGAGATTGACTAGCAGCGTGCCTTTGCAATGGTTTCGCCCACAAAAAACTCCGGGTTCAGAATGATGCGCTGTTGCCGCTGAGAGTTTTCCTGGTTTTCGGCCGGCTGTGTTTCGATGAGGGAAAGAATGGTGCCTACAGCCTTGGAAGCGATTTCCGCAATGCTGGAGCCAACGGCGGTCATGCGGCGGGTGGGATTGTCGCTGCTGGGGTTTTCACTGCTGGAGCGGTCGAAGGTGACAACGCTCACATATTCCGGCGCGCTGACGCCGTGCTTCAGAATATAGGTATCCAAAACGCCCCAGCCTACATACTCGTTCACACAGATGTAGGCGGTTACCTCCGGGTGCTGCTTGCAAATGGTTTCGGCAATCTGCACGCCGTATTTGCGCTCGGCGGGCGCGGCAAAGGTATAGTCCTCGTTTGGCTCCAGCCCCAGGCGCAGCATGGCCGATCGGTAGCCGGATAGGGCTTCAAAAGCTCCGGGCAAACGCTCCTCGTTATTGATGAACACAATGTGGCGGTGGCCGTAAGCATGCAGCTTTTCAACGGCCAGCTCGGCGCTGCGGTAGTCGTCTACAATCACGGAATCCATGGTGGTCCACATGTTGCAGCGGGGCGTAACCAGAACAGGCAGATGGCGGCCCATTACTTTCATGGGCAGCTTTTGCCGGTCGAAGGCATAGGTGGTAATGATACCGTATAGGTTCTGCTGAATGGATTCCACATAGCCGGCGGTGTATTCGCCGGATCCTGTGCAGATAACCGGCAAATAGCCTGCGGCCAGAATGTTTTGGCACATCACGTTAATGGTTTCGATTTTGGTGGGGTTGTTCAGCCCGCTGGCTAAAATGGCAATCAGACGGCTGCCCTGGCAGGCGGCCGGTTCTGCCGGAAAGGAACGATAGCCCATCTCGGCCATTGAGGACAGGATTCTGTCGCGTGTTTCCCGTTTCACGGAGGCGCTGCCCGCAATGACGCGGGAAACCGTTACCGGCGAAACGCCGCAACTGTCCGCAATTTGTTTGATGGTAATCTTTTTGTTGTGGTCCATTGATCCTTTTCCTTTCCCGGGGGCTTGACCTGCCATCCCCCTTTCCATTTTAACACGCCGATAGAGTTGAATCAACCATCTCAAACCAACAGGTTTGAGAAAAAGCCAACGCGGGCCGGAAAAGACCCGGCGTTGGCTTGGGGATGGGTTATCCTTCTTCGCTTAGCAAGATTTCCAGCGCTTCGCCGCGTGGAAAGCTTTGCTTGACAACGCCGTTGTCCACCGGCTTTTTTTCTGTGCAGAACAGCACGTCGCCGTCCCCGCCCAGAGGCATGGGAGTCCAGTGCCATACGCCGCGATCAATGACCACGCCCTGGTCGCGGCGCACCACAAAGGCTTCCGCCTTACGGTACGGCACCGTTTCCTGCGGATCCAGGCTGTCCGCTTTGGCGCACAGAATCAGAATGGGACCGGTCATGGGCACAATCATCACCTGCGTGCCCAGCTGGCGTTCCATTACACAGGTGCGGAGCGGACGGGAAAACAACCGGGAAATGCCCAGCTGCAGCGCGCCGCTGCCGCAGCTAACACAGGCTACCGCCGGCCAGAAGGTGTAGCGGTCTTCCGCCACGGTCTGGCTGTCGTCCTCCGGCGCTTCAATGACATTGCCATAAGGGGCAAAGGCGTCCGGCGTCAGCTTCTGCGCCTTGATTCGAAACACGCTCATGCTTTTGCCATCCTCACTTGTTGTTATGCTTGACCAGGTACTTCTTTTCGATGGTGCACAGGCAGGTATTCTCGTTGCCGATTTGCGCCTTGCCGGCCAGCCCCAGAATCATGTAGGCATCGTTGCGCTCAATGCCGTATTCCCGAATCATACGCTGCACCAGGTCGGCGTAAGCATGGGTCATGGAACTGGTCATGTTGCCGCGGCCGGCCACGCCGATGGAGCCGATCCATTCTTCGCTGTTCACCTGGGGACAGCGGCCATACACGCACTGTCCCTTGGGAATCAGGCGTACCCGGGCCTTAATGATGCCCTGGCACTCCAGCGCACAGCCGGTCAGTTCGGCGTCGCCCTGGCAGCCGTGTACATCGCCCATCATCAGGTAAGCGCCGTCCACGTTCACGGGCAGCACCACGGTTACGCCGGCGCGCACCGCAGGAATGTCCACGTTGCCGCACCAGTCCTCGCCGGCAAAGAAGGAGGAACGGCGGTCTTCCTTGGGGGCTACGCCGATGGAGCCCACGAAGGGCGACATGTCGATTTCCACATGCTGCTTGCCGCCTTCCAGGTTCATATGAATCTTGCCGTCAATAAAGGAGCAAACGCGGGAGGAGGGCTCCAGGGGCGCCTGAATGGTGCCCTGAATGTCTTCCAGAACGCCGCAGCCGCTTTGCACGGAGGTATAGCCGCCGTTGCGCAGGAAGCCGGGAATAACCTCCAAAATATCCACGGCCAGGTAATCGCCGGCCTTAGCGCCCTCTACGTAGATGGGGCCGTCCAAGGGGTTGCAGCCGCCGGCCGCTTCGTAGATGGACTTAAAATCCCACACGTCGGAGTCCTTCAGAATATGGCTGCAATTGGCGTCTTCCGTTTCCAGAATCACAATATCATCCGGCTGAATATGAACGGCAGGGGTTTCCAGCCGGTCATAGGCAAACTTGCGGGTATCCATACCCAGCTTGTGCGTAGTGCTCATGGTGTTGTAGCTCCTTTACCTGTTTTATTCAAAATGGGGAAGGGGAAACGCTTACTTGATGGTGCCGGCACGCTCACGATCCAGAGAGATGAACACGGCGATAATCATCACGATACCCGTGCACACTTCCTGCATTTCGCTGCCAACGCCCAGGATGACCAGACCATTGCCCAGCATGGTGATAATCAAGGCGCCGATCATGGTGTTCACGATGGAACCGACGCCGCCGGCCAGGGATGCGCCGCCCAGGGCGACGGAGGCCACGCACTCCAGCTCAAAGCCGGTGCCGTTGGTGGGAACGGCCGCGCCCAGGCGGCAGCCCAGCACAATGCCGCCGATAGCGGCCAGAATACCGCTGACGATGAAGCCGCAGATGCTGACGGTGCGGGCGGGAATACCGTTCAGTTCCGAAACGCGCTTGTCGCCGCCGACGGCGATGCAGTAGCGACCGAACACGGTGTAGCGCATCAGAACGAAGCAGATGACAAACACAACGGCCAGGATGAACAGAATGATGGGATACTTGCCGATGGCCTTTACCTGACGATCAAAGGGAATGGAGTTGCTGTGAGAATAGATGATGGTCAGGCCCCGCAGCACCTTCTGAACGCCCAGGGTGATAATCATGGTGGGTACCTTCAGGTAGTTGTACAGCAGGCCGTTAATCAGGCCCACCACCAGGCCCACCAGCACGCCGGCAATGCAGCCGACCAAAATGTTGGTGCGGCCGATATCGGCGGCGATGATGCCGCTCATGCCAATGATGCCGCCCACGGACAGGTCAATGTTGCCCTGCACGATGACAAACAGCATGCCGAAGGAAACAATGGCCATGACGGCGGACTGCTGCAAAATGGTTTTCATGTTGCCAACCGTAAGAAAACGGTCGCCTGCGGCCAGGGAAAAGACCAGGAAAACCAGAACGAACGCCAGATAAGGAAAAATCGTTCTGAGCTTGGCCGGTTGAAAAGCATCCTTTATGGAATGGTTTTTGGTACTCATGGGAATCCGTATGCCCCCTTCATCTGTGCGTTAAATCATGTACTGAACAACTTCCTGCTCTGTGGGCTTCTGCGTGGAATCGATATGAGCGCTGATTTCCCCATTGCGCACAATGAAGATTTCGTCGCTCATCGAAATCAACTCCGGCAGGTCGTCAGACACCATTAAAATGCCCGCGCCGTCCTTGGTGAAATCGTTCATCAGATTGTAGATTTCTTTTCTGGCGCCAATGTCAATGCCGCGGGTGGGATTATCCAGCAGCATGATTTTCGCACCGCGGGCCATCCAGCGGGCAATGATGATTTTCTGGCGATTGCCGCCGCTGAGGGATTCCGCCTTTACGTCAATGCTGCCGGCTTTAATGGAAAGCCGCTTGTGATAGGTATTGGCGATATCCCGCTCCTTACGCCCGTTGACAAAGCCCAAACGGGAAATAAGCCGCAGCGTGGGCAGAATGATGTTTTCCCGAATGGTGAACAGCAGGATTAAGCCTTCCTTTTCACGGTCGCGGGGAATATAGGCCATGCCCTTGTCGATGGAGTGCTTGGGGTTGCGGCGATCGTAGGCTTCGCCATTGACGATGACGTTGCCGGAGGTGGCTTTGCGACCGCCGAACACGGTGGAAAGGATTTCATCCTTACCGCCGCCGCTGAGACCGCCGATGCCGATGATGTGTCCCTTTTTCAGGTTGATATTGATATTGCGGAATTCACCGTCCAGCGTCAGGTCTTTCAAAGAAAGCACGGTTTCCGCGTTTTCGTCCAGCATGCTGCGGTCGCGCAGGTTTTCGTTATCCACCTCGCGGCCCACCATCATGCTGGAAATGCTATCTACATTTGTGTCTGCGGTATTCACAACGCCTACCAGGTGGCCGTCCTTCAGAATCACCGCTTTGTCGCACATGTCGAACACTTCGCCCATGCGGTGGGTGACAAACAGGACGATGGCGTCGTTTTCCTTTGCCTCGCGCATCTTTTCGAACAGCACTTCCACGTTTTTGCGCGACAGCGCGGCGGAAGTTTCGTCAATCAGCAGCACCTTAGGCCATGGATGGATGGCGCGCGCAAATTCCACCAGCTTTTGTTCTTCCAGCGTCATATCGCCAACCACGGTTTCCGGCCGGATTTGCGGACAAACAGGGGCCAGAATTTCGCTTGCCAGCTGCGACTGTTTTTTCAGATTATAAAGCCCGAAATGGCAAAACAGGCGTTCGTTCCGAATGAGCAGGTTTTCCGAAACCTTAATGCTGGTAATCAACCCGGGCTCTTGCAGCACAATGCCAATACCGGCGTCCCGGGCTTCCTTTGAATTTTTGGGCGCATACGTCTTTCCGTCCAGGGTAATCGTGCCCTCCGTTTGGAAGTAGATGCCTGCCAGGATCTTGGAAAGCGTAGATTTGCCAGCGCCATTTTCCCCAACGAGGGCATAAATATTTCCGGATTCCAGCGTCAAACTCTGGTCGGCGTCCCAATCCAGGGCCTTTACGCCGGGATAGTACTTTTTAATGCCCGAAATAACCAACGTATGCTTCAATCTATTCTCCCCATTCATGCGGCAAGCGGCGTCAGGCGGCAAAGCCCGGCGCCGCTGCCTTCCTCGGTTCAGCGCAAAGGCGCTTGATTATTCGGCGGGAATTTCGGTCACAACGGGAACGGGGCTGTCCACAACGGCGGCCAGGTCGGCGGTGTGAGCGTCGGGATTAAACACGCGGCTGAAGTTCTTGGCGTCCACGTCGCAGGTGCCGGTTACGAAGGCCGCTTCATAGTCGGCGATGTTGTCGGGGGTGATGTTCAGCAGGCCGCAGGTGATCTGCTCCACTTCGGGCTCGAAGCCGTGCAGGTAGTCGTACAGGGGGATCACGGAAGCATACTCGATGGAGTAGGGATCGGAGAAGGTATCGAACACCTGCTCGCCCTTGTGCATGGCTTCACGGGATTCGTCCAGCACGTCGATGCCGCCCAGCAGGATTTTGCCGTTCAGGCCGGCGGCGGTCAGCGCTTCCAGGCAGCCCAGAGCGGTGTCGTCGTTGGTGGTCCAAACGCTGTCAAAGGCATAGCCGTCAGCGGTCTTGTAGGCGGACAGCCAGTTTTCCATGTTTTCCATGCCCTGGGTACGGGTTTCGGCGGTGCGCTGTCCGTCCACAATTTCCATATCAGGATGACGGGATACAAACAGTTCCAGGCCGGAGAAGCGGGCGTCGGCAACGGAAACGCCCTTCATGCCGCCGCTGGCAACCACCTTGCGGCCGCCGGCGTTGTACAGGGCTTCCGCCTGCATATAACCGGAAATTTCCCAATCGCAGCCAACAAAGATCAGGTAGGAGTCGCCGTCGTATTCGCTGGGCAGGAAGCCGGGAGAACGGCCGGTGACAACGCAGGGCACGCCGGCTTCGTCACACACATCCAGCATGGACTCGATGAC
The DNA here is from genome assembly GCA_934621485.1 of uncultured Clostridia bacterium. Classification (GTDB taxonomy): domain Bacteria; phylum Bacillota; class Clostridia; order Christensenellales; family Aristaeellaceae; genus Limiplasma. Next base: position 8,821 of record CAKTUS010000037.1, read on the forward strand.
CGCGTCAGAGTTGCCGTTGAGGATGATGCCGTCAACGCCGCTGGAGCACAGGGAAACGATCTGATTGTACTGTTTGTTGTCGTCGCCGGCAGCGTCGGCAATTTCATACTCAACGCCCAGCTCTTCGCAGGCCTTGATAGCCATATCGGCCCATACGCGCCACGCGGCGTTGGACAGCTGAGGAATGGAAATACCGAACTTCAGGGTTTTGGTCTGCTCAGCAAAAGCAGAGGTGCAGCCCAGCGCCAAAACGAGGGCAAGCAGGATAGCCAGGGTTTTCTTCATGGTGGAGTTCCTCCTTTTTATTTTCAGCCGCGCTTAACGGCTGTTTGACATTTTTGGGCGCACAAAACCAAGCCATCAATAAAGATGGTTTTGAATGGTGCGGTTTTGGAACGGTTTTCAGCCGAAATAGCCAGTGCCTTTCAGGAAGGTTACCTCGCGCCGGATGGCGTTGATGGCGTTTTGACGGGTGGTGTGAGGTTCAATGGTGCACATGCCGCAGTAGCCGTCCTCATGAAAGCGGCGCAGCAGAGCGATGTTGTTGACAACGCCGGCGTCGGCCTCCACATAATACATTTCGTTGCCGGCCAGGCTGTGGGTCATGCCGATTTCCTTGCAGAGCCAGTCCGGATCCGGGCAAAACTCAGGCCGGTAGATACGGCCGTTTTTGATGTGTGTGTAGCCGATATGCTCCTTGAGCACGTCGTAGGCATAGGGGAAAGGCTCGCACCCGGAATGATAGTAATTGGTAGCGTCGTAATTGGTTTTGAAATAGGGGGAGGAAAACACCTGCATCAGCGCTTTCATATTGTCCGGCGTCCAGGTGTAATCGTCCGGCTCGTTTTCCGCCACCAGCACAATGCCGTATTTTTCGGCCAGAGCCAGAGGCTCCTGCCAGTACAGCTTCAGCTTTTCCGCATCCGGCTTGCTGTCGTCCGGGGCCAGGGCGCGCACGTAATGCAGCACAGTTTCAGCGCCCAGCCGGTGGGCAATTTCGATGGCGTGCATCATTTCCTGGGTAAACAGCTTCTGGTCCTGCGCATACTCCACCCGCAGACCCCAGGCAAAGGACACACAGCCTACGTGCACTTCGGCTTCCCGCAGCTGACGGGCTGTTTTTTCGATGTCGCGGTTGCGCCAGTCGTATTCATGGGCTACCGGACCGATGGCGTCGGTGCAGCTGGCCCACATTTCAATATCATGGATGCCAAACTCCCGGGCCAGCGCCAGGATGTTTTCCAGAGGCTCGCCGGCAAAGGTATTGGTGCTCATGCCGATTTTCATATCGCTCACCTGCTTTTAGTCGTTGGTAATGATCACGTGATCCCGGGTGATATCCTTCAGGGTACGGCAGCCGCTCATGCGCATGGCGTTCATCAGCTCCCAGATAATCTTCTGGGTGTACAGCGCCACGCCGCGCTCCTCTCCGCCTTCCGCCGCAATGATATAGGGACGACCCAGCATGACCGCGTCGGCGCCCAGCGCCAGCATCTTGAACACATCCTCGCCATGGCGCACGCCGCCATCCACAATGATGGCCATGCGATCGCCCACAGCGGCCTTGATGGCGGGCAGCACCTCCACCGTAGAGAGCGCCTGATCCAGCGTATTGCCGGCATGATTGGAAACCACAATGCCAGACGCGCCGCTTTCCAGCGCCGCCATGGCGCTGCGAACGCTGAGAACGCCCTTGAGAATGAAGGGGGTCTTGGTGATGGAGAAAATCTCCTTTAGCTGAGCGGCGGATTTGGGGTAGGTTTTGCTGCCGCCGTTGATGGACTTATTGGGAAGGCCGATGCAGTCGATATCATGAGCAATGGCCATGCAGCCTACCTTGTCCGCCATGCGGATGTAGCGCTGGATTTTCTCCGGCTCCCAGGCTTTGATGGTGGGGATGCCGGGCAGGCCGCTGTCTTCAATGGCGCGCAGGGGATCGGTAAAAGCTTCCGGCTTAAAGGAATCCGGCGTGCAGGCAAACACGCCCAGACGGCTGGTGCCCTTTAACAGAGCCATGGTAAAATCATAGTCGTCTTTGAAATGGGTTTTGGGATTAAAGCAATTCACCAGTCCGAAGGGAGCGGACATAATGGGCGCATGAAAGCGATGACTAAAGAGAGAAATGCTGGTATCAATTTCGGTGCCGTCGCCGCCCTCGTAGATGGTTTCGTAGGCGATTTTCACCTGCTGAAGCTTGCGATAGTTCCGCTCGGCCGTGGCGGCGCGTTCCGTGGGGATGACGGGACAGTTCAGGCTGTTGCACACCTTGCAGGCGCGGCAAAAGCCGGTCATGTACGGCTTGGCCTTTTCCCAAACCTCTTTCAGTTCCGCACGCACGGTGGCGTAATGCAGCTTGCTGATGGTTTCGTCCACCTGGGGCATTTCAAGAGTACGGTTTTCCTCGTTCATGGGGTTTTCCTCCTAAAATGATAGAATTGATAAGCTTTATCATTTACAATGGGCGGCAACATTGCGCAGATGGGCCAGCCCCAGCTTCACCGCTTCTTCACCGGTGGGCACAGGGAAACATTCCAGCGTGAGCGTATGAGAATAATGATGGTCCTTGAGCGCCTGCATAAAGGGAAGAAAGTCGATTAAACCGCTTCCCGGATACAGGCGCGTGTTATCCGCTACATGTACATGGAACAGCTTGTCGCCGCACAGCTCCACCGGATGCACCCAGCTTAGCTCCTCCATATTCATGTGGTAGGTGTCCAAATGCACGCCCAGCCGATCGCTGCCTACCAGGTCAATCAGATGCAGCACGTCCTCTCCCGTGCGCAGATAGTTGGTTTCGATACGGTCGATGGCTTCAATTGCAATGGTTCCGCGGCCTTTTTCGGCGTAATCGCACAGTTCCTTACAGCTGTCCACCATGCGCTTTTCCACTTGGGAAAAGCTATCGCCGGGGGCGATAGCGCCTCGCATGGAACCAATGATGATGCAGCAGTTCAGCTTGTCCGCCAGATCCAGCTGGTCTTTCAAGCGCTGTACGGCACGGCGGCGCACCTCACAATCCGGCGAAGTGATGGACAGCCCTTCCTTGGAATAGGCCATGCCGGTGCCAATGCTGGAAACAAATAATCCCTTGGCGGCGCACGCCTCCAGAATATGCTCGCTGTTTACTTCGCCGGGGCGAAGCAGGTGCAGTTCTATGGAGTGAAAGCCATTTTCGGAAAGAAAATCCATGGTATGGTCGATGTTCGGGTGAACAAGCGGAAAAGGAGAACCGGCGGGCGCATCCAACGCACAGGTGACGCCGTACTGAAAGTGAAAATCCATATGGAATCGCCTCTCTTGTGTTTGCATGATTATCATACACAATTCGATCATTTATGTCAATAATTTTTTGATAAACAAATCATGAAATAATGATATAAATATATCATTTTTATGGTTTGAAAAATTCCCTTTTTGGGCAGTTAGATAAACAAAACTCCCGGATTCGACATGCCGAATCCGGGAGAAATCGCTTTTCCGTTATGCTCGCCGGTCCAAATGACGAGGTATGCGGGCGCACAGCAAGCGCCACAGTTCATCCGGCGAAGCGTCCGCCTGGCCGTCCGGCAGCAAAAAGGCTTTTTGAGGCGTGGCATACAGGTAGATGCTGTCCTTCACGCGATAAACGCCGTACAGCTTTTCCCAAGGCGCTTCCTGCGCCGCTTCCGCTTTTCTGTCGTTGGTAATGCAAACGCCCTCCGGGGAAAAGCGCAGCGTATAGACCGGTTGAGGCTTTTGCAGGCCCAGCAGCTTGATTTGCTCCCTCAACTGACTGAAAAACACGCCGAAATAAACGGCCGGCATGCCCAGTCCAAGTGTCAGCAGCAAGCCGCCAAGCAGAGGAGATTGCTCCTTTCTCAGGCAAAAGCAGACGACTGCAAAAGCGCACATGATGGAGCCGAACAGCGCGGGCCGCACCCAGCGTCGCCGCAGAACCAGGGTATCGAACAGGGCAAAGCGTCGAAAGGACGCCGAATCCAGCTTTACATGAATCGTTACGTTTTTCATGGCAGCCTCCTGAACCAGATGGCATTTTCTGTATTGTGACATGGAACGGAGCAAAAAGCAACCGTCTCGGTGGGATTGAATACGTGCATGAACGTTCTTAGCGGTTTTTTAATCGCCCTGCCAGTAGACAGACAAAAATTGTCATGCTATAATTCATGCAGGAATGTTGCTTAAGGAAATAAAACGACCTTAAACGACACAAAAATGAATAAGGAGGATCCTTCCATGAAAAAGCTGCTTGCTCTGGTGCTTACCCTCGTGCTGGCTCTGGGTTGCACGGGCGCGTTGGCGGACACGGTTACCCTTACCTACAGCGAGGTCAACCCCTTAGATACCATCGTTGGCAAAACGGCGCAGTTTTTTAAGGAAAAGGTGGAAGAACTGACCGGCGGCAGTGTGGTGATCAACATTCAGCATTCGGGTGTGCTGGGCACGGAGGCTCAGGTGCTGGATGGAATTCTCAGCGGCAGCGGCACGGTTGATATCGGCCGTTTTTCCGCGTTCCAGTTCACCGCCTACGGCTGCAACAAGGCAAAGCTGCTGTCCATTCCCTACACCTTTGTCAGCCGCGAGCATTTTTGGAATTTTGCCAATAGCGACCTGGCGGAGGAGTTTTTGAACGAGCCGCAAACCGTGGGGCTGCCCTTGCGGGGTATTTGCTACGGCGAGGAGGGTTTCCGTCATTTCTTCTTCCGCAATGAGGTTACCGGTATCGACAGCCTAAAGGAAATGAAAATTCGCGTGTCCGAGGACCCTGTGATGACCGGCATGGTAACCGACCTGGGCGCCAATCCCACCGTGGTTTCCTTTACCGAGCTGTACAGCGCGCTGCAAACCGGCGTTGTGGACGCCGCCGAGCAGCCCATTGCCAACTACCGCTCCAACGCCTTCCCGGAGGTGGCTCCCTATCTGCTGCTGGATGGACACACCCTGGGCGCGATTCAGATTGTGATTACCGACGTGGCGTGGGCGAAGCTGGACCAGGCGCAGCAGAACGCCATTCTGGAGGCCGGAAAGCTGACCCAGAGCTACAACGCGGAACTGAGCGCCGGGGAAGAAGCCAAGGTACTGGAGCAGCTGAAGGCCGAGGGCGTCCATGTAATTGAGGTGGAAGACAAAACCGCGTGGGTAGAAGCCTGCCGTAATACCATTGAAAAGAATACCGCCGACCAGGCTGAGCTGTATCAGCAGATTGTGAACATGCAGTAACCCAACGAAACCCCAACCGTGGGGGGAGGAGCGAGCTTGCCCGTTCCTCCCCTTACCGTAGGCAACCGGCCATTTTTGAAGAGGGGAGTCGGTGTTTCATGCCCAAAATCTTTCATTATTTGGACAAGGTGAAAATTGTATTTGATATTACGGATAAAATCTTGATGACGATTTGCAAGCTGCTGCTGATTGCGGACATTGTGATTGCCACCCTTACCGTGATCCAGCGCTATGTGCCAAACGCTATTTTTCCGCCCATGCCCTGGGGCGAGCAGATGGTGCTCACCTTCATGGTGTACATGGCCGTGCTGTCTGCGGCGCTGGCAATTCGCCGCGGCTCGCATATTCGCATGACCGCTTTTGATAAATACCTTCCCGCTAAGCTGGTAAAGGCGTCCGATTTGCTGTGCGACGTGATTGTGCTGGTGCTGGGGATCATTATGCTGGTTTACGGCGCGCAGGTGTGCACCGGCCCGCTGGCCCGCTTTGCCAAATATGAATCCATTCCCACGCTGAGCAAGCTGTGGATGTATCTGCCCGTGCCCATTGCAGGTGTCGGCATGATTGTGTTTGAGCTGGAGGCTATTTATCAAAACATTCGGTCGTCCTTCGAGGAGAAGACGAGGGCGGCCGCCCAAGAGGAGGCGCAGAGCGTATGACCCCAGATGTTCTTTCAATTGTAATTCTGTTGGGTTCCTTTTTGCTGCTGATTGCGTTGCGCGTGCCGATTGCCTATGCGGTGGGCATTTCCACGGTGCTTTGCCTGCTGAATATGGGTACGTCCCTAACCACCCTGGCTACTCAGATGGTGAAAGGGGTATGGTCTTACAGCCTGATGGCGGTGCCGTTTTTCATTACCATGGGCTGTTTGATGGGCAGCGGAGGCATATCCGAAAAGCTGGTAGCGCTGGCCAATTCGCTGGTGGGATGGATGCGCGGCGGCTTGGCGATGGTGAACTGTGTGGATAGCTATTTCTTCGGCGGCATTTCCGGCTCGGCTGCGGCGGATACCGCCAGCTTGGGTTCCATTATCATTCCCATGATGGTGGACCAGGGCTATGACGATGATTTTGCCACTGCGCTTACCATTACCTCGTCGGTGGAAGGAATTCTGGTGCCGCCCAGCCATAACATGGTCATTTACGCCACGGCTGCCGGAGGCGTCAGCGTGGGCGCGTTGTTTATGGCGGGCTACATTCCCGGCGCCATTTTGTGCCTGTGCTTGATGATTGGTTCCTACATTATTTCCGTCAAACGGGGCTATCCCAAGGGCGAACCGTTTCGCTTGAGGGCCTTTTTGAAGCAATGCCGCCGTTCCATTTGGGCGCTTGCCGCCATTTTGATTGTGGTGGTAGGCGTGGTAGCCGGCGTGTTTACCGCAACGGAAAGCGCGGCCATCGCCGTTTTGTACTCGTTGTTTGTCAGTGTGTATGTATATAAGGGCCTGAACTGGCGGGGCGTGTGGAAGGAGCTGAGCGAGTGCGTGGAAACCCTGAGCATTGTGCTGATACTGATTTCCACATCGGCGGCTTTTGGCTACTGCCTGACCATTTTGCATGTGCCCCAGTTTGCCGCCGATTTGATTACCGGCATTTCGCAGAACCGCATTGTGCTGGCGCTGCTTATTAACCTGATTTTGCTGATTTTGGGCTGCATTATGGACATGGCGCCAATTATTTTGATTGCTACGCCTATTTTGCTGCCTATTGCGGAAAGTATTGGTATTGACAAAATCCAGTTTGGCATTATGATGATGTTAAACTGTGGTATCGGCTTGCTTACGCCGCCGGTTGGGGCTGTGCTGTTTATTGGGTCCGCTGTTTCCAAAGTACCTATGGAACGGGTGGTAAAAGCAACGATGCCATTCTATCTTTGCATGCTGGCCGCGCTGCTGTTGATTACCTTTATACCGGAAATCAGCCTGCTGCTGCCGCGCCTGTTTATGCAGTAAGGAGCAACGTTGAACCATGAAAATGACATTCCGTTGGTATGGCAGCCAGGCAGATCCGATTCCGCTTCAGTACGTGAAACAAATTCCCGGCATGACCGGCTTGATGGGCATGCTTGACAAGCCCGCAGGAGTGGTATGGGAAGAGGAAGAAATCCGTGCCCTGGTAGAGGAGGTGCATGCTGCCGGGCTGGAGCTTGAGGTTATCGAAAGCGTGAACGTGCACGAGGACATCAAGCTGGGCCTTCCCACCCGGGACGGCTATATTCAAAACTACTGCGCCACCATTCGCAACCTGGCCAAATACGGCATTAAAGTGATTGTGTACAACTTTATGCCCGTGTTCGATTGGCTTCGTACCGATCTGGCCCGGGTGATTCCCGAGGACGGCTCCAACAGCCTGTACTTTGATGAGAAGGATTTGGGCGAAATGGGGCCGCTGGAAATAGTGCGGAAAACGGCGGAGGATTCCCACGGCTTCACCCTGCCCGGCTGGGAGCCGGAACGGTTGAGCCAGCTGGAAGAAACCCTGAAGGGCTATGAAGGAATGACCTCGGAGCAGCTTTTGGAAAACTACCGCTATTTCCTGCGGGGGATTATTCCGGTATGCGAGGAAACAGGTGTTCGCATGGCCTGCCATCCGGACGATCCTGCGTGGGACATCTTTGGCCTTCCCCGCATTGCACACAGCCAGGCGGATTTTGACAAAATCGTGGCCCTGTACGATTCTCCGGCTAACGCACTGTGCCTGTGCACCGGATCCCTTGGCTCCAATCCCGATAACAACGTGCCGGCGGCCATCCGTCACTTTGGCGAAAAAAACCGTATTGCGGCATTGCATGTGCGCAATGTAAAGCACTTGGGATATCACCATTTCCGCGAGGCGGCTCACCTGTCTTCGGCAGGGGATTTGGATATGTACGCCGTGATGAAGGCTATTTTCGATACCTGTCCCGACGCCTATGTGCGCCCCGACCACGGCCGGATGATTTGGGACGAGAAGGGCCGTCCGGGCTATGGCCTGTATGACCGGGCGCTGGGTGCGGCTTACCTGAACGGACTGTGGGAGGCTATTCAAAAGAGCTGACGGAGGGCGTTTGCAATGAAACTAAGCTATCAGGGCATTTTGGAAAAAAAACAGTGGCAGGAGGCGCAAATTGCGCTTCCTGGCTTTGACTGGCGCGCCATGTGTCTCGCTACGCTGGATACGCCCACCTGGGTACACTTTGGCGCCGGAAACATCTTCCGCGGCTTTATCGCGGCGCTTCAGCAGCGGCTGCTGGAGGATGGGCTGGAGAAAACGGGAATCATCGCCGCCGAGACCTTTGACGACCAGATCATTGACCGAATCTATCAGCCGCATGATTCCATGACGCTGCTGGCCACCCTGCGCCCCGACGGCTCTCTTGAACGTCAGGTGATTGCTTCCATTGCCCAGGGGTTAAAGGCGAAGCCGGAAAACGCTGGCGACTGGCGCGCCCTTTGCGATTTGTTTGCCAAGCCTTCCCTGCAAATGGTCAGCTTTACCATTACGGAAAAGGGGTATGCGCTGCGCGATTTGCAGGGCCAGTGGCTTCCGCTGGTGAGGCAGGATTTGGCAAGCGGCCCTGCCTGCCCCCGCCATGTCATGAGCGTTGTGGCTTCGCTGCTGCTGCGCCGCTTTGAGGCGGGTGCGCGTCCTGTGGCCCTGGTCAGCATGGATAACTGTAGCCGCAACGGCGAAAAGCTGCGCCGGAGCGTTTTGGAAATTGCGCACGGCTGGCAGGAAAACGGCTTTGTTCCACAGGCGTATGTTTCCTGGCTGGAGGATGAAAGCCGGGTGAGCTTTCCCTGGACCATGATTGATAAGATTACCCCCCGCCCTTCCGCGGAGGTACAGCGTCAGCTGGAGGCCCTGGGCGTGGAAGGGATGGAGCCTATTGTGACCGATAAGGGAACCTATATCGCGCCCTTTGTTAATGCGGAAGCGCCGCAATATCTGGTCATTGAGGATTGTTTTCCGGGCGGCAGGCCCGCTTTGGAAAAGGCGGGCGTCTACATGACCGACCGCGACACGGTGAACCGGACGGAGCGCATGAAGGTGACCACCTGCCTGAATCCGCTGCATACGGCGCTGGCGGTCTTTGGCTGCCTGCTGGGTTACCAGCGTATTTGCGATGAAATGGGCGACTCGCAGCTCAAGGCGCTGGTGGAACGCATCGGCTATCATGAAGGGCTTCCTGTGGTTACAGATCCGGGCATCCTGAGCCCCAGGGCCTTCATTGACGAAGTGGTAAACCAGCGCTTGCCCAACCCGTTTTTGCCGGATACGCCCCAGCGCATAGCGACCGATACCAGTCAAAAAATCCCCGTACGCTTTGGCGAAACGCTGAAAAGCTATGTAGCGAGGCCGGGACTGGATTCGTCGTCCCTGACGGCGATTCCGCTGGTGCTGGCGGGGTGGCTGCGTTATCTGCTGGCTGTGGATGACGAGGGCAATCCTATGACGGTTAGCGCCGATCCCATGCTGAGCGAATTGCAAGCGGCGCTGCAACACATTCACTTTGGACAGCCCGACAGCGTGAAAGGCGTTCTTCCTCCCATTTTGAGCAATGCTCATCTGTTTGGGCTCGACCTGGCGGAGGCGGGTATTGCAGGCAAAGTGGAGCAAATGCTATCGGAAATGCTGGAAGGCAAGGGCGCGGTGCGCCGCACCCTGCAAAAATATCTGAGTTAACTGCCAAAGCCTCAACGGCTTTTGACAAACGGAACAAAAAGCAACCAAAGAAGGCCAGCCGCCGAAGCGGCTGGCCTTTCCATCGGGCGGCGCATTGTCCAATGATCGCAGGGCTTACTATCCGCGCTGTCCTCTTTTGGCGGTTGGGCTTCCAAAACGCCTGTTTTCCTCTGTGGACCGTCAGGGTTTGAATATGGCGAGACGAAGCGCGCATCCGGCGGAGGTAAGGACGTTGGCGGTTATCGGCAGGCAGCCGAAAACCGTCTTGGACAAAGCCTGTCCAAGACGGTGATTGTGGTTGCGGGCCGGCACGCCGAAGCCTGTAACGCAAACCGGCAAAGTGGTTTCGGCGGAAAACGATGGACAAAACGGCGTTTCCAGCCCGCTTCACTCCTGGCTTACCGGCGGCAAAGAGCAGGTGGTTTACAACGTGACCCCGGTTTTGAAAATGGCCATATCATGATAACCGTTTTCCTCGCTGCGCACCAGCTTTCCACTGGCTACGGCCAGCACGTGGTCCATCAGCTGTCGACTCATTTGGGGCAGCGTTTTGCCATCCAGCAACGCGCCTGCGTCAAAGTCAATCCAGTTGCGTTTGCGCTGTGCCAGAGGGGAATTGGAGGCAATTTTCACCGTGGGGACCGGGGAGGCGAAGGGCGTACCGCGGCCGGTGGAAAACAGCACGATTTGCGCGCCGGACGCCGCCAAAGCGGTGGAAGCCACCAAATCGTTGCCGGGAGCGGAAAGCAGGCTCAAACCGGAAACACTGACGCGCTGGCCATAGCTTAGCACGGCTCGCACGGGGGAAGAGCCGCTTTTCTGCGTGCAGCCCAGCGCCTTATCCTCCAGAGTGCTGATACCGCCGGCTTTATTGCCGGGCGAGGGATTCTCATAAATGGTCTGGTGATGCTCTTCAAAATAGCGCTTAAAGCTGTTGATAAGGAAAACAGTCTGGTCAAACAATTGTTTGTTTTCACACCGGGCCATCAATAGGGTTTCCGCCCCGAACATCTCCGGCACCTCGGTGAGAATGGTGCTGCCGCCTTGTGCCGCCAGCAGGTCGGAAAAACCGCCGATGATGGGGTTGGCCGTGATGCCGCTAAAACCGTCGGAACCGCCGCATTTTAGCCCCACAACCAGCTTGGAGGAAGGACAGGGCACCCGATGCTGAAGCCGCATCTGCTCCGCCAATTCCCGCAAAATGTTCATGGCGGCTTCCAGCTCATCCTCTACCTGTTGGCACACCAAATAGCGCACCCGCTGCCCAAGCCCTTGGGGAATGTGCTTGCGAATTTCCTCAACGCCGCTGTTTTCACACCCCAGCCCCAGTACCAGTACGCCGCCGGTATTGGGATGACAGGCTAAATCGGCCAGAATGGTACGGGTGTGCTCCTGATCCTCGCCCATTTGGGAGCAACCGTAGGAATGAGGAAAGGCGTGTACGCCTTCCACGCTTCCGCCCACCAGACATTGAGCCTGCTGCTCCAGAGCCTTGGCTACATTGCTTACGCAGCCCACAGTGGGCAAAATCCACAGCTCGTTGCGCACGCCCACGCTGCCGTCCTCCCGGGGATAGCCCAGAAAGGTTTCGGCAGGCAGAGGGGAGAGACGGCACTCCTTGGGCTGATACGTGTAGCTGAGCTCGCCGCTGAGCAGGGTACGCAGGTTGTGTACGTGTACATGGCTGCCCCTGGCAATGAACGCGGTCGCCTGACCGATGGGGGAGCCGTACTTGATGATTTTGTCCCCGGCAGACAGGTTTTGCAAAGCTACCTTGTGTCCGGCAGGAATCGGGGTTTGCAGGGTGAGGGTTTCGCCGTCAACGGAAAGGCTTTCTCCCTTTTCCAGCGGGCGCAGGGCCACCGCTACATTATCTGCCGGATTGATTTTTAACACATCCTGCATATCAGCCTCCGAAGGTTTCGCTCATGACGGCCCGCATGCCCTTGGACAAAATGGCTTCATAGCTGCGGAGGACGCTTTGTTCCAAACCGGGCACCTGGGTTAAATCCTGACCGAAGAAGCTTTCGCGGCTGAGGAAATCGTGCACCAGGTCTTTGGCCGGGCGATCGTTGCCTTCGGCAAAGAAACGCACCACTTCCGCGTCGTCCTGCAGGGTATAGGGCTGACAGCCTCGCTGACACACCAGCTTGCCGTCCTCCAGCTTGCCGCCGTGATACAGCGCCATCAGGGAAGCCAGGGAGAAGGTCAGGTGCGCTGGAAGAGCGCCCGTCTTTTCTACATAACCCAGCAGACTGGGCATGCAGCGAGCGCGCCACTTGGAAACGCTGTTGAGGCAGATGGACAGCAGAGCGTGCTTAATAAAGGGATTTTCAAACCGGCCGGTAACCGCTTCGGCAAAAGCCATCAGGTCATCCTTTGGCAGACTCAAGGTGGGAATGACTTCGTCATACAGGGTTTTTTGCATAAAGGTTCGAATCATGGGGTCGTGCATTGCGTCCAGCACATAGTCGTAGCCGCACTGGAAAGCGGCGGGAACAAAAGATGTGTGCGCGCCGTTGAGGATGCGCACCTTGCGCTGTTTATAGGGCTTCTGGTTGTTGGTAAAGATCACCGGAAGACCGCAGCCGGGCAGAGGCAGCTCCTTGGAAAGGTCCTTAGGCGACTCGATGACCCACAGGGCAAAGGGCTCGCCGGTTACCAGCAGCCGGTCTTCATAGCCCAGGCGCTGCCAGATGGCCTGACGCTCCGCTTCATCGCGGGGATAGCCGGTTACGATGCGGTCTACCAGGGTGGACGTAAACACACAGGCTTCATCCAGCCAGGCATCAAACCGTTCGCCAAGGTTCCAAATGCGGGCAAGCGCCCTGACACAGCGCTTGAGCTCGATGCCGTTGTCGTCAATCAACTCTACCGGTAGAATAATCAGGCCCTTATCCGGGGCATAGTCGAAGGCTTGCGCACGTTCGTACAGGAACTTGCACAGCTTGCCCGGGTAGGTATTGGGCGGGCACAGGTCCAGCCGGTCGCTTTCGTCCAGCACAATTCCGGCCTCGGTGGTGTTGGACACGATGAAGCGCAGCGTGTCCAGCCTGGCGTATTCGGCATAGCGTTTATATTCGCCATAGGTGTCTACCACCTCCTGAACGGAGGTGATGAGCCGTTCCCGTTCCACGGGCTTTCCATCCTCCAGCCCCCGCAGCAGCACCGTGTACAGGCAATCCTGCTGGCGGAAAGCCTCCAGATTGCCAAAGGAGATGGGCTTGGCCAGCACAATGCCCGCATCCAGCCCGGCTTTTTCATTAGCAATGTCAATCATGTAATCTACAAAAGCGCGCAGAAAGTTTCCTTCGCCAAATTGCAGCACCTTGATGGGGCGCTTGGTTTCATTCCGGCCCGTTGCGGTTAATCTTTCCATGGTTTTTCCCTCCACGACGATGTACATAGTTTTGTTTGAAGATGTAAGCGCTTACACGCTTATTGCCATTGTACTCAGTTTTTGAACGGCCGTCAACTGTTTTTCAAAAATGACAGTTTTTCGTCATTTTGTTCCGCACGGATTTGCAAATGGGATTGCCAAGACCGTGAAAATCATGTATAATCAAAAATGAAAAGCTTGTAAGCACTTACATGAGGAGCCTGTATGACGATTTACGATATTTCCCAAAAGGCCGGGGTATCTACCGCAACGGTGTCCCGGGTGCTGAATCACAGCGCCCGCGTCAGCGCCAAAACCCGGGAGCGGGTGATGGCGGTTATTGAAGAAAGCGGCTATGTGCCCAACGCCTTTGCCCGCAGTCTGGGGCTGAACAGTATGAAAACCATTGGCCTGCTTTGCCCCAATGCCGCCGACCCTTATCTGGCTCATGCCCTGAGCTATCTGGAAAAGGAGCTTCGAAACCAGCATTACAACTGCCTGCTCAGCTGCTGTGAAAGAAATCTGGAGGCCCGCAAACAGGGAGTAGAGCTATTGATGGGCCAGCATGTGGACGGCATGATTCTGATGGGATCAACCTTTGTGGAAGAACGCGCCAGGGATAACGAGTATATTTGCAAGGCGGCCCAGCAGATGCCCGTTGTTATTCTCAATTCGGCCTACAAGGCCCCCAATGTGTACAGCGTGCTGTGCGATGAAAAGCAGGCTACGCTGGAGGCAACTCGGTTTTTATTGGAAAGCGGCTGCCGGAGGGTGCTGTATTTGTACCACTCCCAAAACCTAAACGGCCTGAACAAACTGGCCGGCTACCGGGCCGCCTACGAAAGCGTTGGCCTGCCAACGGAGGAAGCGCTGATACGCTTTATTCCCGAGGAGCAGCTCAGCGTGCCTCATGTACGGGACGAACTACTTCGGCTGGACGAGGAAGGCTTGCGCTTTGACGCTGTATTCGCCTCCGAGGATTTGCTCAGCGTGGGCGCCATGAAGTATGCTCGGGTCAAAGGACGGGAGATTCCCCGGGACCTGTGCGTCATAGGCTACAATAACTCCACCTACAGCCTTTGCTGCGAACCGGAACTCAGCAGCGTGGACAACCGGCTGAAGGCGGTGTGCCAGCACTGCGCCACCATTTTACTGGGCGTGCTGGAAGGGCGTGAAATGCCCCTGGAAACGGTGTTTCGCGGCGAGCTTGTTCGCCGCGGCAGTACGCGATAAAACCGGATTTTGAAAGGAGAGCGTCCCATGAAACCATTCTTGGACAAGGATTTCCTGCTGACCACGCAAACGGCCGTTCAGCTGTACCACCAGGTGGCGGCCAAGTGCCCCATCATCGATTATCACTGCCACATCAGCCCAAAGCAGATCTATGAGGATTTGCGCTATGAAAACATTACCCAGGTATGGCTGGGCGGCGATCATTACAAGTGGCGCCTGATGCGCTGCGCCGGGGTGGATGAAAAGTACATCACCGGCAACGCCAGCGACCATGACAAGTTTGTAAAATGGGCCGAGGTACTGGGCAAGGCCATCGGCAATCCGCTGTACCACTGGAGCCATTTGGAGTTGCGGCGTTTCTTTGGCTATGCGGGCGTACTGAACCGCTCCACTGCCGAAGAAGTGTGGAACCTGTGCAACGCCAAGCTGCAGGAGCCCCACATGAGCGTGCGCGGTTTGATAGCCCAAAGCCATGTGGATATCATCTGCACCACCGACGACCCCATTGATAGCCTGGAATGGCACCAGAAACTGGCAGCCGACAGCACGTTCCGCACCACGGTACTGCCCGCCTGGCGGCCCGACAAGGCTATGAACATCGAACAACCGGAGTTTACCGACTATTTGAGCAGGCTGAGCCAGTGCAGCGGCGTGACTATTACGGATTGGGAAAGCCTGAAGACCGCCCTGAGCGCCCGCATGGACTTCTTTGCACAAAACCATTGCCGCCTGAGCGACCATGCGCTAAACTACATTTGCTACGAACCTGCGACGGAAGGACAGGTGGACGCCATTTTGAAAAAGCGGCTTTCCGGCCAAACGGTTAGCCTGAAAGAAGAAGCGGCGTTCAAAACGGCCTTTATGACGTATGTGGCAGGGCAGTATCACAGCCGCGGCTGGGTGATGCAGATTCACTATGGCTGCCGCCGCAACAACAATCCGAACATGTACGAGCGGCTTGGACCGGATACGGGCTATGACAGCATCGATAACCACACCCCCTCGGCTCAGGCCGCCGCATTTCTGGGCGCCCTGGAAGAAAAAGGAGTTTTGCCCAAGACCATTCTGTACAGCTTGAATCCCAACGACAATCAAGCCATTGATTCTCTTTGCGGCTGTTTCCAAAGCAGCGAGGCTGTCAGCAAAATTCAGCATGGCTCCGCCTGGTGGTTCAACGATCATTTCCAGGGCATGACCGATCAGTTGGTGAGCCTGGCCAATTTGGGATATCTGGCGGGCTTTGTGGGCATGCTGACAGATAGCCGCAGCTTCCTGAGCTATCCTCGCCACGAGTATTTCCGCCGAATTCTGTGCCGCCTGCTGGGGCAGTGGGTGGAGGAAGGCATGTTCCCGGACGATCAGGAAACATTGGCTGAAATTGTGCGCGGCGTGAGCTACGAAAACGCCAATCGTTATTTCGGCTTTGAACGCAAGTAAAACAAAGGAGTATCAAAAAGCTCGCCGCCTGGCGAGCTTTCATCCTGTCGAAAAAACCGGGTGGTATCGGAGGGTCGCAGCCCTTCGATTT
>CAKTUS010000038.1 GCA_934621485.1 uncultured Clostridia bacterium
CTCATTTCGATATGCCCGCAGCCACTGCCGAACCTGTTCCATCCGTTTTCCCGCCCCTTTGCCGCTTTCTTTCTTTAATTTAATCACACTCGCTCAGAAAAAGCAATGAACCACCCCTTTCCCTTCGTGTCTTTTTGAAAAATATCGTAAGAAACCAAAATTGATTGTTGACAACAAAAGCAAAGTGTGCTATAGTAACAAATGTCGCCGAGGTAAATGCTTCGGTCAAAAAGAAAAGGTCGCATGGCTCAGTTGGTAGAGCACATCGTTCACATCGATGGGGTCACAGGTTCGAGTCCTGTTGCGACCACCACACGCCTGGCAGGCTTGCTTGCCAGGTTTTTTCTTACCTTGCCGTCAGACTTGAAAGGATGTGAACCTCATGGCGAAATTCATCTCCCGTGAAAAGCTCAGTAAGAAGGCCCGCAAGGAACTGGACAACCAGAAGCGCGCCGTTTGGGCTTTTTCCCCCACGACTAAGAAAGTCGAAAGCAAAAAGCTTTACAACCGTAAGAAAAGCGCTCATGCCTGGAAGAATGACTTCGGCATGAGCGCCTATCATTTATTCAACCGTAGTCTCGCCGTGGTTTCCCTCGTTTTCCGCCTTGCGAAAGCACGTTAAAAAGGTTTTCGCTACTTTGCTGAATACGGATCGGCGTTTCCAGACCAAGGCATGATGGATTTCCAACCTCGGTTCCAGCGGGAGGAAGCATACGTCGGAGGGAAGCGCCGAACCCAGATGATCCTCGGTGGTCAAAAAATAACCCAGTCCACTCCGAACAAAATGGACGGGCGCACCGCCGACCACGTTGTAGGTTGCCGCGATGGGGAGACGCTCCGGTTCCGTCCGTGCCCAGCGGGCAATTTCCAGCAGAAGCCCCTCGCGCCGATGAAACACCAGCGGCGCAAGGCGAAGGTCGTCCGGATGCACGGCGTTTTTTTGCGCCAGTGCGCAGCTGGACGGCAGCAGTAAACCCCAGCAGGCAGAATCGCCCAGAGAAAGGAATTCGTACTTGACCACATTCACCGGCTCCAGCAGCACGGCGAAATCCAGGCTTCCGTGGTCCAGCCGCTCCATGACATCGGTCGCGTCGCTGGCGTAGAAATCAAACTGCACGCCCGGATGCTTCTTCCTCATTTGCGCCGCAGCTTGCAAAACGCTTTCCTGGGGCGCGCCGCCGATGGAGATGCGCCCGTTGATTTCCGCTGCGCCGGAGGCAATTTCCTGTCGCGTCTTTTCCATCAGCGAAACAATTTCCTCGGCGCGTTTACGAAGCAGCGTCCCGTCCTCCGTCAGCGTCAGCTTGCGTTTACCGCGAATGAACAGCAGCTTGCCCAGTTCCCTTTCCAAATCCATCAGTTGCTTGGACAGCGACGACTGCGCAATGTGCAGGCTTTCCGCCGCACGGGTGATGTTCTGCTCCCGCGCGACAACCAGAAAATTTTGAAGAACGCGAACCTCCATGCGCTTCACCTCTTGACGATTATAGCGTACTTTATTATTCGTTTCAACGATGATAAACCATCGAACATTGTTATTTGCTATTTTTTCGCGACAGTACTATACTTCTGCCGAATCTTTGCGGAAGGAAGTCCTGCATGATGCACGTGCAAAAGCTGGATATGCTCCACGGACCCATCTGGAGCCAATTGCCCCGGTTCGCGCTGCCCGTGGCAGCCACGGCCATTCTGGAACAGTTGTTTAATGCCTCAGATATCGCGGTTGTCGGCAATTTTACCGGTGCGGAGCGAACGGCAGCCGTGGCGGCAGCGGGGGCGAACAGCCCGATTATCGGCCTGATCGTTAATCTGCTCATCGGCGTGGCATTGGGCGCAAACGTTGTCATCGCCCGCGCCGTTGGCCAGGGCGACCGGAACTCCGTGAGCCGGGCGGTGCACACCTCCGTGCTGGTAGCGCTGCTGGGAGGCGCCGGTGTTGCCGTGCTTGGCGAGCTGGCTGCCGCACCGCTGCTGGGGCTTTTGAATGTGCCGGAGGAGGTGCTTCCACTGGCGCTGCTTTATCTGAGAATTTATCTGCTGGGCTTGCCCGTCATCCTGCTATACAATTTTGAGGCGGCCATCTTTCGCAGCGTTGGGGAAACCAAAACGCCGCTGATGGCACTGACGGTTTCGGGCGTGCTGAACGTGCTGCTGAACCTGTTTTTCGTGGCCGTAACGCACATGACGGTCGATGGCGTGGCCATTGCAACGGTGCTTTCTAATGGGGTCAGTTCCGCGATTCTGTATCGGCGGCTGCGCGGCAGCACGCAGGAAATTCGTCTGGAGCCAGCGGCGCTGCGCATTGATGGGGCGACGCTGAAGCAGATTTTGCGCATCGGCCTGCCCGCCGGGATTCAGAGCGCCGTGTTCGCCGTTTCCAACATCGTCATTCAGTCCGCCGTCAACAGCCTGGGCACGGTGGTCATGGCCGCCTCCAGCGCGGCCTTTACCATCGAAGTCATTACCTATGATATTCTCAATTCCTTCAGCCAGGCCTGCACCACCTTCGTTGGGCAAAACTGCGGCGCAGGCAATGTAAAGCGCTGCCGCAAAACGCTGCTGCTGGCCTGACGGAGGGAGCGCTGGCGCTGGCGGCGGCGGTTGCGCTGATTCTGTGCTTCGGCAGACAGCTGCTGACAGTTTTTAACAGCGATCCGGAGGTGGTGGAAACCGGCTTTATCCGCCTGACAATGGTGATGCTGTCCCATTCTCTCAGCCTTTTGTACGAGGTTCTTTCCGGCTATCTGCGCGGCTTCGGCGTATCGCTGGCTCCCGCGCTGCTGACCATGCTGGGCGTATGCGGTGTGCGCATTGGCTGGATTCAATGGGTGTTTCCGCAGAACCGAACCTTCCGAACCCTTATGACGGCCTACCCTGTCAGCCTTTCGGCCACTGCGCTGATGATGCTGGTCGCGCTTTTGTGCGTTCGGCCCGGCCGGCAAAGAAAAAAGCCGTTGCGAAGCCACAGGATTCAGCGTAGTTAAAATTCCGCTTTGCCCAAAACAACGTCAACGCCATTTGGAAGGCTTTTGATTGTCCATTCTTTATCAAGCGCTTTTCCCCTCTCCCCAATCGTTTCCGCTCTGCCGTTTTTGGGCATACAATTTGGAAGCGCCCATGCCGGAACAAACCCTGCCGGCGTGAGTGCTTTTGTGGTTGTCTGTGCTCTTTTTGTGTCGTCACTGAAAAAAGCGGTTTGGCCGCTCGCCGCTTTGGCCTTTGAATCGTCAGGGCTCTTTTCGCTGAATCCGAATCGTTCCCTGGGTCCGCCGCCCTTCCACCCAAATGGAATAGGCGCCGCTTTCCGGAATCTGCAAGGTGAAGCTGGCAACTGCTTTTCCGTTGCCGTCATACAGCGCATTTCCATCCGGCGCTGTCATTTTCATATGCAGCGACCCTTTTTCCGTCTCAAAGGCAACCTGAAGCACATCGCCTGCTTCCAGCTCCAGCGTGTGTTCATCGGTGCCGTTCATCTGCTGAATATCCAGCAGATAGGCGTCCGGGTTTTTCACCCGGCTGCCAACAAAACTCGGCTGCCTGTGAAGCACCAGTATGATTCCTGTAGCCATCAGCAAAACAAGCACAAGAATCGCCGCTATTTTTTCCTTGTTTTTGTCATAAGGATCCTCCTTTTTCATCGTTCCGCCCCGGCTTATGCCCTACCTACGCTCTCTTTCAGAAAACGAATCCGCCGGTAATAGACGGGAATCAGCAGCGCCACGGCCCCAAACCAGGCCAGGGGCGAAGCCAGGCAAATGCCCGTGTAGCCCACGATCCGTGCCAACCCAAAGGTGCCGCCGATGCGCATGATCAATTCCACAATGCAGGCCGCAAAGGGCGACCGGCTGTCGCCCATGCTCTGCTCCGCCGACCGGTACACCAGCAGCAGGCCCAGCAGCGGATAAAAGGGCGCCACCGCCGCCAGGTAACCTGTGGCATAGCCTGCCACCTCAGCCGTAGGCTGGTCAATAAACAGCATAACCGCCTGGCTGCGCAGCAGCAGCATGATTACCGCCATAGCCACGCTGACGCTCGTCATTTGCACAAGCGACGCCCTCACGCCCTGCGCAATACGGTCGTACCGTTGGGCTCCATAATTCTGGGCCGCATAATTGGCCACCGCTATGCCCAAGCCGCCGTCCACCAGCACGGAAAACTGGTCCACCTTTCCGGCGGCGGTGTAGCCCGCCACCGCCGCAGCGCCCAGCTTGTTCACAGCTACCTGCATGGCCAGCTGCCCAATGGTCATGACGGACATTTGAAAACCCATGGGAAAGCCGATGCGCAGGTGCCGGCTCATTTCCTCACGCCAGTTTTCCAGCCGCCAGCCCGCCGCCCGTAAAGCCGAATACTTTTTCATACCCACCAGGGTACTGAGCACGGCGGCAGCCAACTGGCTGAGCACCGTCGCCCAGGCCGCGCCTGCCACGCCCATATCCAGGGGAACAATGAACACAATATCCAGCGCGATATTGGCCAGAGAGCTTAAAACCAGAAAAATCAGCGGCGTGCGGCTGTCGCCCAAGGCCCGCAGCATATTGGAAATCATGTTGTAAAAAACCGTAGCGCCCGTACCCGCCATGATGATCCACAAATAGGTAGAAGCGTCCTGACAAACACTCTCCGGCGTTTTCATCCAGCTCAGCACAGGCCGCGCCATCAGGCAGCAGGGCACGGTAAGCGCCATGGTAAACAGCAGCGACAAATACCAGGAGGTCGTTACGCTGCGCCGCATGCCGGCCTCATCTCCCGCACCGAAGCGCTGCCCCAGGCAAATACCAAACCCGCTGGTAAGCCCCTGCACAAAGCTGAGTACCAGGTAAATGAGGGTGCCGGTGGAGCCTACCGCCGCCAATGCCTCTGCGCCCAGGGTGCGTCCCACAATAACCGAATCCGCCAAGGTATAAAACAATTGGAACAGGTTTCCGCCGATAACCGGCAACGCAAACTGCAAAAGAACCGTAAATGGTCTGCCCCGAGTCATGTCCTTGGCCATCTTCATTCCTTCCTTTCCTCATTCGGCGCGTCTTTGTGAAAAACGCGCCGGATTTTTTTCGACAGGGCCGGACCGTTCTCCTTTTTTTCCCCAAAATTTTGTTCTCTACGGTTCGTTCCTTGGCAGCCGCAGTTTCGCACGCTATCCTATAGGCGTACAAGCTCTTTGCAAGGAGGCGTTTTCATGACCAACGGCCTGCGCTTTACCCCCATTGACCCGGCTGCCTGGAACCGTTATGATTTGTTTTGCTATTTTTCTCAAGCGGCCCCCACCGGCTATTCCCTGACGGTGAATGTGGAAGTGACCCGGCTTAGGCAAACGCTCAAGACTGCGGGATTCCGTTTTTTCCGGCTTACCTGTGGCTGGTAACCAAGGGGCTGAATGAGCAGATGGCGTTCAAAATCGCCCAAAAGGACGGCTAGCTCGGCTATTACGAGGGGCTTACCCCGTTGTATGCCGCCTTTCATCCGGATGACCACACCTTTTCGCTGATGTGGACGGAATACAGCGATTCCTTTCCCGCCTTTCATCAGGCGTATCTGGACAATCAAGCGGCCTATGGCGCGCATCACGGCGTGCTTTCCCAAACGGACCGCCTGCCTCCGCCCAACGCCTACACCGTTTCCTGTCTGCCCTGGATTTCCTTTCAGCATTTTGCCGTTCACTCCTATGGCCGCGCGCCCTATTCCTTTCCCTCGGTGGAAAGCGGACGCTTTGTAGAAAAACACGGCCAAACCCTGCTGCCGCTTTCCATCACCTGTCACCATGCCGCCACGGACGGCTGGCATGTGAGCCGGTTTCTTGACAGGCTGCAAGCACGGGCGGATGGGTTTGAGGCTTTTCTGGCCCCATAAGTTTGTTGAAAAAGACCCCCCGGTTTCTGATTGTGCCGTTCAGAAGCCGGGGGGCTGGGAGCCGTCAGCGGCTCTTTGCGCTGGAACCTTTTCTGTTTTTGGGCTTATTTTGCTTCAGCCCAGGTAAGGACGGTCGGAACATAGCGGCGTTCTTCGCTGCTGTCGTTCACAAAATCGTATTTTTGCCCGGTTTGCGCGTTAACCGCGCACACGGTTGGATTCATGTACCCTGTAAACAGGGCGCTTTCGGAGTCCTCATCGGGATAGAAGGGCATCCCTGTCTGGCCGCGGGTAATGCCTTTCGCCACCCATACCGGAAGGAGAACAAATTCTTTTCCTTTTTGAGCGGGATCAAGAAACGCCATATAGCCCAGACGCATCTCGTCCAGGGAATACACATACCCATCCGTTACCCACTGCTCAAAAACCGGCAGAATCCGCTCAAAAGGAAGCAACGGAAGATCCTCAACGTCCACGCCCAGTTCCTGTGCCGCGCAAAGCGTAACGCCGACGCGGTCCTCCAGCAGATTTCCCTGGGTAACGTTTGCCGGAACCGGCGGCAACCCGTCCGCCGCTTCCCCGGCCGCTTCCAGGCGAAAGGACTGGCCTATGAGATACGGAATGTGGTGAAATGTGCTGTAAAACGCCAGCCGGTACCGTTTTCCGTAGGGTTCGCCGCTTTCCTCAATGAGCATATAGTTTTCCAACTCACGGGCCCGCATAGCGGGAATGGCTTCCCTGAGGCGCTGCACATACGTCTCCGCCGCCTGGTCCCGGCGAATCGCCTGGTTGGAGGCTGTGGAATACTCGGCCACAAGATGATTCTCGTTGTTTTCCTCCACCAACAGGTTCGGGCTCAAGTCGGAATAAGCGCCTCCCCAGGTGATGCGCACAGCGGGTACGGTCTCCGCCTCCGGCACAATGATAGGAACGTCAATGGAAAGCGCAGCGCCCTCCTTCGTGGTATACTCGCCCTGCCAGCGTTCCGGGATGCTCGCGCGAAGCTCTGTGATGGACACATACTCTGCCAGCGCGCCGGATCCGGTCAGCGCCAAAACAAGCGCTACCATGCTTAGCAGACCCGCGAATTTCTTCATTTGCCTTTCCTCCTTCAATCACAGGAAACACTCCGTTTTTCAGCGAGACGGAAAGGGGCCCTTTCCTCTTCTCTTTGGTTAGACGGAAAACAATGGAGCGCGGTTTCAGTTCTCCGAAAAAAAGTTGGCAGCCATCGTCCTGGCGTCCATGGAAACGCGAAAAAATGCATGCGGTCATTCAACCGCTTGCATATCAGCCTGCTTTTTCTGCATTGTTTCCGCAAAAATGAAAATACAAAAAGAAAACTTGCATTTTCTATTGACAAACCATTCTTTCTCTGCTATGATAATCCCCGTTACAGAGCAAGGGTGCTATGTGAAAGGCACTGTTTGCTCTGTTTTCATTTTTTGAAGGAGGTCTCCAGCATGGGTAAGTATGGCAAGGAAGACATCATTCGCATGGTGCATGAAGACGATGTGGAGTTTATCCGCATGCAGTTCACCGATATTTTCGGTCAGCTCAAGAACGTGGCCATCACCGCGTCCCAGATTGAGAAGGCAGTCAATAATGAAATCATGATCGACGGCAGCTCCATCGAGGGCTTTGTGCGGATTCAGGAATCTGACCAGTACCTGCGCCCCGACCTGGACACCTTCACCGTTTTGCCCTGGCGGCCCCAGCACGGCAAGGTTGCCCGCCTGATTTGCGACGTTTACAACCCCGACGGCACCCCCTTTGTAGGCGACCCCCGCGGCGCGCTTCGCCGCATGCTGAAAAAAGCCGCGGATATGGGCTACTCCTTCAACGTAGGCCCGGAATGTGAATTTTTCCTGTTCCAGACCGATGAAAACGGCAAGCCCACCACCGCCACCAACGACGAGGCCGGCTACTTCGACCTGGGCCCCCTGGATCACGGCGAAAGCACCCGCCGCGAAATTGCCATGGCGCTGGAAAAAATGGGCTTTGAAATTGAGGCGTCGCACCACGAGGTTGCCGCAGGTCAGCACGAGATTGACTTTAAGTACGCCGAAGCGCTGCACGCCGCCGACAACATTATGACCTTCAAGCTGGCGGTAAAGTCGCTGGCTCAGAAAAACGGCCTGCACGCCACCTTCATGCCCAAGCCTATCTTCGGTATCAACGGCAGCGGCATGCACACCAACATGTCCCTGTTCAAAGACGGCAAGAACGTTTTCTTTGATGAAAAGGGCGACAAGAAGCTGTCCGAGGACGCCTACCACTTCATTGCGGGCCTGCTGACCCATATTGGCGGCATGACTGCCGTGCTCAATCCCCTGGTCAACAGCTACAAACGCCTGGTACCCGGCTATGAAGCGCCCTGCTACACCGCCTGGTCTGCCTCCAACCGCTCTGCCCTCATCCGGATTCCTGCGGCCCGCGGGCAGGCCACCCGTGTAGAGCTTCGCTGCCCCGACCCGGCCTGTAACCCGTACCTGGCTCTCACCGTCTGTTTGGCCGCCGGCTTGGACGGCATCGAGCGCAAGCTGACCCCGCCCACCGAAATCACGGAGAACATTTTTGCCATGTCCTCCGCCGAACGTGAGGCCAGGGGCATCCACAGCCTGCCCGGCACCCTGCATGAGGCCGTTGCCGCCATGCAGAAGGACAAGCTGATTTGCGACGTGCTGGGCGACCACATCGTCAGCCAGTATGTGGCCGGCAAGGAAAAGGAATGGGACGCCTACCGCACCCATGTGAGCAGCTGGGAGCTGGAAAAATATCTGATTGCCTACTAATATGGAAAGGCCGTTTGCCACAGGGGCGTTCCCCTGTGGCAAAGCCTCTCTTGCTCCGGGAAATTGTCAGAGGAGGCAGCTGCCCGTCAAAAAGCTCGCCGGACGCAAAGCGCGCGCCGGGGTCGGAATGAAAATCGAAAGGCTTCCGATACCGCCCGGGTGTTTTCGACAGTCTGCAAGGAGGCAGCAGCCCCTCTATCAGTCATCGTATGGACCGGCTTTTCCGGTCGGGCGGGAAGTTTTCGGCAAAGCTGAAAACTTTCCGCCAATCCTGAAAAGATCGCCTCCTGGCGAGCTTTTTTGACGGTCTGCGCCACAGGGAAGTTTTCCCCTGCGGCCGCTCCCATTTTTTCACCCGGGGGAATCGCCATGAACCACTTAATCGTAGCCTTTGAAACGGAAGCCGCTTCCCGGCGCGTGTGCGAACTGCTGGCGGCTTCTTCCCTGCCTGTGCGCAGCGTGTGCCGCAGCGGCGCGGAAGTGCTCCGCATGGTGCAGTACATGGGCGGCGGCGTGGTGATTTGCGGCGTAAAGCTGACGGATATGACCGCCGACCAGCTCTATGACGACCTGGACGGGCAGGCTTACCTGCTGGCCGCCGCCAAGCCGGAAGCCTTGGAAATGTGTGAAAACCCGCGCATTTTCCGCCTTCCCCTGCCCACCAACCGCTACGCTCTGGCCGCGGCCGTGCAAATGCTGACCCAGCTGGAGGGCATGAGCGCCTCCGCCCATAGCCGCCCGGATCAGGAAATCATTCAAAAAGCCAAAATCTTATTGGAAACCAACGGCTCCATGACCGAAGAAGAAGCCCACCGCTACCTGCAAAAGCGCAGTATGCAAAGCCGCCGCAAAATGGCGGAGGTAGCGGCGGACGTGGTGCGGGAGCAAAGCCCGTGAGCGGTTTCCGCGTAAAGGATGACCCGTTATGAAGCAGCAAGCAAGCCTTTACCAGCCAGCCTTTGAGCACGACGCCTGCGGCATTGGGGCCGTGGTGAGCATCGATGGTGTGAAAAGCCGTCAAACCGTGGATCAGGCGCTGAAAATCGTTGAAAAACTGGAACATCGCGCCGGCAAGGACGCCGACGGCAGCACAGGCGACGGCGTGGGTTTGATGGCCCAAATTCCGCACGCTTTTTTTGTGCGCCAGGATTTGGGCTTTGCCCTGCCCGGCGAACGGGATTATGGCGTAGCCATGGTTTTCATGCCCGTGGACCGGCTCAAGCGCGCTCAGGCCCGAAAGCTGTTGGAGATTATCGTGGCCAAGGAGGGTATGCGTCTGCTGGGCTGGCGCAGCGTGCCCGTGCACGAGGAGGTGCTGGGCGAGCGTGCCCGCGCCTGTATGCCCGTGATTGAGCAGGCCTTTATTGCCCGGCCCGACAGCCTGCCCAGAGGCATTGATTTTGACCGGCGGCTGTACGTGGCCCGCCGGGTGTTTGAGCAAAGCAACGACGATTGCTACGTTTGCTCCATGTCCAGCCGCACCATCGTGTATAAGGGCATGTTCCTGGTCAGCCAGTTGAGGGCCTTCTATTCCGACCTGCAGGAGGACAGCTTCATCAGCGCCATCGCCATGGTGCACTCCCGCTTTTCCACCAATACCTTTCCCAGCTGGGAGCGGGCGCATCCCAACCGTCTCATTTTGCACAACGGCGAAATCAATACCATCCGCGGCAATGTGGACCGTATGATTGCCCGGGAGGAAACCCTGTCCTCTCCCGTGCTGGCGGCGGATATGGACAAGGTGCTGCCGGTCATCGCCGGCGAGGGCAGCGACTCGGCCATGCTGGACAACACCCTGGAATTTATGATGATGAACGGCCTGCCCCTGCCCCTTGCGGTGATGATTACCATTCCCGAGCCCTGGCAAAACGAGCGGGACATTTCCCGCACCCGCCGGGATTTGTACCGCTATTACGCCGCCATGATGGAGCCCTGGGACGGCCCGGCCGCCATTTTGTTTTCCGATGGCGACGTGGTGGGCGCGGTGCTGGACCGCAACGGTCTGCGCCCGGCCCGCTACTACGTAACCAGCGATAACCTGCTCATTTTGTCCAGCGAGGTGGGCGTGCTGGATCTTCCGGCGGAGAAAATCGTGCGCAAAAGCCGTGTACGTTCCGGGCAAATGCTGCTGGTGGACACCGTGCAAAAGCGCATCATCGAGGATAGCGAGCTCAAGGAAACCTATGCCGCCCGCCAGCCCTACGGCGAGTGGCTGGACGGCAACCTGCTGTCCCTGAGCGATTTGCCCCTGCCCAATCAGGCCATTCCGCCGCTTACGCAGGATCTGCGGGACCGGCTGTATAAGGCTTTTGGCTACACCTATGAGGATGTAAAGGAAGTGCTGCTGCCCATGGCCCAAAGCGGCGCGGAGCCTACCGCCGCCATGGGGATGGACGTACCGCTGGCCGTGCTGTCGGAAAAGCATCAGCCGCTGTTTTCCTACTTCCGCCAGCTGTTTGCCCAGGTCACCAACCCGCCCATCGACGCCATTCGGGAAAAAATCATCACCGATACGGCCGTGTATGTGGGCAGCGACGGAAACTTTCTGCAGGATACGCCGGAAAACTGCGCCGTGCTGCGGCTGGAGCAGCCCATTTTATCCAACGCCGATCTCAAGCGCATTGAAAATGCCCGGCAAAAGTCCCTGCGCGTGGGCCGGGTGTCCATGCTGTACTACCGCAGCGAATCCCTGGAAAAGGCCATCGGCCACCTGTTTGTGGCCTGCGATCGTGCCATCAAAAACGGCTCCAACGTGCTCATCCTGTCCGACCGGGGCGTAGATGAAAACCACATGGCCATTCCCTCGCTGCTGGCGGTATCCGCCCTGGAGCAGCACCTGATTGCCACCCGGCGGCGCACGGCGGTGAGCGTCATTTTGGAGACCGCCGAGCCGCGGGATGTGCACCATTTCGCGCTGCTGCTGGGCTACGGCGCACGGGCCATCAATCCGTACCTGGCTTTGGAATGTGTGGACGAGCTGATTGAAAAGGGGATTCTCAGCAAGGACCGCTACGCCGCCCAGCAGGATTATATGGCCGCCGTGGTGGCGGGCATCAGCCGGGTAGCCTCCAAGATGGGCATTTCCGTGCTGCAATCCTATCAGAGCGCCCAGATTTTTGAAGCCGTCGGAATCCGTCAGGACGTCATCGACCGCTATTTCACCAACACCATTTCCCGGGTGGGCGGCATCGGCCTGGAGGAAATCAACGAAGGCGTGAAATACCGTCATGACCGGGCCTTCGACCCGCTTGAGCTTGCCACCGACACCACCCTGGACTCCACCGGCTATCACCGTTTGCGCAGCGGCCCCGATAAGGAGGACCATCTGTACAATCCGCTGACCATCACCACCCTGCAACGGGCCGTTCGGGAAGCCAGCATGGACCTGTTCCGCCAGTACACCGCCATGGTGGATGATGAAACCAAGCCTCACACTCTCCGGGGCGTGCTGGAGTTTGCCTATGACCAGTGCGCGCCCGTTGCGCTGGAGGAGGTGGAGCCGGTAGAAACCATCGTAAAGCGCTTCAAAACCGGTGCCATGTCCTACGGTTCCATTTCCCAGGAGGCACACGAATGTTTGGCCCAGGCCATGAACGCTTTGGGCGGCCGATCCAACTCCGGCGAGGGCGGCGAAAAGCAGGAGCGGCTCAATACGGATCGCGGTTCCAAAATCAAGCAGGTTGCGTCCGCCCGTTTTGGCGTAACCAGCGAATACCTGATGAGCGCCGAGGAAATCCAAATCAAAATGGCGCAGGGCGCCAAGCCGGGCGAGGGCGGTCATTTGCCCGGTAACAAGGTGTACCCCTGGATTGCTCATACCCGCCTTTCCACCCCCGGCGTCAGCCTGATTTCGCCTCCGCCTCATCACGACATTTACTCCATTGAGGATTTGGCTCAGCTGATTTACGACCTGAAGTGCGCCAACCGCAAGGCCCGCATTTCCGTCAAGCTGGTCAGCGAGGCCGGCGTGGGCACTGTGGCCGCCGGCGTCGCCAAGGCCGGCGCTCAGGTGATTCTCATTTCCGGCAGCGACGGCGGCACCGGAGCCGCGCCCCGTTCCTCCATTCACAACGCCGGTTTGCCCTGGGAACTGGGCATTGCCGAGGCGCACCAAACCCTGGCGTTGAACGGCCTGCGCTCCCGGGTGGTCATCGAGGCCGACGGCAAGCTGATGAGCGGCCGCGACGTAGCCATCGCCTGCATGCTGGGTGCCGAGGAATTTGGCTTTGCCACCGCGCCCCTGGTGTGCATGGGCTGCGTGATGATGCGCGTATGCAACCTGGACACCTGCCCCGTGGGCATCGCCACTCAAAACCCGGAGCTGCGCAAACGCTTCCGTGGCAAGCCGGAATACGTGACAAACTTTATGCGCTACGTGGCCCAGGAACTGCGGGAAATTATGGCGCGGCTGGGCGTGCGCAGCGTGGACGAGCTGGTGGGCCGTGGCGACCTGCTTCGGGTGCGCGCCCGTCAGGCCACGCCCAGGGCCGGTTCCATCGATATGTCCCGCATCATCGGGCACAACCTGAACGAACACCTTCAGCCCGGCGTAGCCTTTGATTTTGGTACGGAAAAGAGTCTGGATGAGCGTGTACTGCTGAAAAAGCTGGATTTAGCTCATCCCCGGCCGCAAACGGTAAAACTTTCCGTTTCCAGTACCGACCGCACCTTCGGCACCATCTTCGGCAGCGAAATCACCCGGCTGTACGGTTCTTCCCTGCCGGACGACGCCTATGTGGTGCAGGCCAGCGGCGGCGGCGGCCAGTCCTTTGGCGCCTTTCTGCCCAAGGGGATGACCCTTCGCCTTTGCGGCGACAGCAACGACTACTTTGGCAAGGGCCTGTCCGGCGGCAAGCTGGCGGTGTTTCCGCCCAAGGGCGTGCGCTTTCAGCCGGATGAAAACATCATCATTGGCAATGTGGCCCTCTACGGCGCTACCAGCGGTCAGGCGTATGTATGCGGCCAAGCGGGCGAGCGCTTCGCCGTGCGCAACTCCGGCGCCACCGCCGTAGTGGAGGGCGTGGGCGACCACGGCTGCGAATACATGACCGGCGGCTGTGTGGCGGTGCTTGGCAAAACCGGCCGCAACTTTGCGGCGGGCATGTCCGGCGGCATTGCCTATGTAATGGATGAAAACCATGATCTGTATCTGCGGGTGAACAAGCAAATGGTGGATATCGAGGAGCTTTCCTCAGAACACGATGTGGAGCAGCTGCGCGCCCTGATCGAAAGCCATGTGCGGGAAACCGGTTCCGCCAAGGGGCAGCGGCTTCTGGAGCATTTTACGGAGGCTGTGAAAACATTCAAAAAAATCATTCCGCGGGATTACCGCAACATGCTCGCCGCCATCGCCCAGTTTGAGGCCCAGGGCCTTACCCGGGACGAGGCCGAGCTGGAAGCGTTTCGCGCGGTATCGGAAGGCAGGTGACAACCGTGGGCAAGAAGGATGGATTTTTGCTGTATGACCGACAGAACGTGACAAGCTTACCTCCCCGAGAACGGGTGCAAAGCTTTTCGGAGTTTCGAAAGCCTCTGTCCTCCGCCGTTCGGCGGCAGCAGGCGGCCCGCTGCATGAACTGCGGCGTACCCTTTTGCCAGTACGGCGGCGAAATGGGCGGCATGGTCACCGGCTGTCCCCTGCACAACCTGATTCCCGAGTGGAACGACATGCTGTACCTGGGCAATGTACGCCATGCCCTGGACCGGCTGCTGAAAACCAACTGCTTTCCCGAGTTTACCGGCCGGGTATGCCCCGCCCTGTGCGAGGCCGCCTGCACCTGCGGCCTGAACGGCCAAAGCGTAACCGTGCACGACAACGAGCTTTCCATTATTGAGGAAGCTTTTGCAAACGGCTGGATGCAGCCCCAGCCGCCCCGCACCCGTACCGATAAACGGGTGGCCGTGGTAGGCAGCGGTCCCTCCGGCCTGGCGGCGGCCTATACGCTGAACCGCCGGGGCCATCATGTAACCGTATACGAAAAAGCCGATCGTCCCGGCGGTCTGCTCATGTACGGGATTCCCAACATGAAGCTGGATAAGCAGGTGGTCAGCCGCCGCGTAGCGCTGATGGAGCAGGAAGGCGTTTCCTTTGTGTGCAACGCCGAGGTGGGCGCATCGGTTTCCGCCGACGAGCTGCGTGAGCGCCATGACGCAGTGCTGCTGTGCTGCGGCGCCGGTCAGCCCCGCGACCTTGCCGTGGCCGGCAGGCAGGCTCAGGGCGTACATTTTGCCGTGCCGTTTTTGACGGCGGCCACTCGCTGTGTGCTGGGCGGCACGCCCGCCGTTGACGCTCGCGGACTGCATGTGGTGGTGGTAGGCGGCGGCGATACGGGCAATGACTGCGTGGCTACGGCCATCCGCATGGGCTGCCAAAGCGTGACGCAGCTGGAAATGCTGCCAAAGCCTCCTGAAGCCCGCACAGCAAGCAATCCCTGGCCCCAATGGCCCCGTACCCTGAAAACCGATTACGGCCAGCAGGAAGCCATCGCTCTGTTTGGCCGGGATCCCCGCCTGTTTGAAACCACGGTCGAGGAAATCCTGGCCGATGAAAGCGGCCGCGTGCGGGGCCTGGTCACGGTGCGTCTGAAGGATCGCAAGCCTGTTCCCGGCAGCCGCCAGGAATTGCCCTGCGACCTGCTGCTCATTGCCGCAGGCTTCACCGGCTGCGAACCCGGCCTGCCCCGCGCAATGGGTCTGGAGCTGGGAGACAGAGGAACGGTCCAAACCCAAAGCTACCAAACCTGCATCCCCGGCGTATTTGCCGCCGGCGACATGCGCAGGGGCCAATCTCTGGTGGTCTGGGCCATTCGGGAAGGGCGGGAAGCGGCCCGGGAGGCGGACCAGTACCTGATGGGCTACAGTGAGCTGTAAGCCAAGCCGTTCAGGCTTTCAACGCGACAAAGGTCTCCTTTGGGCGAGCGAGCTTGAAACCGTTCTTTGCCGCAAGCATGCATTTTTGCAGATCAGACGGTCTCGCCCACCTTTCAAGTGTCGTCAGCGGCGCTGCACCCCTCCAGTCGCTTCTTCAAAGCGGGTTCTTTCACCCTCTGAGCCGCGAAGCGTGGACTTCGCGGCTTTGACATATCTTTGACCCCAACCGGATTTTGCTTTTGACATAGCGGCGGTATGCTATCAGCGTCGGGTGAAACAAGCCCGGCGCTACTGAAAAAAGCAAGTGATGAACGTATGTTGGGAGGAAGTTGTGTATGAAAAAGTTGGCTGGCATCCTGCTTACCCTGGTTTTGGCTCTGAGCCTGTGCGTATCTGCGCTGGCGGAGGGCAGCGTATCCACCGATGGCTCCACCTCCATGGAAAAAGTGATCGGCGCGCTGGGTGAAAGCTTTATGGAAGAAAACAAGGGCGTTACCTTCACCTACAACCCCACCGGCTCCGGCTCCGGCATCACCGCCGTGAAGGAAGGCCGCTGCGATATCGGCCTGTCCAGCCGCGCGCTGAAGGATGAGGAAAAAGCGGACGGCCTGGTGGAAACCGTGCTGGCCTATGACGGCATTGCCATCGTGGTGCATCCCTCTAACCCGGTAACCGACCTGCCCCTTGACACGATCGCAAAAATCTATACCGGCGAAGTTACCAACTGGAAAGACATTGGCGGCGACGACGCCGAAATCGTGCTCATCGGCCGGGAAGCCGGCAGCGGCACCCGCGACGGCTTTGAAACCATCACCGGCACCAAGGACGCCTGCCAGTACCGGCAGGAGCTCACCTCCACCGGCGACGTGCTGACCGCCGTCAGCCAGAACCCCGCCGCCATCGGCTATGCCTCTCTGGCGGCCGTAAAGGACAGCGTGAAGACCCTGAGCGTGGACGGCGTGGCTCCCAGCGAGGCCACGGTGAAGGATGGTTCCTATCAGGTACAGCGCCCCTTCGTGCTGGTTACCAAGGCTGACACGGCTCTGTCCGAAACCGCTCAGAAGTTCTTCGACTACGCCCTGTCCGCTCAGGCTGCGCCCATCATCAGCGCCGCCGGCGCGGTGCCTGTGGCTGACGAAGCCAAGTAATCCATTGCCGCAAGGCTTTTCCAAAGGTCCGGCCTGACAGTTGTCAGGCCGGACCTTTGGCGTGTTTACACAGAAAGGTTTAGCTCCCCGCGGATTCACGCCTTTCCTGTTTTATGCGGCCGCCCGCAGGGCGGAAAAGCGACGGTACTGCCGTTGGTTTTTCCGAAAAAACTCCTGAATCGTAAGCCATACAAGCCCGGCCATGCCCAGGTAATAGAAAACCAGCGCAAAGCTCCATGCCGTTTGCGGCAAAAGCCGCTTTACACAGGCGCCGTCCATGAGCGCGTAAATCAGCATGGGTTCTCTGCCGGCCTCCACCGGCCGAAGCAGCGCCGCCCAGGCTACCGCCAGCGCCACCCCCAATGCCAGGCGGGGCGCTTCTTTGGCGCTGTAGGCTTCTGTGCCAAGGGCAACGAAGCCGCACAAATAAACAGCGCCATGACATAGCAGGGAAAGATAGATTTCCTTGGGCGGATAGGTTTGATACAGCGTTCCGCCCAGCGTCACCGCCGCCAGGTAGTAGAAGAACCCGGCCATCAGTCCCGAATAGGCCGCCCAGCTGCGAAACCTTTTTGGGGAAAGCAGCCGAATGGCGGGAACAACGAAATACGCCACAGACGAAAACTCTACCGGAACGCGCACCCGATGCTCAACCATTGGAAACAAAATTCCATAGCGAACCATATTCCACACCAGCAGCGTCAGGCAAACGGCGGTCATGCGCTTCTCTCTGATCGCTTTAGGGCACCGGCACAGCCGGCAGGCCAGCGCATTGATACAACCAAAAAGCACCAAAGCCACCGCATTTAAGCCATACATGGTTTTTCCCCCTTACGGCAGCGGAGCAAACCAGCCCCACGCATGCCAAAACTCCAGCGAACCGGCCGACAGGCTGCACGCCACATAAGCCAAAACAAAGCAGGCGGCAAACAGCGCCAGCGCCGCCAGGGCAACGGCCCGCAGACGGCGGCGCGTTTTCACAGGCAGCTGCGGATAAACGGCCAGGGCAGGCAGCGTGGCCTTGCCGTCCGCGGCGGCCAGCGCATTGTGTTGAAAGCGGCCAAAGGAGCAAAACAGCTGCCTCAGAAAAGCCGCATAATAGACGCTGCCGGCGGCAGCCAGCACTGCCAGGGCCGCAAAGGCAAACGCCAAAATGGCGCCGCACCAGTAGGGCACCGGCGGCAGCAGCCGGTAGGGATTGAACCCGCCCAGCAGGCAAACGGCAACGGTTCCCGAGGCCAGGCAGGCGGCGGCCATCACCACGCCCCAAGCGATAAGCAGCAGAAAGAAAAGGCCCGCTACCAGGTCCGTCATGCAAAGCCCGGCAACCACAAACGGCTTGTTTCCGCCGTTCTTTTTCACTTCTCCCGTTTGCGCAAACTGCACGGCCAATACGGCGGGATCGCCCAGCTTTGCGGCGATTTCCTCTTCCGAATAGCCGTCGGCCAGCTTAAACGCAAAGTGCTGTTCATATTCCTCCAGAATATCGCCGGCGTCGGTCACTCTGGCTTTGCGCAATTCGTCCGCAAGACGGGTCATAAATTCAGTCTTGGTCATCGTTCTCATCCTCCAACAGGTTTTTGACTGCCTGCGCGAATTTCAAATAATCCGCGCGGTCGTTTTCGTAAGTTTCGCGCCCCAGCTCCGTCAGCCGGTAATACTTTCGCGGCGGACCGCCGCTTTCTTCCTGCAGGTATGTGGTGAGCAGGCCGTCCGCCTTCAGCTTTCGCAAAATCGGATACACCGTGCCGTCAGCAATGCGGATATGCCCGGATAGAAATTCTGAAATTTCATATCCGTAGCAGTCGTGTTTTTTCAACAGGGCCAGCACGCACAGTTCCAGCACGCCTTTTTTATATTGGGTATTCATACGCAGCTCCTTTCTGTTTGCTGTTACACTACTGTATTATATTCTATAGTTGTGAATTGTCAATACCCATGTGCGATTTTTGTCAAAAAACTTAACCTTCTTTTGACAAAAGCGCGGTTTTCCATTTGACAGCCGGGCCTTATGCTGATGCTTGGAATCCTGGCGGATTTCAAAGGAGGATGCGTTTTTGAAAGGCAAGAAACAGCTTCTGGAAAAAGCGGTGCAGGGCGTGTTCCTGGTGCTGGGGCTGATTACGGTGGGCTTTGTACTGCTGATTACCGTTTATCTCATCATGGCTGGTCTTCCGGCCATTCGGCAAATTGGTCTGAAAGCCTTTTTATTCGGCGATCGCTGGGCCCCCACGACAGCTCAGCCTTCCTACGGCGTTTTGCCCTTTATCCTGACCAGCGTGTACGGCACGGCAGGGGCCATTGTCATTGGCGTGCCCATCGGCTTTTTTACGGCGGTCTACCTGTCCAAGCTGGCCCCGCCCAGGGTAAGCGCCGTTATGCAAAGCGCGGTCAGCCTGCTGGCGGGAATCCCGTCGGTGGTGTACGGCCTGATTGGCATGATGGTGCTGGTACCTGGCATCCGGCAGGCGTTTCATGTGCCGGATGGGGCCAGCCTGCTGGCCGCCATGGTGGTGCTGGCGGTGATGATTCTGCCCTCCATTATCAAAGTGTCCATTTCCGCGCTGAACGCGGTGCCCAAGGAATATGAGGACGCTTCCCTGGCCCTGGGCGCCACGCCGGTGGAAACCTATTTCCGCGTATCCGTACCGGCCGCCAAGAGCGGCATTGCGGCGGCGGTGGTGCTGGGCGTGGGTCGTGCCATTGGCGAAGCCATGGCGGTAATGATGGTATCCGGCAACGCCCCCAATATGCCGCATCTGTTTCAGAGCGTGCGTTTTCTCACCACCGCCGTGGCCAGCGAAATGTCCTATGCGTCGGGGCTCCAGCGGCAGGCGCTGTTTTCCGTGGCGCTGGTGCTGTTTTTGTTCATCATGCTCATGAACGCGGCGCTGAACTTTTTCCTAAAAGGCCGCAAGGAGGGCTGATACATGAAAGGACGACAAATGTCCCGCAAACGCAAAGCGCGTATCGCCGTTTTTCGGGGGTTAATGAGTCTTTCCACCGCCCTCACCGCAGCGCTGGTGCTGTTCCTGTTCGGGTATGTGCTTGTGAAGGGTCTGCCGAACATCACCTGGCAGCTTTTGTCCACCAAGCCCAGCTATCTGCGCAACCAGATCGGCGTTTTACCTGATATTCTCAACACCCTGTACATTGTAATTGCCACATTGGTGATCGTTTTGCCCCTGGGCGTAGGGGCGGCCATTTACCTGACCGAATATGCCGTCAATCAAAAAATGGTGGCCGTTATCGAGTACGCGGCGGAAACCCTGTCCGGGATTCCCTCCATCATTTACGGCCTGGTAGGCATGCTGTTTTTCTGCCAGTTCCTGAATATGCAAACCTCGCTGCTGGCCGGCGCGCTCACCCTGGTCATTATGAACCTGCCCACCATTACCCGCACCACGCAGGAAAGCCTGAAAACCGTGCCCCAAAGCTACCGGGAAGGCGCCTTTGGCCTGGGTGCCGGCAAGTGGCGGGTGATTCGCACGGTGGTGCTGCCCGGCTGCGTAGACGGCATTATCACCGGCAGCCTGCTTTCCGTGGGCCGTATTCTGGGCGAATCGGCGGCGCTTTTGTTCACAGCCGGCTTTGCCCATGCGCTGAACGGCTTCTTTGAGGGACTGAGCAGCGCAGGCGCCACCCTGACCGTTGCGCTGTATGTATATGCCAAGGAGCAGGGCGAGTTTGGCGTGGCCTTTGCCATCGCCGCCATTTTGCTGCTGTTGACCCTGCTCATCAACCTGCTTTCCGAGTGGGTAGCCCGTTATTTCAGGAGGAAAAAAGCGTTATGAATCACATTCTTTCCGTGAGCGACCTGTGCCTGTGGTACGGCCCTCAGCAGGCGCTGAAAAACATCAGCGTGGAAATTCCTGAAAAGAGCATCACCGCTCTTATCGGCCCGTCCGGCTGCGGCAAATCCACCTTTTTGAAAACCCTGAACCGCATGAACGACCTGATTCCCGGGGTGAAAATCACCGGCAGCGTGCGCTATAAGGGGCAGGATATCTTCGACCCCTCTACGGATGTGAACGAGCTGCGGCGGCAGATCGGCATGGTGTTTCAAAAACCCAATCCCTTTCCCATGAGCATTTATGACAACATCGCCTACGGTCCCCGCACCCACGGTGTGAAATCCAAAGCGCTACTGGACGAGTTGGTGGAAACCTCCCTTCGCGGCGCGGCCATCTGGGACGAGGTGAAGGACCGGCTGAAGAAAAACGCGCTGGGCCTGTCGGGCGGCCAGCAGCAGCGGCTGTGCATCGCCCGGGCTTTGGCAGTGGAGCCGGACGTACTGCTGATGGACGAGCCCACCAGCGCCCTGGACCCCATTTCCACCTCCCGGATCGAGGAGCTGGCGCTGCAACTGAAGGAAAAATACACCATTGTCATCGTGACCCACAACATGCAGCAGGCCGTGCGCATTTCAGATGAAACGGCGTTTTTCCTGCTGGGAGACCTGGTGGAGTTTGGCCCCACAGAAACCCTTTTCTCCACCCCCAGAGACCGGCGCACCGAGGATTACATTACAGGGAGGTTTGGCTGATGAGAAGCCGTTTTGACGAGCAGCTGGCGCTGCTGAACCGGGAACTGATTGAGATGGGGGCGCTGTGCGAGGAGGTCATCTCGCTGGCCTCCAAAGCCCTCATTGAGGGCGACGCTTCCCTGGCCGCGCAGGTGGCGCCTCTGGATGGAGAAATTGACCAGAAGGAGCGGGATATTGAATCCCTGTGCCTGAAGCTGCTGCTCCAGCAGCAGCCTGTGGCCAAGGATCTGCGGCAAATCTCCGCCGCGCTGAAAATGATTACCGATATGGAGCGCATCGGCGATCAGGCGGAGGATATTGCGGAAATCATTCGTTTCCTGGGCGGACGGCCCGTGGAGGATGGCAACCGCATCAAGGAAATGTCCACTGCGGTGATGAAAATGGTCACCCAAAGTGTTGATGCCTTTGTTAAGCATGATATAATACTAGCCAGGAAGGTGGTAGCGGACGACAACGTGGTGGACGACTACTTCGACCAGGTAAAGCAGCGATTGATTGGACGCATTGCAGAAAACCCTTCCGACGGCGAATACGCTCTGGATCTGCTGATGATTGCCAAGTACTATGAGCGCATTGGCGATCATGCGGTCAACCTGGCCGAATGGGTCATCTTTGCGGTGACGGGCGTGCACAAGGAGGAATGAGCATGATCTGGTGCGTGGAGGACGACGCCAGTATTCGCGATATTGAAATCTATGCGCTGAAAGCCGCCGGGTTTGAGGCGCGCGGCTTTGAGGACGGCGCGGTGTTCTGGAAAGCCCTGAAAGCCGGCCCTCTGCCCCAGCTGGTGGTGCTGGATGTGATGCTGCCGGGTATGGACGGCATCGAGCTGCTGCGCCGCATGCGGACCGACGGCAGCCTGAAGGCCGTTCCCGTGGTGATGGCTACTGCCAAGGGAGCCGAAATCGACAAGATTCAGGGACTGGATCTGGGCGCGGATTACTATCTGACCAAGCCCTTTGGCGTGATGGAGCTGGTGTCCTGCGTGAAAGCGGTTCTGCGGCGCTGCCAGCCGCCCAAGGAGGAACGGATTCTTTCCCTGGACGGGCTTTCGGTAAACCTGGACCGGCACGCCGTAACCGCCGATGGACGCGACATTCCCCTCACCTATAAAGAATTTGAATTGCTGCGGCTGTTTTTGTCCAATCCAGGCATCGCTTTCAGCCGGGATCAGATTTTCAATCAGGTTTGGGGCGAGGATTACTGCGGGGAAAGCCGAACCATCGACACCCATATTCTCACCCTGCGGCAAAAGCTGGGACGCTACGGCGACCGGATTCAAACCGTGCGCGGCCTGGGTTACCGCCTGGAGGGAAAACCGCATGAGTCATAAAATTTTCCGCTCCATTCTGCTGGTAGCAGGCGTGGTGCTGCTATGCAGCCTGCTGATGATTTCCGGCTATCTGTACGGCTATTTTGCCACCCTGCAAGAAAATCAGCTGCGGGATGAACTGCATCTGGCGGCGCTGGCGGTGGAGGAGGACGGCATTGCCTATCTGGAAAAGCTGAAGACCGACAGCCTGCGCCTCACCTGGATTGCCGCCGACGGCGGCGTGTTGTACGATACCCAGGCCCGGGCCGCCACCATGGAAAACCATGCCCAGCGTCAGGAGGTGCGCGACGCTTTGAATCGCGGCGACGGCGAAGGCACCCGCTATTCCTCCACCCTGATGGAAAAAACCACCTATTGCGCCCATCGCCTGAAGGATGGTTCCGTTCTGCGCGTTTCCGCCAGCACTGCCACGGTAGGCCGCCTGGTTTTGGGGCTGTTGCAGCCGGCGCTGGTGCTGCTGCTGGCCGCGCTGGTTTTGTCCGGCCTGCTGGCCGGCAGGCTTTCCCGGCGCATTGTGGAGCCGCTGAACGACTTGGACCTGGATCATCCGCTGGATAACGCCACCGCGTATGAGGAGCTGACGCCTCTCCTGCGCCGCATCGACCATCAGCATACCGAAATTAACAGCCAGCTGCACATTCTGAAGCAAAAAAACGATGAATTCCACCAAATCATCCGCAACATGCAGGAAGGGCTGGTGGTGCTGGATGAGCGCCAGCGTGTTTTGAGCATCAACACGGCCGCCGAAAAGCTGTTTGCCTGCCGGGACAGCTGCGTGGGGCAGGACTTTCTAACGCTGGACCGGGACCACGACATGACCTTTGCCATCCAGCAGGCCTTTGAAAAGGGGCATAGCGAGCTTCGCCAGGAGCGCGGCGGCGGCGTGTTCCAGTTTGACATCAGCCGTATCGATTCAGACGGCGCTCCGGTGGGCGCAGTGCTGCTCAGCTTTGACATTACCAGCCAGGAGCTGGCCGAGCAGAGCCGCCGCGAGTTTACCGCCAATGTGTCCCACGAGCTGAAAACGCCGCTGCAAGGCATCATCGGCAGCGCCGAGCTGCTGGAAAGCGGCATGGTCAAACCGGAGGACGTGCCGCGCTTCATCGGCCATATTCACACCGAGGCCGCCCGTATGGTGGCGCTGATTGGCGATATCATCCGGCTCTCCCAGCTGGATGAGGGCGACGAAATGCCTTGGGAGGACCTGAATCTGCTGAAGCTGACGCAGGAGGCGGCCGCCACGCTGGAGGACGAGGCCGCCAAGCGCCGCGTAAGCCTGAACGTAACGGGACAGCCCGTTATGATGCACGGGGTGCGCCGCCTAATTTACGAAATTGCGTGCAACCTGCTGGACAACGCCGTCAAGTATAACCGGGAGGGCGGTTCGGTGACCGCCTCGGTAGAGCCTGTTTCGAAGGAGTCCGTTTGCCTTACCGTCAGCGATACCGGCATCGGGATTCCGTTGGCTGATCAAAACCGCGTCTTTGAGCGCTTCTTCCGGGTGGATAAGAGCCACTCCAAGGCCTCCGGCGGCACCGGCCTGGGGTTGTCCATTGTGAAGCACGCGGTGCAGTACCATCATGGCAAGGTGACCATGCACAGCGTACCCGGCGAAGGCACAACCATCCGCGTGTTGTTTCCCTGCAAACCGCTTTCCGCCCCCAGGGTAACAGCATTTAAGAATCAGCCGAAAAGAATCCGCAAGAAAGAGTCAGGGTCAAGGCAGGCCCAGTAACGC
>CAKTUS010000039.1 GCA_934621485.1 uncultured Clostridia bacterium
GCTGCCATCGACGGTTCCAGTTTTTCTTACACGCTGCTGCACATCATTTTGCCCATGACGCGCCCGGCGCTGATGACATCGGCCATTATTTCCTTTTTCTATTGCTGGAACGAGTTTAGCTTTGCTCTGATCCTCACCACCAGCACCAATCTGCGTACCATTCCGTTGGGCCTTACCCTGTTTAAGGGCACCTATTCTACCAACTACCCCGTTATGATGGCTGCCACAGTCATTGCCATCCTGCCGGCGCTGCTTCTGTACACCCTGTTTAGCAAGAATATCATCAACGGCGTGGTAACAGGCGCAGTCAAGGGCTAACCGCTTCTTTGCATCTTCCATGTACATATAGAGAAAGGACGAACTGGTATGCAAAAGGTACTGCTGAATGGAACCTGGGAACTGTCCGTTGCCAACGGACCATGGTATCGGGGAAACGTACCCGGCTCTGTATACTCCATCCTGCTGGAGAACAAAGCCATTGTGGACCCTTACTACCGCATGAACGAGCTGGATGCGCTGAAGCTGATGGACAATGATTTCGACTTCCGCCGCACCTTCACCGTAACGCCCGAACTGCTGGCCTGCAAGCAGCTTCTGCTGCGCTGCGAAGGTATGGACACGCTGTGCGAGGTTTTTGTCAACGGGATTTCCGTTGGAAAAGCCAACAACTTCCACCGCACTTGGGAGTTTGACGTTACCCGGGCTGTGAAGGAAGGCGAAAACCTGCTGACCATTCACATTGCTTCCCCCGTGCGCTACATCAAGCAGCAGGACGCCGTTTATCATGTGGGCGGCTCCAAGCATGCCATGCGCGGTTTTCCTCATTTGCGCAAGCCGCACTGCATGTTCGGCTGGGATTGGGGCCCCAGACTGCCTGACGCGGGTATCTGGCGCGACATCGTGCTGCTGGGCATAAACAGTTCCCGGATAACGGATTTGAGAATCCATCAGGACCACCAGGATGGGCAGGTCGCCGTTACCGTTACCGTTTCGCAAACCGAAACGGCGCAAGCCAGCATCACCCTTACGGCACCGGATGGCAGCGCTTATCAGCTGGAAAACGGCAAACCCTTTGTGGTTCCAAACGCCCAGCTTTGGTGGCCCAACGGCTATGGCGCCCAGCCGCTTTATCACGTACGCGCCGAGCTGGTGGAAAACGGCCATACCGTGGATGCTCAGGAACGCCGCATCGGTCTGCGCACCATGACCATTCGCCGTGAAAAGGATCAGTGGGGAGAAAGCTTTGCTCACTGTGTAAACGGCGTGGACGTTTTTGCCATGGGCGCAGATTACATTCCAGAGGACAATGTGTTTTCACGGATTACGCCGCAGCGTACCCGCCGGCTTCTGGAGCAGTGCAAGCAAGCGCACTTTAACGCGATCCGCGTCTGGGGCGGCGGCTATTACCCGGATGATTGGTTCTATGATGCCTGTGATGAGCTGGGCCTGATTGTCTGGCAGGATTTGATGTTCTGCTGTGCGAACTATCCGCTGGATTACGACTTTGAAGATAACATCACCCACGAAATTGAGGATAACGTTCGCCGCTTGCGTCACCATCCATCCCTGGGACTATGGTGCGGCAACAACGAAATGGAAATGTTCGAAATCCAGTATGAATATGACGGTACTGAAGTGACCAAGGCCATCTATATCCGGATGTATGAACACATCATTCCCCATATTCTGCACCGCGAGGATCCCGATACCTTCTATTGGCCCGCTTCTCCTTCCTCCGGCGGTTCTTTTGTGGAGCCTAACGCCGCCGACCGGGGCGACGTGCATTACTGGGAGGTTTGGCATGGCGCTGTGCCCTTCTCCGAGTATCGCAAGTATTTCTTCCGTTATGCGTCCGAATTTGGTTTCCAGTCCTTCCCGGTACAGCGCACGGTGGAATCCTTTACCCTGCCTGAAGACCGCAACATCTTCTCCCGCGTCATGGAAATGCACCAGCGCAACGAAGGCGCCAACGGCCGCATCATGAACTATCTGTCCAAAACCTTCCTCTATCCTACCGATTTCAACGTACTCCTGTATGCCTCCCAGCTGCTGCAGGGCGAAGCCATTAAGTATGGTGTGGAGCACTGGCGGCGCAACCGCGGACGCTGCATGGGCGCTATCTACTGGCAGCTGAACGATATCTGGCCCGTGGCCTCCTGGTCTTCCGTGGACTATTATGGCCGCTGGAAGGCGCTGCACTACTACGCCAAGCGGTTCTTTGCGCCGGTGATGATTTCCTGCTCTGAAAGCTGCGAAACCAACAACCGTACCTCCGTGGTGATGGAGCCTTCCAAGAACGTGAGCACCGCTCAACTGTGCGTGGCTAACGAGCAGCGTCAGGCTGTAACCGGCATGGTTCGCTGGTCTCTGCGGGACGCTCAATCCCATGTACTGGAAAGCGGCGAGGAGGAATTAACCGTGCCCGCGTTGAGCAGCGCATGGCTTGATACGCGGGATTACAGCGATACCGCCTTCCTGGACAACCACTTCACCTTCTCCTATACGGTAGACGGCGAAACGGTTTCCGAGGGCACTGTGCTGTTCACGGCTCCCAAACACTATCACTTTGTCAATCCGCATCTGCGCTATCAGGTAGCGGGCAACCAAATTACCGTTTTTGCCGACGCCTATGCCAAGAATGTGGAAATTGCTTCTGAAACGGGCGATTTGGTGCTCAGCGACAACTTCTTCGACATGGAGGCCGGCAGCAAAACCGTCACCGTGCTGGAAGGCAATCCTGTCGATTTGAAGCTGCGCAGCGTATACGACATTCGCTGAGCAGGAAAGAAGGAGCAGACTGCCCCATGGTACTTAGAGAAACGCAACTGCTTGAAAAACTGGTTGCCTGCAATACGGTGAATCCGCCTGGCAACGAACGGGCCCTGGCTGTGCAAATTGCCGCCTGGGCCCACGGGCTTGGCCTGAGCGCAGAGCTTCAGGAACTGTCGGAAGGCCGCGCCAACCTGCTGGTGCACATAGGGAAACCAGGCGGCAAACGGCTGATTTTCAACGGTCATCTGGATACGGTGCCCGCTTCCGATCAGTGGCACACCAACCCCTTCCAGCTCTCCCCCACGGGGGATGGCTGGTTGGCCGGTCTTGGTTCCAGCGATATGAAGGGCGGCGTCGCCTGCATGATGACCGCTGCAGAGCAACTGCTGCAAGAGGGATTTCCCTTTCAGGGCGAATTGCTGCTGTGCTTTGTGGCCGATGAGGAATGTGACGATCTTGGCACCCGGCGTTTTTTGCGCGACATGCCAAAGGCGGATGGCTGTGTCATTGGCGAGCCGACGGATTTACACGTTTGCGTGGCCCATCGCGGCGTATGCCGGCATCGGGTTACCATTGAAGGCCGAAGCTGTCATGCCAGCAATCCGGACGATGGAGTCAACGCCGTCGAAAAAATGGCGCTCTTTGCCTGTGAGATTCCCCCACTGCATCGTCGGCTCCAGCAGGAGCGCCACCCCATTTTGCCCCCGGCAAGCGTAGCCGTAACCACCTTTCACGGCGGCGACAAGCACAACATCATTCCCCAATGGTGCGAGGCTGTGCTGGACTGGCGCACACTGCCGGGCCAAACCGAGCCGGTTGTACGGGCCGAATTGACAAGCCTTCTGTCACGGCTCTCCCATAACGAACAGGACTTTCAATACAGTCTGACAGAAATCGTTTCCGTAGCCGCCGGCGAATTACCTGTGGAGCATCCTTTCGTCAAGCAATGCCTGACTGCTGCACAGGGCGCGCTAAACAGCCCGGCTTTCCCCCAGGCTTTTCCTGCCTGCGGCGAACAAGCCTTGTTTTTGAAAGCTGGTATTCCCACCATCTTCTTTGGCCCCGGAGCCATTAAACAGGCTCATACGGTTGACGAATCCATTCAAGAGCAGCAGCTTCCTTTGGCTACGGCGTTTTACCATGCGCTGGTTCAAGAGATGCTTGGCTGAGGCACAAGCCCCATCGGATAAGTGTCCGATGGGGCTTTCATCTGTCCTAGAGAACCATATGCGTGTCGGCGCCCGCAAACAACGCTGTGCTAAGGCTAAGGAGCTCCGTCCCTAAAATCCATGCAGGAGACACGCCTTCTTTTCAATAACCTGAGCCCCACCGGATGTACCGTCCGATGGGGCTTTCATCTTTCGAAAAATCCTGTGTCC
Source organism: uncultured Clostridia bacterium (assembly GCA_934621485.1). Classification (GTDB taxonomy): domain Bacteria; phylum Bacillota; class Clostridia; order Christensenellales; family Aristaeellaceae; genus Limiplasma. The sequence continues at coordinate 4,152 of CAKTUS010000039.1, forward strand.
GTGCACTGAACATGGGCTATATTGGTTTACGGAAAAAGCGCCGGGCAGAAAGCTTAGGGGGCGTCCCTCAAAATTCTGGCAGGCTCCGGCGAAAAGCAAGCGCTCAGTGTGAATAACTGCTATAGGCGGTTAACGAACCGCAGGCGGGATACGAAATCAGGGAGCGCTGCCACAGGGGGCCTCCCGACGTGTAAGCAGCCGCTCTGTCTCCTGCCCCTTCATTTTTGGGACAATCTGAAGCGCTCCGGATATCACTCGGCGAGCCTTCAGACCGGCAAAAAAGTCCGCTTGGCGGCGATCTTTTTTGGCCGAAAGGCGTGCTTTGCCGCCAGTCCAGTAGGCAAGCGCGCAAGGCTGCCGAACCCTATGTCCATGGGTTCTTTGACAGTCTGAAGTCCCACCGGATGCATCGTTCGGTGGGGCTTTGGCTTTGATTCTTACGTCATTTTAGAAAAAGCAGTCAGAGGCAGTTCCTGCCGCAGCCTGCGCCGCCGGGAAGCGGCTTATTTCAGCAAGCTTTCTTTGTTGCGTTCATATTCCTCGCGCGACATCAGGATTTCTCGCGGCTTGCTGCCAGCGGACTTACTGATGATGCCTCTGGCAGCCATGTCGTCAATCAGCCTTCCTGCACGGGCATAGCCAATTTTCATGCGGCGCTGCAACATGCTAATGCTGGCCTGTCCATCCGTCAGCACCATATCGATAGCTTCTGCCAAGCGCTCGTCCACGCCCTCGTCATCGCCATCGCCGTTGTTGCCAAGAAGCGGGTTGTTCAAGGTTTCGTCACTCTCCAAGGCTTCGATGACATCGGAATCAAAGTCCACCTTCGAATGGCTGCCGATGTAATCCACCACCCGCTCCGTTTCCGCATCGCTGAGGAAACAACCCTGCACGCGCATGGGCGCCTTTGCGCCGGTGGGAAAATAGAACATATCACCCCGGCCCAGCAGCTTTTCCGCGCCGTTTTGATCCAATATGGTGCGGCTGTCAATGCTGGAAGAAACAGCAAATGCAATTCGGGATGGGATATTGGCTTTGATTAAGCCGGTAATCACATCCACCGTGGGGCGCTGCGTGGCGACAATCAAGTGGATACCCGCCGCACGGGCCAGCTGGGCAATGCGGATGATGCTCTCCTCCACCTCTTTTTTGCAGGCCAGCATCAAATCAGCCAACTCGTCGATGATGATGACGATACGGGGCAGCTTCGGCTCCCCGGGCGCCAGCTTGGCATTGTAAGCGGTAATATCGCGCACCTTTTTGCTTTCAATTTTGTGGTAGCGGTCCAGCATTTCCGCCACAGCCCATGCCAGGGCGCCGGCCGCCTTATGAGGATCGCTCACCACAGGAATCAGCAGATGCGGCACCACATTGTAGCATTGCAGTTCCACCACCTTGGGGTCGATCATGATCATTCGCACTTCTTCCGGCGAAGAACGGAACAAAATGCTATTGATGATTGCATTGATACATACGGACTTACCGCTGCCCGTTTGTCCGGCAATCAGCAAATGCGGCATCTTGGCAATATCGCAAATGATGGGCTTACCGGCAATATCCCGCCCAAGCGCCACTGCCAGCGGCGATTTTGCCGCGCACATTTCCGGGCTAACCAGCACCTCGCCCAGCGTTACGGACTGCACCTCGGTATTGGGTACCTCCACACCGAACAAATTGGTTCCGGGAATGGGAATTTCAATGCGCACGCCGCCGTTGGCGGCCATGTCCAGGGCAATGTTATCCGCAATGCTCATAATGCGCTTCACATTGATGCCGCTGGACACCAGCCCCAGTTCAAAGCGGGTAACGGCCGGGCCATGGGTAACCCGCTGCACCTTTGCCGGAATTCCAAAGCTCTCCAAGGTTTTTTCCAGCTGTGCCGCTCTTTCAGCGTCGTGGGCGCGAGTATCCAGCACCTCTCGCCGCTGCTGCGGATTCAGCAGATCGATGGACGGATAGGCATAGGGAACCGTTTGTTTGCCGCTCTCCTCTACGTGGCTTGCCATCTGAGGTGCGGGCATGTTTTCCGGCCTGCGGTAGGCCGCCAGCCGGTCTCCGGCCTTCTCTGTCTTTGCAGCAGGGCCGGCGGTTTCCTGGTCCGCCATGCCGGCAGAAGGCGGCGTATACGCCGGTTGTTCAGGCACCGGAGGTTCTTCCGGCCGCGTCTGGACCTGGAATACGGGCTGCGGCGTTTGGGCAATCTGCGGGGCAAAGTCCGGCATGTTTTGAGCCTTCGCATTGCCGTCCAGACGTTCGGCAACATCCGCCTTCCGTTTGCGAATCGCCTCAATCCGTTCCTGGGCCTTTCGCTTGGAAGCAGACAAAATCAGGGTGTCTGCTTCCGGCTCATCCGTTACGCCCATTTCGCTTGGGGTAAAGGTCATGCGCGTCTGATAGGCGGCAGGCGCAGACGGCTGCTTTTCCGCTTTTTGGCGGCCGCGCTTCCAAAGGGGAGCGCTGTTTTGCGGCATAATGATTTCATCATACATTTCCGGCGGCTGCACCTGCGACTGGGGGTAGCTCATGGGCGAATAAGGCATGCCGCCTGGCGGCATTTCAGCGTAAGCGGAATACGGCTGTGGCTGCTGGCCGCGCCGGGTATAAGCAGGCGTCAGCAGCCTGCGCTCGTTTTCCTCGGCGGCGCGCTGCTCCTCCTCCAGTTGTTGACGATACGCCTCCTGCGCCCGCTGCTGAGCGCGCACCTGACCATGTTCCTTCATGCGCTGACCAATCGCCTGAGCCATTTGCAGCACGTCAAAGCGCGATAGCAGCAGCACGCAAACAATGCATGCCAGTCCCAGCGCCACCGTGCCCAGCGTTACGCCCAAAAAGGTCCAGGCAGGCCAGGCCAGCAGCAAACCAATCGCGCCGCCAAAAGCGCCGTTTGCGCCGCAAAAAGCAAAGCCCGCCTTTAGCATGCTGGGAAAGCTGTCGGCATTAGGAATGGGCGGCGTTTGGCTGTTGCAATAAGCCACCAGGTAATCCATGAAGCCATATTGCCCCACTTTGCCCGTCAGGTTAATGATGCCCAGCACCGCCGCATACAGCACCGTCACCAGGAAAAAAGCCTTTTTGGGCATATGGCGGCCAACGGAAAACGCCGCCAGCAGGCCGCCCCAAATGAGCAGCACGCTAACGCCGATGCACAATCCGCCGCCCGTTCCCTGCATCACGCGGCGGATTTGACTGAAAAAAGCGCCTTTCAGGCCGCCTACCACAGAAAGAAGCGATACGACTCCCAGGCCCAGCAGGAGGATTCCCACAACGGAAAACGCTGCCAGAGTACTAGCCTCATACTGGGCCGTCTGCTGTTTTTTTTTGCCGCCTGTCGCCATGTTTTTGTTTCATCCTCCGAAATCCTTGCCCAGCTGAATCGCGGTCAGAACGCCGTTTTCATCGGCATATAAACGCAATTCATAGCTGCCATAATGATAAATATCGTATTCGCCAGCCGACAGGCTGTAGTCATAGGCCATGCTGTCGCTCATGGGAACGCTTTCATCCGGCGTTCCAAGAGCTGAGCGCCAATCTGCCTGCACAGCCTGCCCAATAAGCAGCCCGGCCAAGCCGCCCCGTTTCTGTTGGATGCCTTCCACTACAGAATGGTCATAGCCGCTTTGAATGGCGTCCGAAATCACCAGAATATCACGAAAGGCCGGCGCTTCCAGCACAAAGTACCTGCCGCCCGGAAAGGCGTCCGGCGTGCGGGACAGGTGGTAGCGTTCCACGATGGTGGTCATCTTATCGCCAATGGAGACGGGCACGTGAGGCAGCTTTCCCGCTTTTACGCTTTCCATGATTTGCCGCCCCATTTCCTGAGACGTAAGCGGCTGCGCCAGCAAACCCAGCCGGGCGGGCAGCGCGTCCTTCGATTGAATCAGCTCGTTTTGCAATTCGTCATAGCGAAACTGCAAGGCTCCGCTGTCTCCGCTAAGCAATTGAAGCTGCTCTGCTTCATACCAAAACGTAATACCGTCCTCGTCCAACGTGAACGCCGTTTGCGGAATGGGCGATAGATTGCAGTTTTCGTTATAGCCGTTGGCCAATTCAGCCTCCAGGCTTTTTTCCGCCTTCTCCAGTATTTTCGTCAGGGTGTCCGGCACGTTGGCAAACAGCTGATTCAGCGTAAGGCGCTCGCCCGTTTGCAAATCATAGGTAAGGGCGGTATAACGCTGGCCCTGCCGGTTGCTTGGCATTTTCCCTTCTGCATTCAGCAGTACGGAAAAAACGCCGTCTCGATTGAAAAGCACCTGATAGGACACCTGAAGCCCCCAAGCGCTGTCGCCCAGGGTGACCAGACTGAGCAAATGATCCGTTACTCCGGCAGACATCACGATATCGTCGTTGATTTTTGCCTGAACGGCCTCGTCCCGCATCCCCTTCAGCTGAGGATAGGAAACATAATTTTCGCCAATCTGTGTGCGCACATCCTCCACCGTTACAGAAGCGCTTTGGGCAAGGCCGTTTGCAGGCAGAAGCAGCAATGCCGCCAGGCAAAGCAACGCGATTTTTTTGAACATCTGGTTTCCCTCCTTCAGCAATTCATTTGCCTTTGTATTTTACAACAGATTTGATTTTGTTGCAAGTTTGTTACAGTATTTCTCATCATTCCACAGGTTTTATCACCATTTCTTCATTTTTTTGTTTCCGGCCCAGCGGCAATCAGCATGGGCTGCGCCTGCACGCCGGACAAGGCGGCGGCAATGGTGCGGGGAATCTGCGTAAAATCCGCTACCAGCGAACGAGGCTTTTTCACCGGATCATCCTGCCCAAAGGGAACGAAATACACGTTGCGCCAATTGAGCAGCCGGCCGATATTCTGGGCGGCGGAGCTAAGGGCGTCGTTGGTAGATACGGCCAGCACCAGCGGCTTTTCATTGCGCAGATGGCTTTTGGCTCCCAGCAGCGCCGGCGTATCGAAAATGCCGTTGGCCAGCTTGGCCAGGCTGTTTCCCGTAGCCGGCGCCATCAGGTATACGTCGCACAGGCGCTTGGGCCCGATCGGCTCGGCCGTTTGCAGCGTATCGATCGGCTCATGACCGGTTATTTCCACAATACGGCTTCGCAAATGCTCCGCTGTCATAAAGCGGGTGTCCAGTTCTCCTGCATGAAAGCTGAGTACCGGCAACACCTCATAGCCGCGCTGCACCAGTTTTTCCATCTGAGCCAGCACTCGCTCAAAGGTACAGTAGGAGCCGGTCATGGCAAAAGCGATGGTGGTTTTTTTCATTAAGCATCCTCCTTTACCAGGGTGAGACAGGCACGTTTGAGCGCCAAAGCCGCGCTGATCGGGGCATACCGCGCAGGCAGAGCCGGCAAAATATCATATTGTATCCCGAGCCGATTGGCCGTTGCCCTTTCAAAGCCATAGGGAGCGCTGGCCAGTTCCAGCAGCCATGCTTCTTTGGAGAGCGACGCCAGGCATTTTTCATCCATAATCTGAGCCGGAATAGTGTTCAGCACCAGATGGCATCGGGAAAGGCATGCGTCCATCTCCCCCAGCGCTATGGCCTCCATGCCGTCCAGGCGAACCTGCCGCCGGACTTCTTCCCGGCGGGCGGCCACCGTCACCCGTGCGCCCAGCGCCTTAAGCCGCAGGGCCAATGCACGCCCAAAACAACCGTAGCCGGTAACCAGCGTTTCCATGTCCAACAAGGCGCGGCCCGTTTTTTGCATGGCCTCGAAAACGGCCGCCTCTGCGGAAAGCTCCGCATTGCGCTGAAGGAAGCCGTCCGCTTCGGCATAATGCTTCACATTCCGCTTTGAGGTCATTTGGGCAACCACGCCGTCCAAACCTTGACCTGCCAGAATTTGCACTTTTTCTTTGGCTTTGGATAATACATTCTCCGGGAGCAGGCTGATTCCAGTCAGCGTGGGCACCGCCTGATTGCGCGTCGAAAAAGGATAGGGAAACAACAGCCGGTCCGCTCGTTCCGGGCGGGCGCTTTCTTCATCCCCGGACCGAAGCCCCAGTGTCTGAATCTCCCATCCGTCCTGCTCCAGCAGCTGCGCCAGCAGCGCCATGCGTCTGTCGCCGCCAACCACCAGCGTGTTCTGCATCAAAAACCGCCTCCCGCGCACATGATACTTCATGATATGCGGGAGGCGGAAAAGGGTTCGGTTTTACAGCGAATGAACGATGCGGTCTTCCAGGCGGACTTCCTCGCCGCAAAGGGTAACGGTTAAAGGCTGACCCTCCAGCAATTCCAGCACGGCCTGCTCCCTGCGAACGCTCAGGCGAATCAGGCGGTCCCGGTAATGGAACTGGAAGGCATAGCCCGTCCACACCTCCGGCAGGAAGGGGTTCAGACTGAGGCCGTCAGTGGTGCGCATACCGGCAAAGCCGTGGGCAATGGCCAGCCAGCTGCCCGCCATGCTGGTAATGTGCAGGCCGTCGATGGTGTCGTTATTGATGTTATCCAAGTCCAAACGGGCGGTGCGCTGATACATTTCCACCGCCTTTTCATGATAGCCGAGCTGAGCCGCCAGAATACTGTGCACACAGGGCGACAGGCTGCTTTCATGCACCGTCATGGGCTCGTAAAAATCAAAGTTGCGGCGAATGGTTTCCGTATCATACAAATGGTTCAGGAAATACAGGCCCTGCAGCACGTCCGCCTGCTTGATGTAGCAGCTGCGCAAAATGTGGTCCCAGGACCAGTGCTGATTGATGGGCCGCTCTTGGGCGGGGATGCTGGCGGCAGGCTCCAGGTCCTTATCCAGGAAGGTGTCGTGCTGCACAAAAATTCCCAGCTCTGCATCCTCCGGATAGTACATGTTTTCTACCACATCCAGCATGTGTGCAAGCTCCCCATCCGTTACGCCAAGCTGCTCCAGCCGCTCCTTGGAGGCGCGTCGGGCCTGGGTGATGAACAGACCGATGCTCCAGGCGGCAATGCGGTTGGTATACCAATTATTGTTTACGTTGTTTTCGTATTCGTTGGGCCCGGTTACGCCATGAATCATATATTTCTGCTTCCGCTTGGAAAAATGCACCCGGTCGGTGTAGAAGCGGGCGATTCCGCACAGCACATCCAGGCCCTCATGAAGCATATAGCCATAATCGCCGGTATAGGTAGCATAGTTGAAAATGGCATGTGCAATGGCGCCGTTGCGGTGGATTTCCTCAAAGGTAATTTCCCACTCGTTATGGCACTCAACGCCTGTAAAGGTAACCATGGGGTACAGCGCGCCCTTGAGGCCCTGCTGCTCTGCGTTATAATAGGCGCCGTCCAGCTGCATCCAGCGGTACAGCAGCAATTGCCTGGCCACCTCCTGGCCCGCGATAGCCATGTATACCGGCAGGCAGTAGGCTTCTGTATCCCAATAGGTTGCGCCGCCGTATTTTTCGCCGGTGAAACCCTTGGGACCAATGTTCAGCCGCACATCGTCCCCGGAATAGGTGCTAAGCAGCTGGAACAGGTTAAAGCGGATTCCCTGCTGGGCCGCGTCGTCGCCTTCAATGGTGACGTCGCAGCCGGCCCAGCGTTCTTTCCAAGCGCCCACATGTGCGGCGCGCAGTTCGTCGTAGCCCACTTCCCGCGCCCTGGCAGCCGCCTTGAGCGAAAGGGTATTGAGCACCTTATCCTCATAATCACGGCTGGTGAATACCAGCGCCAGTTTTTCCAGGCTGGCGGTTTCCCCCGCCTTTACCAGGCCGGCATAGGCGGTTTCCACATAGCCGCAGTCCGTTTTCCGCCCGGTCATTTCCAAACCGTCGGCCCAGCAGCTCATGGCGGCGCTTACGGTAAAGCGCGGCGTGCCAAAGGGATTTTCCTTGGTGCGGGTCAGCAGGGCTAACGCATCCTCGGTTTCTTCTTCCATGAGCATTTCCCAAAACGTTTCATCGTAGTTGCTGTCCAGATTGTGTACGTTGGCGTCCAAATAGGGACGCATAACCACCTGGGCGTCATACTCCGGCGTCAGGCTGTAGCGCAAGGCCAGCAGTTCCTTTTGTGCAAGGGAAACAAAGCGCTCCGCATGCACCTGTACACGCCCCTTAGCGGTTTGCACCGTAAAGCGCCGCAAAAACAGGCCCTGCTGCATATCCAGTTCCCGATAAAACTCCGTCACGTTCGCCTTGGCTAAATCCAGCGTTTCGCCGTCCACTTCCACATGCACGCCGTTTAGGCGAACGGCGTTGATCACTTTGCCGAAATACTGGGGATAGCCGTTCTTCCACCAGCCCACGCGGGTTTTGTCCGGAAACCACACGCCCCCGATATAGGTGCCCAAATGGGTATCGCCGCTATAGTCCTCTTCAAAATTGCCGCGCATGCCCATATAGCCGTTTCCTGTGGAGGTAAGGCTTTCCGAAAAACGCATGTGATCACGGTCCAGCGAGGTTTCAATCACTTTCCAAGGATGGATTTCAAAAGCCATGGCTTTTTCCCCTTTCCAATGCGCAATCGTTTGTACGCTTATCCTACTGTATTCCGCTTTGATTGTCAAGGCTATTTTTGCCAAAGCGGCGGAAAAGTACGGGCCCAAACACCAGCACAAGGCAGCCCAGTCCCGCCGGAGCATACAGCCGGTTGACAATCTCCGAAAAACCAATGCAGGAAATCGCCAAAGGCAAGCCCAGCCATAACAGCACCTGCGCCCATGGCTGCCGTACATATCCTTCCACAGCCGTGCGCAAACCATACAAAACCGCCGCCAGCGTGGTAAAAACCGCCAGATATAGAAGAATGACGCTCAGCAGGAAACCGCCTCGCCCAAAAGCAGAGAGCAGCTTCACAATCGGAAACACTTCGTCCTTTATTTCCGAATGTCGAAGATAGAGGTACTGGCTTACAAACAACAGCGCCAGCAAAAGGAAACCCAAAAGAATGGCCGTGCGGCTGATGCCGCGCCTGGAATAGCGGCTGCAGCGGCAAACAACGCCAATCGCCAGCGTCATGTTCATCGCCGCATAGGCGACGGCACGCAAAGCCGCCCATAAACCAAAATGGTTTTCAGAATCAAACGTCACGTTTTGGGCTCCAGACGGAACGCCCGCCAAGACCGCCAAAACCGCCGCCAGCATTAACGCCGACAAGACGGCGCTGATCCAGCTCAGCAGGCGCATACGTCCATGGCCTGCCAGCCACGCCAGCAGTGCCGTTCCCACCAATCCCACGGCGTAAGCGCCCGTCCAGGGCCACAACAGCTCCACCATGTGCCCTGCGGCCGAAAGCATCGCCCCGCCGGTAACCACCATCATCATCATCGCGCAAACCCTGGCGCATATGCTTTGCCATTTGGGCAAATCGTCATAAAGGCCACACCAACATTCGCACTTTGTTTTCGCCGTTTCCCTCATGCAGGTCAGGGCCAGCAGCACCATCACGCCCACAGACAGCACAATCAGCCACCAGCCGTACCGGCCATACTGGGTAAAAAAGCTAATCGTTTCCCTCCCGGAGGCAAAGCCGCCGCCAATCACCGCACCCGCGCACATCACCGCTCCGGCCAAACATTCCCGTTTTTTCACCTTTGCCAGCCCCTTTCCCATGCTTGCTTCACGAGAACGATATGCGAAACGGTTCGACGGCAGCACGCCGCCTTTGCCAGTGCAAACGGCTATGCTGACAAAAGCCGCGGCAGCTTGCTTGCATCTGTCCGTTTCTGTGATATAATAAACTGGTTGATTTCTGAAATATTATGGGAGGCATCGGTGTGACGAAAACCAGTCCCAAAATGAGCAAAGCAATGCGAACTGTATTGTGGCTTCTGGCGGATGCCGTTCTTGTAAACCTGTCATTGATACTGGCGCAAGTGGTAAGGTATTCCGCCAACAGCAATATTGATTCTTTTTTTCGCATTTCCATACGGGTGGCTCCGGCCATGACGGTTCTTTTTTTGTTGGTGTTTGCAGCGTTTGGCATTTATCGTACCATGTGGCAATACGCCTCGGCCAGCGACGTGCTTCGCGTGGCTACCGCTTCTCTGGCAGCCGCCGTGCTGACTTATGGCTTTTCGCTGATTGCCAATTTGTTTGTAAGGCCGCTCAACCTGTTCCGCATGCACCGCATGGTTTACCTGCTGCTGTGGCTGATTAGCACCGCTTTGGTAGGCGCGTCTCGCCTGCTGTACCGCACCATCGTAACGAAGGAACGGTTTTCGCTGCTGCGGGCAAATCAAAACAAGCTGCGGCGGGTGATGGTGGTGGGCGCCGGCTGGGCGGGCGCCAGTTTGGTGCACGAAATGCAGCGGGGCCGCTATGGCAATTGTATTCCCGTTGTGGTAGTGGATGACGACCGCACCCGCACCGGTTCCAGCCTGAGCGGCGTTCCGGTGGTTCGTGGGTCCGGCAACATTTTGAAGCTGGCCAGCGATTATCGGGTGGATGAAATCATCATTGCCATCGCCACCCCTAAAAACGATCTAAAACCCTTGATTGAAAAATGCCTTGCCACCGGCTGCCATGTGCGCCGCATGACCCTTTTGCAGGATGTAGACGGGGAAAACAGTCAGCAAAGCCAGGTACGGGACATCAATATTAACGATCTGCTGGGCCGCCCGGAAGAGCACCTGAATATGACCCCGGTAGCGGATTTTTTCCGGGGAAAGACCGTGCTGATTACCGGCGGCGGCGGTTCCATCGGCAGCGAGCTTTGCCGCCGCCTGCTGACGCTGGAGCCGGAGCGCATTGTGCTGTACGATATCAGTGAAAACTACATGTACGACCTTTACAGCGAATTGAGCCTTCTGTACGGCAAAGCGCTGAAGGACAAGCTGATTCTGTGCGTTGGCTCCATTCGCGATTCGCAGCGCTTGGATGAGGTTTTTCAAACCTACCGCCCGCAAATTGTTTTGCATGCGGCTGCTCACAAGCATGTGCCCCTGATGGAGGACTGCCCGGACCAGGCGGTCAAAAACAACGTATTTGGCACCTGGCTGACGGCTCAGGCCGCCATGAAGCACCAGGTGGAGCGCTTCGTGCTGATTTCCACCGATAAAGCTGTGAACCCCACCAACGTCATGGGCGCTACCAAGCGCCTGGCGGAAATGATTATTGAAGCGCTGAACCGTCAGTCCCAAACAGAGTTTACCGCCGTTCGCTTTGGCAATGTGCTTGGCTCTCACGGTAGCGTGGTGCCCCTGTTTGAACGGCAGATTCGTTCCGGCGGTCCGGTTACGCTGACTCACCCGGACATCATTCGTTATTTCATGACCATTCCCGAGGCAGCCAGTCTGGTATTGCAGGCGGCTTCCATTGCCAAGGGCGGCGAGCTGTTCGTACTGGATATGGGCAGGCCGGTGAAAATTCAGGAGCTGGCGCAGCGAATGATTCAGTTGTATGCTCCCAGGGACGACCGCAAGGTGGAAATCGTTTACACCGGTCTCAGGCCCGGCGAAAAGCTGTACGAGGAATTGCTGCTGGCCAATGAAGGCGTTGCCAAAACCGAGAATGAAAAGATTTTCATCGCCCAGCCGGAAGTCATCTCCCCTGCCGCTCTAGACGATATGCTTTCCCAACTGCAAGCCTGTCTCGATACGGATGGCGATATGCTGGCCTGCCTGCATGCGCTGGTTCCCACCTTTCATGAGGCCGATGAGGTCAACAACGCTGTAAAGCAACAGCCCGATTCTTTGGAGACAAAGCCGTGAGCCTGCATCAGCGCATGATGCGCCTGGCCCTGGACGAGGCGCAAAAAGCCTTCAACAAAGGTGAAATCCCGGTTGGCGCGGTTGTGGCCCGAGGCGAAGAAGTGGTAGCCGTCGCTCACAATCTGCGGGAAACAACCGGCGATCCGACGGCTCACGCCGAGCTGCTGGCCATTCGTCAGGCGGCTGAACGGCTTGGAACGCGCCGCCTGAATGACTGCACGCTCTATGTAACCCTGGAGCCATGCCCCATGTGTGCGGGCGCGATGATACTGGCCTGTGTAGGGCAGTGCTATTTTGCCGCCGCCGATCCACGGCAAGGCTGTGCAGAAAGCGTGTATGCCCTTCCTTCAGACCCCGCTTTTTTTCATCATCTTCCCTGCATCGGCGGTCTATTGGCTGATGAAGCCTCGGCGCTGCTAAAACGCTTCTTTCACATTCGCCGTCTATCATCATCCTGCAAGGAGCTGGAAACTCATGAAGATTGATACCATCGTAACCGATATGGACGACACCCTGCTGGACGGACAAGGGCAGCTGAGCGACTACACGCTTCGTGTGGCGCATGCCTGCACAGAGCGCGGCATACGTTTTATTCCCGTAAGCGGACGCACGCAGCCCAGCCTGCGGCCCTTTGTGGAAAAGCTGAATACCGGTTGCCCTTATATCGGCGGCAACGGCTCTGAAATTCTGAGTGCGGATCACCATGTGCTTCAGCAGCTTACCTTGGATGCAGAAACGGCTCGCCAGGTTTGCGCCTTTTTGCGGGAAAACAACTTCTATATGCACGTTTATCATGGCGACGCTTTCTACTTTGACGCGGACTGTAAAGCCGCCAACGATTACCGCCACTCCTCCGGCATGCCCGGCGTGGCGGTAGGCGACCTGCTGCATTTCATTGATTTCCCAACCCCCAAAGTGCTCAGCGTGAGCACTCCGGAGGAGGTGCAGCGTTTGATGCCCATTGCCGCAGAGCGTTTCCGTGGACGGGTGAATTTTACGCAGAGCAAAGCATACTTTTTGGAGGCGGTTCCCGTAGGGGCAAGCAAGGGCGAAGCGCTTCAGCGTCTGGCCCAGCTCATTGGCATCCGGCCCGAACACACTTTAGCCTTTGGCGATAGCCTGAATGATATCAGCATGCTGCAATTCACCCCCAACAGCGTAGCGGTTGGCAACGCCCGTCCCCAAGTGCAGCAAGCGGCTGCGTATGTATGCCTGCCAAACACCCAGGATGGCGAAGCTCGCTTTATCAACGAGCATGTGCTGGGAGGAGCGGTTCAATGATAAGCATCGCGGAGTTTTGCAAAGAGCTGAATCTGGAACTGCTAACTCCTACCAGGCGCACGGAAATGGCTATCAATGTGGCGGATATCAACCGTCCCGGCATGCAGTTATGCGGTTTTTATGAGTATTTTGCTTATGAACGCACTCAAATGCTGGGCAAGGTGGAGATGACCTATCTGGAAACGCTGGAGCCTGAAAAACGGCATCAGGCGCTTCAAACCTATTTAAGCTACGATTTGCCCTGCATTATCATCAGCTGGGGCATGAACCCTCCGGAGGATCTGCTGGAGCTGGCCGCGGATCGGGATATTCCCGTGTTCCAAAGCAAGCTGAAAACGACCAAAATCTCCTTGCAGCTGATCATGTATCTGAACCGGGTGCTGGCCCCACACGTCACCCGGCACGGCGTGCTGGTGGATGTGTACGGGGTTGGGATTCTCATCACCGGCGAAAGCGGCGTAGGCAAAAGCGAAGCGGCGTTAGAGCTGGTAAAGCGCGGCCATCAGCTGGCCGCAGACGACGTGGTGGACATCTGCCGCGTATCCGACGACCGTCTGGTGGGCGAATCGCCCGAAATGGTGCGCCATTTCATGGAAATCCGCGGCATCGGCATCATTGACATTCGCGCCATGTACGGCGTGGGTTCGGTCATCCTCAGCAAGTCCATCGATATGGTAATCCACATGGAAAAGTGGGATTCCACGAAGGAATACGATCGTCTGGGCCTCACAGAAGAAAGCATCAGCATTTTGGGGGTCAAGGTGCCCTATCAAATCATGCCGGTAAAGCCGGGGCGAAACCTGGCCATCATCATTGAAGTGGCCGCCCGCAACCTGAGCTTGAAACGCATGGGCTACAGCGCCGCTCACGAGCTGGATCGCCGGCTGAACGAGCTGATTGCCAACAGTGAAAAATCCTGAAAGGGAGGCTCTGCATGGTCTATATCGGAATTGATCTGGGCGGCACCGGCATTAAGGCAGGCGTGGTCAATGCTGAGGGGGTCATTTTGGCCCGCAGCGAAACGCCCACCCTGGCACACCGCCCCTGGCGAGACATTGTGCGCGATATGGGCCTGTGCGCTCTGCGCGCGCTGATGCAGAGCGGTTATGCGGAAACAGACGTAGCCTCGATTGGCGTAGGCGTGCCCGGCATCGGCGACAATCAAAAGGGCGCGGTTATCGCCTCCAGCAATTTGGGCTGGGAAAACATTCCCCTTCGAGACGAGCTGCACACCTATTTGCATAAGCCCCTATTCATTGACAACGACGCAACCGTAGCCGGCTTTGCCGAAAGCGTATGCGGTATCAGCGCCGGATGCCAGTCCAGTGTGTTTATGACCCTGGGCACGGGCGTAGGCGGCGGCATCGTGATTGACGGCAAGCCCTGGAGCGGCTTTCATGGCGTAGGCAGTGAAATCGGCCATATTCCCATGGACATTGGCGGCGAGCCTTGCGCCTGCGGCAACTATGGCTGTCTGGAGCAGTATTGCAGTGCCAGCGCCATTATTCGCATGGGCCGCCAAATGGTCTTGCAGCACCCGGACAGTTTGATGTATGATTATTGCCAGGGTGATCCGAAGCGTTTAACTGCCAAGATGGTGTTTGACGCTTCCAAAGAGTTGGACGCGGTGGCCATGAAGGTATTCAACCGGTACGTGGATTATCTGTGCCGGGCCATCTACACCATCACCACGTTTTTGGACCCGGAGATGATCGTTTTGGGCGGCGGCGTCAGCAAGGCGGGCGACTACCTGCTTCATGCGGTTCGCGAGCGGATTCCCCGCTATCTGCTGTTCAAAAGCCTGCCTTATCCCTGCATTGAAATTGCCAGGCTTGGCGCGGATGCAGGCATGATCGGCGCGGCCATGCTGGGCCGTCATCAGCTTCACCAATCCACACGCGGCGAAAGCGCCGCAGAATAAAAAGGAGGGTATATCCTATGGCGGATAGGAAGATTCGGGATTTGTATCATCAGCAGCCTGTCCAAGACCTTGAACAGTGCAGCGTATCCGGCTGGGTACGCACGGTGCGCGACAGCAAGGCATTTGGCTTCATTGAAATCAACGACGGCACCTTTTTCAAGAATTTGCAAATTGTGCTGGAAGACGGGCTCACCGACAATTTTGCCGAGGCGGTGAAAATCAGCCTGGGGAGCGCCATTCGCGCCACGGGCAAGCTGGTGCTGACTCCCAATATGAAGCAGCCCTTCGAACTGAAGGCCACCCATGTGGAAGTGCTGGGCATGTGTTCGCCGGATTATCCGCTGCAAAAAAAGCGTCATTCCTTTGAGTTTTTGCGCACAATTGCCCACCTGCGTCCCCGTACCAATACCTTTTATGCCGTATTCCGGATTCGTTCGCTGGCGGCGCAGCTGCTGCACGCTTTCTTTGCAGAGCGGGGCTTTGTGTATGTGCACACTCCCATCATTACCACCAGCGATTGCGAAGGCGCCGGAGAAATGTTCCAGGTAACCACCCTGCCGATGGACAACCTGCCCAAGACGGCTGACGGAAAAGCCGACTACAGTCAGGACTTCTTTGGTAAGCAAGCCAACTTGACCGTCAGCGGCCAGCTAAACGTGGAAACCTTCTGTATGGCTTTCCGCAACGTGTACACCTTCGGTCCCACCTTCCGTGCCGAAAAGAGCTATACGCCCCGTCATGCCGCTGAATTCTGGATGGTTGAGCCGGAAATTGCCTTTGCTGATTTGTTTGACGATATGGCATTGGCAGAGGACATGCTCAAGTATGTCATCGGTCACATTCTGGCGGAAGCGCCGGAAGAAATGGCTTTCTTGGACAGCTTTGTGGAAAAGGGACTGGTAGAGCGGCTGACCAAGCTGATTAACAGCGACTTTGCCCGCTGCACCTACACGGAGGCCATTGACATCCTGCAAAAGAGCGGTCAGAAGTTTGATTACCCGGTTTCCTGGGGAATCGACCTGCAAACCGAGCACGAGCGTTTCCTGAGCGAGAAGCACTTTGGCAAGCCCGTGTTTGTGTACAATTATCCCAAGGAAATCAAAGCCTTCTATATGCGCATGAACGACGACGGCAAAACCGTTGCCGCCGTGGATCTGCTTGTGCCAGGCGTAGGCGAACTGATTGGCGGCAGCCAGCGCGAGGAACGGCTGGACAAGCTGCAAAGCCGTATCGAAGAACTGGGGATGCGCCAGGAGGATTACAGCTTCTATCTGGATACCCGCCGCTACGGCACCACGCCTCATGCCGGCTTTGGCCTGGGCTTTGAGCGCCTGGTGATGTATGTAACCGGTATGCAGAACATCCGCGACGTGCTGCCATTCCCCCGCACCACCGGCAGCGCTGAGTATTGATGAATTTCAAACCCGAAGGGTGATTTTTCCCTTTTGCATTTTCCAAAACAAGCCGTATTTCTTGCACAATGGGAAAGCCCCCAATCCTGATTAAGCAGGATTGGGGGCTTTTCGATAGGAAGGGCTCATCCGCAAATTGCAGATGAGCCCTTCCAGTTCATATGTTCTTTCAGCAGCGTTTCAACCGCTGCGTAATCAAACGTTATTTGGCATTCTTGCGGCGCCGGTTCTGAGCCAGCAGCAGAACGGCCATGCCGCTCCCCAGCAGCAGCGCAAGCCACAGGCCCAGCTGGCTGTTATCGCCGGTTTTGGGCACATTGGCAGCAGGCGCAGGGGTAGGCGTTGGCTGATCCGTGGGCGCTGCAGCGCATGTGAGATTCACACGGAAGGGAGGCCAACTGCCCATATCGTCCTCAACCAGTCCCCATCTGCCGCCTCTATATCTCAGCGTAACGCTGCCGCTAAAGCTGGTCACCGCATGCGTAGCGCCGGATTGCAGGTTCATATCATAGATGAGCGCGTAGGGCTTGGGATTGTTAAGGATAATCGTTGCGGTTGGGATGTCTGCGCTAACGTCCATCTTTACCTCAAAGGTTCCTTTTGCCAGGGCGGCGTATTGCGCTTCATGACCGGCCGCAGCGTTCTGGCAAATGATTTCTACGCACTCGCCAAGGTTTTTGATATCCTCATCTGTGGGCTCGCCGGGGCCGATGGGCTCTTCGCTGCATTTCATCAGAAAGGTTACAATACCAGAACCGCCGTCAACGGCCCAGCTCCCCAGTTCCTTATTGTATTTCAAAGTAACCGTTTGCGTCGGCTCACCTCCCAGCGTATGAGGGACGCTGCTTTCAGCTGAATAGGCAGCGATATACGGATTGGCAAAGATGGAAACCTGGCAAATATATCCGTTGTTTCCATCGCTTTGTACATTGCCAATTTCATAGCTTGCAGACAGCAGCTGGGAATAATCCTTTTTATGATCACTCTTGACAGTGCATTGCAGCGATACCTTCAGCAGGGCCTTTACCACATCGCCGTCTGGTCCGTCAGGCGTATCGCCGGTCGGCGGCGTAACGCCCTCGCACTTCACGGCAAATGTTACAGGGTTGTCATTGTCGTCCTGCAATGTCCATTTGGCTCCGGCCTGGTCATATTTCAGCGTAATGCTCTTTTCAGCATCACTCGCCCATGTATGCTTGAAAGTGGGGAAAGCATTATTGAGTTTTGCAAGATAGCCTTCACCCTTAACGGTTATGGTACAGGTGTAACTGCCTGCGGCGTCGCCCGATATGTTACTAATGGTAAATGTGTCTGCTTCGAGGGGATATTCTTGATCATGGTCGCCGGAGGGATAGGTTTCACAATCAAGCTTTACCTTCAGCCCAAGACCCAGCACATCATTCTCAGTTGGGTTTTGAGGCGCTGGTTCTTCACAATGCACGGTGAAGGTAGCGGCAACGGCGCCGTTATATTTCCATTCGCCATTATCATATGTAAGCGTAATCTGCTGGCTTTCCGGTGACACCAGGGCATGATTGGAATAGGTTTGATTGAAAGTGTCAACGTATTTTTCAGCTTTGACGGTGAAGGTGTACGTATTGCCGCTGCGTGTACCAACGTCATAGGAATCGTCCAGCAATCCGTAAATGGCGTTATGCCCCGTAACGCGGTTGCACTTCACCTTTATTTTTCCTTCAAGTGCCTTCTTCAAGTCAACGCTGGCAGGGTCGCCGGAAGGCGTCGGCGGCGTGGGGTCAGCGTTGTTATATACCAAATAAAAATTCTTACTACAGGGGTAAGGCTCGCTTCCCGTTACATTAGCAGTAGCATTTACATTTGTATTTATCCAGTTATAAAATGTTTCGTTCTCTTTTCCTTTGGTATAGTACGAATCAAACTCCCATCCAGTCCAATTGGTAGTGGTCAATCCAACCTCTGTGGGATAGAAGCTCTTAAGACTAACGGAATGATTATACCCACTGTGTGCGGTTTTATCAATGCAACGTAAAACAATTGTGTTAACGAGTTCTGGATTCTGGTATCCTACAGGCTTCGTTGCATCAAGTACGACTTTATATACCTTAATTGAAATTTGGTGTCCTGTCGTATTCGCAGCCAACGACTGCACAGGCAGGAGCAACGCAACGGTCAGCACGCACAAAACCGTCAGCCAGAGATGATAGCTACGAGATACCCCCCCCCCGGTATATTTTTTACGTAGTTTTCCCTTCCACATAAAAGTGCCTCCTTCTTTGCTTTTCTCTATTCTGCGGCATGCTTCATGGCATGGGTGAACGCCCTTCCGAATTGCAGCCGCATGAGAACGCTTTGCAACGCATATATGTTAGCAGAAAAGGCAACAAATGTAAACCCTTTAGATGCAAAATCTGGTTAAATGGGCCGATATAATCAGCATACCTTCTTCCACCATTAGCAGGAAAAAATCACGCGGTGCCGCTCCTTTTTCCATCGCGGATTCCATTCTTCCATTCTCCCCCATTCTTCCAAAAGGGCTTTGATATACCGGACAAAAAAATGGCTCACCCGCGTTTGCAGATGAGCCATCAGACTATCGAAAAAACCTTTTCGGGGAGTTGTCAGAGGGGCTGCAGCCCCTCTGACTGGATTCGTATCCACCGGCGTTTGCCGGT
>CAKTUS010000040.1 GCA_934621485.1 uncultured Clostridia bacterium
GCTCCTGGAGTTTTTCCCGCAATTCTTCTATCTTCATACCACTCCATTATATCACTTTTTAAATGCTGTTGCCCTGCTTGAACCCTTGGGCGGATTGTCTTTGCGCCGCTTTTGTGTTATAATGACTGCGATCGTCAAAATTCCGTTTAGATATTCATTTGGAAGAGGTGAAACCATGGCAGGTACAACTTTCAAATGCCCCAATTGCGGCGCATACCTGACCTTTGATCCCGAAACCCAGCTGTGGAAATGTCCCTTCTGCTCCTCCGGCTTTTCGGAAGCGGAGCTGCTTCAGAAGGATGACGAATATCAAAAAGAAGCGCAGACCCAGGAGCCGGAAACCGTGCCTACCGCCGACGGCGCTCAGGTAGTGTACCGTTGCCCCAGCTGCGGCAGCGAGATTGTCACCGACGAAACCACCGTGGCTACCCAGTGTTATTACTGCCACAGTCCGGTGGTGTTGCAGGGCAAGCTGACAAACGACATGCGGCCCGACAAGGTGCTGCCTTTCTCCATCGATAAGGATAAGGCCATTCAAACCTTTCTGGCCTGGGCCAAAACCAAGAAATACATCCCCAACGCCTTCTTCCAGGAGGCGCAGCTGCAAACCATGTCCGGCGTGTATTATCCCCACTTTGTCACCGAGTGCCAGGTGGACGGCTCGGTGGAAGGTCAGGCTTCCAACAGCCATGTAATGGACAGCGGCAAGTACATCGTTACCACCACGGAGCATTATCACGTGCGCCGCGACGGCCGGTTTACCTTCCGCAACATCATGCGTCCCGCTCTCAGCAAGGCCAACCGCAAGCTGTCCGACGGGATTCATCCCTTCCCTCTGGAAAAGGCCAAGCCCTTTTCCGGCGCGTATCTGTCCGGATTTTTGGCCGAGCGCCGGGACATTGACGCCGATTCCATCCGGGAAAACGTGGAAAAGGAAGTGGCGGAGTACGTAACGCCTATGCTGCGGGATACCCTTAGCTATGAATCGACGCAGGTGAATTCCTCCAGCAAGGTGCGCGGCATGAAGACCCAGTATGTGCTGCTGCCCACCTGGGTGCTGACCTATCCCAACAAAAGCAACCCGGAAGAACCCTACTACTACGCCCTGAACGGCTGCACCGGCGAGGTGTGCGGCAAGCTGCCCATCGACAAGCGCAAGCTGCGGCGCAAGGCTTTTTTGGTGGGAGCCATCGTCTTTGTACTGATGTGCCTGGCCGGCTATTTTCTGTATTAAGGAGGGAGGAAAACCATGAAAAAGCAATGGATCGCTCTGTTGGCCGCCCTCATGGCGCTGCTTTTGTGCCTGAGCGCCGCAGCCGCGGAAAATCCGCGTATCTTGGACCGGGCTGATTTATTTACCAACGCCGAAGAAGCGGCTATTTCAGAAGCCATCGAAATCTTCCAGCAGAAAACCGGCATGGACTTTGTGGTGCTCACCTCCAGCGAAGCCCACGAGGGTTCGGCCGTGCAGGTGGCCGACGGCGTGTACGAGCGCGGCCACTTTGGCCTGGATGAGGAAAACAGCGGAATTCTGTACTATATTGACATGTCGGAACGCTATCACTATCTGTCCACCGCCGGCAAAACCATCGATTACATGACCGACGAGCGCATTGAAGAAGCCATTGCCGCCTGCACGCCCTATCTGTCCGGGGGCGATTATGCCGGCGCAGTGGAAAAGATGATCGATTTGGTGCAGGGCTATGTGAAAGCCGGGATTCCGGAAGGCCAGTACCGCTACGACGTTATCACCGGCCAGCAGCTTACCGCCCGCCACAAGGCCCTTACCGGCGGCGAGATTGTGATTGCCCTGGCGGCGGCATTGGTGGTAATGCTGCTGTTTATGGCCCGCGTGAAGCACGGCTATCTGCTAAAGGGCAGCACCTATGACTACAATTTCCGCGACAACAGCGTCATGAACCTGACCAATCAGGTGGACCAGTACCTGAATACCACCACCACCCGGGTACGCAAGCCCGATCCGCCGGAAAGCCGCAGCGGCGGCAATGGGGGCGGCGGCTTCTCCGGCGGCAGCGGCGTGCATACCAGCAGCGGCGGCGTGAGCCACGGCGGCGGCGGCGGTCACTTCTAATTCTACTTTGATTTCCAGGACTTTCTTTAAGGCAACACCGCACAAATGAGGTGGTCGGCCGGCGAACGGATTTTTCGTCAGATGCAAAGGCAGATTTCGAAGGTTTACTGGCGGCAAATCGAGAAATCCGCATGCCGCAAACGGCGGAAAAGTCATCGCCCGACGCGCCGCCGAATGGTGCGGCGGCGCCTTGAACAAAATGTCATTCCCCCCTTTGGCCGCGCTTTGCGCGGCCAAAGGCGTTTTACGAGGTGTTGAAAATGGCGGAAACCGTTCACCGCTGCTCCTGGGCCAAGGGCCCTCTGATGGAGGCTTATCATGACAACGAGTGGGGTCGCCCCACCCGGGACGAACAGAAGCTGTATGAAATGCTCCTTCTGGAAGCCTTTCAGGCAGGGCTGTCCTGGTATGTGGTGTGGAGCAAGCGGGATGCGTTCCTTCGGGCTTTCGACGGGTTTGACGCGCATAAAATTGCAGCCTACGGACAGGATAAGATCGACGCGCTGATGAAGGCGGAAGGCATTATCCACTGCCGCCGCAAAATAGAAGCGGCCGTTGGCAACGCGCGTGTTTTTTTGGAAATTGAGCGGCAGTACGGCAGCTTTTCCGCCTACCTGTACGCCTTCACCCCGAAGGGCATACCCGTGGTGAACCGGGAGAAGCAGCCTTGCGTTACGTCTCCCCTCAGCGACGCCATTTCCGCCGACCTGCGCCGCCGGGGCATGAAGTATATGGGCTCGGTAACGGTATACAGCTACCTGCAAGCCGTCGGCGTGGTCAACGACCACGAGCCGGGCTGCTTTCTGCATGCCTGAGGCTTTGGCAAGGAGGCAAGCGGGATGAACGGTTCCTTTTCCCTGCGGTTTCAGCTTTGGAACCGGCGTTTGAACGACCTGCCTCGCAAGCTGGGATTGCTGCTGGCAACCTTTGCCGCCGCTTTGGCGGCCTGGCTGCTGCTGCCTTATGGCTGGCCCTTTGCGCTGGCCTTTGTTTTTTCGCGTATGCTGGAGCCCTTTGTTCAGCTGCTTTCAAAGGGCCGTATTCGCCTGCGGCGCTGGCTGGCGGCGGCCATTGGCACGCTGCTGCTGGTGAGCGTGGCGCTAACGGCTACGGCGGCGCTCATCGCCCTGCTCAGCCGCCAGCTGTCCGCCCTGGCCAAAGCCCTGCCCCAGGCCCTGACCTGGGTAAACGAAACCGCCATTCCGGCTGTGGAAAGCCTGTACCAGCAGTACCGCGACATTCTGCCCGCCTACCTGCCCGGCATGCTGGAAGCCTCGCTTTCTTCCCTGGGGCAAAGCGCCATTCGCCTGGCGGGAACCCTGTCGGCCATGGTAACCAGCGGCGCGTGGAGCACAGCCGCCTCCATTCCCTATGCGCTGCTCAGCCTGATGCTTACCATCATGGGCACCTATTACATGACGGCCGATCGAACGCGCATCGCGGCGTTTTTTCAGCGGAATCTGCCGCCCCGTTTTCTGCGCCGGGGACGAATCATGCGCCAAAAGCTGAAACGGGCCGTTGTGGGGCAGCTGCGCAGTCAATTGATTGTATCCATGTGGATTACCGTTTTTCTGGCGGCGGCCCTGCTGCTGTTTCGGGTGCGGCATGGGCTGCCGGCGGCGTTGCTGATTGGCCTGGCCGATGCGCTGCCCGTGGTTGGCGCCGGTCTGTTTTTAATTCCATGGAGCCTGCTTTCCTTCTGGAACGGCGATACGGCCCTCGGCATACTGACTGCCTGCCTGTACGGCGGAACCATTCTCATCCGTCAGGTACTGGAGCCGCGCATTGTAGGCAAGCATCTGGGGCTATATCCTCTGGCGACCATGGCGGCCATGTTTGCCGGCTACCGGCTGGCGGGCGTGCTTGGCCTCGTCGCCGGGCCCATTTTGCTCAATATGGCCTCCGTGGTGCTGAAAGCCCGGGAAGCATGACTCTTGCCTTGGGCCCGAAAGCGCCGGTTCCCATGCTTTTGTCAAAAACATGATGGAGCGGGAGACAGAGCGGCTGCTCACTGGTCAGGAGGGCAACCGTCGTGCTCCTCCCTTGTTTCCCGCTCCAACGGCGGGGCGCTACCCGTCCATGGCGGTTGTGCCCGCCCGGGCGCCTTTCCTCTGGTTTTAGGAGTCTCTAAGCCTTCTGCGCCGCCCTTTTCCAGCGAACCAACGCGGCGATGTTCACTGGCGCGGACAAGCGACCGCTCCTTGCTGCGCAAGACAGCCAAAACCGCCGACAAAGCTGGGGATATGCACCACGCCTTCAAGGCGCACTGAAAGACCCGGCAACCGCATCATTATCTCAGGCCATCCAAAAAGCGCGCTTTGCCTGCGGCTCGCTAGGCGAGCAGGCAAAGCGCGTTAAGGAAAGCCTTGCTGCGCAAGGCCCAGGTTGCTGAAAAACGCCTATCACAAAAACGGCACAAAAATCGCTGGCGTTTTGTTCCTCTCAGATTGATTTTCGCCTATAACATAAAAGAAAGGGAAGCCTCTTTTGCTTTCGTTGCGTTAGAGAGAAATCTTTTGCAGGGGTTATGGATGTCTTTTTGAAGCGAGGGACTTTTTCAGCGGTCTGAGCCCTGCTGCGCAAGGCTCCCGACGTACACGCTGCCTGGTTCGCAATGAAAAATCGGAGGGCCGCGGCCCTCCGATACAAAAATGATCCGACAATCGCAGGCCCGCCGACGGGCTCATTGATCAGCAGCCTTCCCGGTTCTCTTGCCGGGAAACCCTGCGCTTATGCCAGGAAGCCATAATCGATTTCCACCGGGGTGCGAGTCTTGGCGGATTCCATGATGGCCAGAATCGCCAGCGAGGTTCGGGCGGCGTCCTCCAAGCTGACCACAAAGGGATCGCCGGAAGACAGCTTATCCACAAAGGAGCGGATGCTTTCATAGGCAAAGCCCTTTACACGGCCATGAATCTGGTTGCGCACGATAATATCCGGCACGCTAACCTTCTCATCGGAATAGAACTGAATCAGGTTGTGGTTGCTGGCGTCAATGGCAATCATGGCCTTATCGCCGCACAGGTTGCACTTGATGTCGTTCACACAGGGGTTGGCGTTGGGCGTGATCCAGCCGTTCTCCATCTGGGCTACGCCGCCCTTTTCAAACTCCAGCGTGCTGAGGAACACATCCTCGGTATGCACGCCCAGCCGGTCCAGCACGCCCCGGTTCGATACGGTATACACTCTCTTCACCCGGTCCTGGAACAGCCATTGCAGCGTATCAAAGCTATGGCTGCCCAAAAACCACAAGATGGAGGAGCTAGCCGCCCAGGGCAGCATATCGGTGGCTACCCACCTGATATCGTTCAAGCGAAAATAAGCGTTACGCAGCGTGCCAAGCTCGCCGTTTTCAATCAGCCGCCGGGCTTCGGCAAAGGGCGGACTCCAGCGGTTGTGCAGGTCTACCATGGCGCGCACGCCGTTTGCCCGCACGGCCTCTACAATGCGGAATACATCCTCCCGGGTGGTAGCCAGCGGTTTTTCAATCAGCATGTGCTTTTTCGCCTGGGCGCACTTGACAGCGATGTCCGCATGCAAATGGTCCGGCGTTACAATCGACACGGCCTCAAAGCCGCCGTCCCGAAGCAGGTCGTCCACGTTGGTATACACTTTGGGCAGACTGTATTTTTGAGCCAGCGCCCGTGCCCGTTCTTCATTCTGGTCACAAATGGCCACCGGCTCCACCAAGGGATGCTCCCGGTAAATGGCGGCATGGGTATCGCCCCATACGCCCGCGCCGATGATTGCAATACGGAAGGTTTTCATCAGTACTCAGCTCCTTTTAACAGCGTTTTGGCATGAGCTGAGTATACCAAAACCGAAGAAAACCAGCGTTCGTTCCCGGGCCGACAATGTTACCAATCAGTCGGCAAGCGAACACTTCTTTTGAACCAGCGTCTCCGGCTCTGCCGCCACCCGGCGCAGATAAGCCGTAGGGCTGGAGCCTGTGAGACGCCGAAACTGGGTAGAAAACGCCTGGCAGGAGGAATACCCCAATTCCGTAGCCACCTCGGTTACGTTCCAGCGGCCGCTGCGAAGCATGCGGCGGGCTTCCGCCATGCGCATACGCTGATAGCAGTGCATAACGCCGCCCTGGTTTTGGGCGCGAAACAGCGTTTTGAGCACCGTGCCGCTCATGTTCAAATACTGGCAGCAATCGGAAAAGCTCAAATTGTCGCGCAGGTGCTCGCACATATAGCTTTTCAGCCGCTGCACCAGCATATCCGGGCCTTCCTCCGCGGTCACAGGGCCGCCTTTGGCAGCAGCCGGCCGGCTTTCCTGATGGCTGCGGGTTAATTGAATCAGCAAAAGCTCCAGGTAATCAAGCATCATTTGCAAAGCGCCGTAGCGGGCGTTGCACAGCCGGTCTCGGTCCAGGTCACGGTGGCAGTCCAGCACCGGACCGTACAGCGCCGCCCCCTCCTCCAACAGCTGGGAAAGCAGCAGGCGCTCCTGACGGCCCGTGTCCAGCGGCAGGTTTTCAATCAGGGGCAAGGCGTCGTTTTCCAGGGAAAAGGACACAATAAAAATATTCGGCGTGCTGCCAGGCAGCAGATGGATGCAGTGGTAGCGGTTGGGCGCGTGCAAAAACAGCTGGCCCTGCCGCAAAACATGCCTTTCCTCACCGGATTGAACAACCGCCTGCCCGGCGTCCATGTAAACCAGTTCCCAAAAGTCATGGCTTTCTCCTTCCAGGCGGGCGGAAGGATCAAACTGAAAATAATAAAAGCTGTGCAGCCGCGTAATGCGCAAATCGCGGCTGGCGTTTACGGGCGGATAGCGCACCGGCATGGCCTCCTCGATATGTAAACCGTTTTATTCTATTATAAACCCAAAAACGGTTTGGTCAAGCAAAGAACGCCAAAACCGCCGGCCGATCCGGCGGCGTCGCTTTCAGGGCCTGATACCGGCGTTGGAAAAAAGCGGACGCTTGCACCCGGAGCTTCGCAAACCCTTTCTGCGTTCTGCCGCAACCCTGCCGGTTGCTTGCAAGCCTTTTCTCCTCTCCCGTTTCCATGGTCTCCGTTCTTTGATTGCTTTCAGCGGCTCTGCGGCGCGCACAACAAAACGCCTGCGGTTTCCCGGTTTCCCGAGAACCCGCAGGCGCTGTTTCGCCGGGCAGGTTTTCCTCAGCCCTTGATGTCATCCAGAATAGCCAGGGTTACGGTTAAGTCCATATACTGGCCTTCCGGCATGTTTTGGTAGTCCTCCACATTGTTCAGGCCGCCGTCCACACGGTATACCTTTACCGTAACGACGTCGCCTTCCTGCTTGCCGGCCAGATAATTGGTCAAATCGGTAATGCTCTTGATAACGTTACCATCCACATCCACGATGATATCGCCCACCTGGACGCCGCCCACCTCCGCCGGGGACTTTTCTTCCACAGCGGCAACATAAGCGCCCACAGGCAGCAGACCGTTGGACACCGCATAGTTGCCGGTGTTCATGTTCTGCACGGTTACACCCAAACGGGGCTTGGAGGAGCTGGATACAGCGCCGGTGTCGCTGGGCGTGCTCTGCACATTGCCCTTGCCGTTCAGCACATCGTTAATCAGATCCTTGGCCTCGTTGATGGGAATGGCCATGCCGATTCCTTCCACGCTGGCGGCGGAATAGGCCGATCCTGTGTACTTCATGCTGGGAATTCCCACCAGCTCGCCGGCCACGTTGAACATGCCGCCGCCGCTATTGCCGGCGTTGATGGCCGCATCGGTCTGAATCATGGTGTTGGTAGTACGCTTGCCGTAAGCGTCCGTAGCGTTGCCGGACACGGACCGGTTCAGCGCGGAAATCACGCCCACGGTGGTGGTGCCGGTAAAGCTCAACGGATTGCCGATGCAAATGGCCCAATCGCCAACCTGCAATTTGTCGCTGTCGCCCAGCACAACCGGCTCCAGATCCAGGCCGTCCACATACAGCACGGCGATATCCTTGCTCTCGTCAGTGCCCATCAGCTGCGCCGGATACACCTTATCATCGGTGGTTACTTCCAGCATGGTAGCGTCTTCCACCACGTGATAGTTGGTCAGTACATAGCCCTTGGCCACCACCACGCCGCTGCCGCTGCCCTGCAGCACCTGGCGGCTGTTGTCGCCGCCGGTTACGCCGTCGTCATTGCGGCCGCCGTAGCCGTAGCCATATCCAAAGCCGAAGCCATAACCATAATTGCGGGGGCTATAGGTAGTGTAATTGTTTACGCCCACCACGCTGCTGTGCACCTTCTGCACCGCCTCGGTAAACGGGCTGGTAACAATGGTGGCGTTTTCCGTTACGGTAACGGCCTCAGCGCCGGCGGTGCTGCCGGGCTTGGCCACCACCACGCCCGTTACGATCATCATAGCCAAAACCAAAGCGATCGCCGTGTAAGCGAAGATGTTATTTCTCGTCTGATTGTTCTTCATGTAGCATCCCTCCTTACTACGGTGATATCATATCACCCATTTTTGACCTTTCCATGAACGAGGCATGAATATTGTTTGGAAGATTCCGAAACGAAAATGCGCCGCCGTTCACAAACAACAGCAGTCTGCCCCAAAGGCGTGCCGAATAAACGGCCTTCTTTTTATGCTAATGAAAGGTTTTTTTCAACCAACGGCAGCATGGCCAGCCTGTCGCCCTCTGGGTGGTATCGGAGGGCCGCGGCCCTTCGATTGTCATTGCGGAACCGGCGTCGTGTACGTCGGTTTCGGGCGCCTGGCGCAACAAGAATTGCCTTATGCTCTTTGCCGCTCCCTTCGGGGGGACGTTGTCAAAGGGACCGCAGCCGATCTGACGGGATTCGTCTCGACCTTGCCGGCCGTCAAAAAACTCTAATAGGAGAGTCTGCGCCCGCGAATATGGCCATGCTGGTGAAGAATACTGCGGCGCAAGGCTTAGCCGTTCCGTCCCTAAAAGCCTGGCAGGCGCCGGAGGGAAGCGATGGCCAGCGCGGTTGCTCAACCGCACTGCCTCCTGCACCTTCACTTTTGGAACGGTTCGGGCAGCGCAGCCGTTTCCTTTGCATCGACTCTTGCTTTTTTCTCCCCGATTGGATAAACTCTCCTGTGGGATGATACTTTTTTCACAAAAGGGGAGAAAACGGATGCCCAAAAAGCTGCTATCCATTGGACAGATGGCTAAAATCAACCATACCACCGTGCCTACCCTGCGCCTGTACGACCAGATGGGGCTTTTGCATCCCAGCTATACCGTTCCGGAAACCGGCTACCGGTATTACGATATCAAGCAAAACGCCCGTTTTGACATGATTCAGTACATGAAGGAGCTTGGCATGAATCTTTCCGAAATTCAAAGCGTGCTGGCAAAGGAGGATATCCGCCTGATTGAAAGCATCCTGATTCGCAAGCGGGAACAGGTTTTTGAACAGATTCGTCAATTGCGGATTCAGCGAGACGCAATCACCCGGGCCATTTCCAGCATTGAGCGGTACCGCAAATCGCCTACGGAAGGGGTCACTTCGCTGGAATACATTGACCAGCGGAAAATTTACGCCATTCCCGCCCGGCAAAACTTTTATGCGTCCGGGATCGACAGCTTTGAGGCCGTGCTCAGCGACCTGAAAAACCACATGATGGCTCAGGGTCTTCCCCAGGCCTATTGCTATAATGTAGGCACGACTCTAAAGCAGGAGGACTTTTTGAACCAGCGCTTTGTGGCGGCTGAGGTATTTGCCTTTGTGGACGGGCACTTCCCCGCGCTGCCCGAAATTCGCACGGTGGACAGCGGCATGTACGCCTGCATTTACCTGAGCAGCTATGAAGCGGAAATCCCCTATGCAGAACGGCTTTTGGCCTTTTGCCAAAGCAACGGTTACCATCCCTGCGGCGATTATATCTGCGAGGTGCTGACCGAGTTTAACGTTTTTAATCAGGAGCAGCGCTCCATGTTTTTGCGTTTGCAGATTCCCATCATGTTTTGACAAAAAAACTGCTTGACTCTCAACCTGCATGAGGGATTATAGTATTGTTAACAAAATCACAAGGAGGCTTCCCTCATGGAAAAAATCAAGGTTGTGCAATACGGCTGCGGCAAAATGGCCAAATACATCCTCCGCTACCTGTATGAGAAGGGCGCGCAGATTGTGGGCGCCATCGACGTAAACCCCGCCATCGTGGGCATGGATATCGGCGATTACGCCGAGCTGGGCTTCAAAACCGGCGTGGTTATCAGCAACGACGCGGACGCCGTGCTGGATAGCTGCGACGCGGATATCGCCGTGGTCACCCTGTTCAGCCTGGTATCCGACTGCTACGATCATTACGTAAAGTGCCTGTCCCGCGGTATCAGCGTTATCAGCACCTGCGAGGAGGCCACCTACTGCTGGACCACCGATCCTGTGCGCGCCAACAAGCTGGATGTGCTGGCCAAGGAAAACGGCTGCACCTTTGTAGGCAGCGGCATGGAGGACTGCTTCTGGGTGAACATGGTGGGCCTGGTGGCAGGCGGCTGCCACAACATCAAGAAAATTGAGGGCGCTGTCAGCTACAACGTGGAGGATTACGGCCTGGCCCTGGCCAACGCCCACGGCGTGAACCTGACCGCCGAAGAGTTTGAGGCCCAGATTGCTCATCCGGAAACCCTGGAGCCCTCCTATGTGTGGAACAGCAACGAAGCCCTGGCTCAGAAGCTGGGTCTGTCCATCAAGAGCCAAACCCAGAAGTGCGTGCCTTATTTCCATAAGGGCGATTTGTACTCTTCCACCCTGGGCAAAACCATTCCCGAGGGCAACTGCATCGGCATGGCCGCTGTGGTAACCACCGAAACCTTCCAGGGCATCACCCTGGAAACCCAGTGCATCGGTAAGGTGTACGGCCCCGAAGACGGCGATATGTGCGACTGGAAGATTACCGGCGAGCCGGATACCGAGTTCCATGTGGTGAAGCCCGCCACCGTGGAGCACACCTGCGCCACCATCGTCAACCGCATCCCCAGCGTACTGCGCGCTCCAGCCGGTTTGGTTACTCTGGATCAGCTGGAAGAAATCAAATACATGGTTTACCCCATGGAATACTACCTGTAAAGCACTGCCGCAACAAGCAGACGAAGCTCGCCGTCCGGCGAGCTTCGTCTGTCGAAAAACCCTCTACGAGAGGGCGCGTCCGTGCACACGGCTACGTTTGTTCACAGGGAAAATGCTGCGGCATAAGGCTTTGGGGGGCCGCCCCGAAAACCCCGGCAGGAGGCGCTGCCTCCTGCACCTCCACTTTTTCAGCGGTCTGAGACCCCCGGCAACTGCCGGGGGTCTCGCCGTTTCCTTACTTTACCCGCACGGCCTGGGTCAGGTCGGCCACGCCGTCCTCCACAGGAGCCAGATACATTTCATCCGGCCAGGTTTCCCGGTACGGGTACAGGAACCAGGCAGCTTCGCTGCCGCAGCCGTCCATGCCGTAGTGGTAGCCGTATTCCTCCTCCAGGTTGGGGAACACCTTCTGCCCTTCGCCGTCTACCAGCTCCAGGCTGTATACCCAGCTGCCAAACACATCCAGCGCCGTGTACGGGAAGGTGAAGGTTTCGCCGCTGGCGGGGTCGGTAAAGGTTTCTCCTTCGCCGTTTTGGGCAATGAAGTCCGCCATGGCGTCCGGGTTCACTGTCAGCTTCAGGGTGATGTAGGTCATGATGGGCGAATACACCACCTCGTCCGCCTGAGCCGTCACCAGGTTGGTGGTCACGGGAATTTTTGGGGTTTCCGTGCGCACGGCAACGGTGCTGGGCGTAAAGCGGAAGACCACCATGCCCTTGTCCGGCTGGTTCAGGTTTCCGTCCGGGCCGTAGCGTTCCGGGTGGTTCTGGCGGGAGTAATCCGCCAGGCTTTGCCGATCGCCGATGGGCAGGGCAATTTCCGTTTCTCCACGCAGGGTGATTTCCTCGTTGTCCAGCCGCCAGGTTTCATAAACCAGCACTTCGCCCGGTGCATCGCCGCCGTCCATAATGCTGTAGGATCCGTTTGGCATATCGATTTGCTTGCCGTTGATCCACATGCTGTCCATCCACCAGCCCACGTTGTGGCCGGCGAGCAGCTCGCTCCATTCCTCCGGCGCGCCTTCGTCCGGGCTTAC
This sequence comes from uncultured Clostridia bacterium, assembly GCA_934621485.1. GTDB lineage: Bacteria > Bacillota > Clostridia > Christensenellales > Aristaeellaceae > Limiplasma. The sequence continues at coordinate 12,154 of CAKTUS010000040.1, forward strand.
ATGGCCCAGGGGAGCGGTTGCATCCAGCATGCGGTAGCTGGTGGCCAGCCACAGGGTGCGGCCGTCGTAACCGGCTTCCTTGATGGTGATTTCCACATTGTTTACGGTTTCCTGGTACAGGTTCGCCTGCATCACCTGGTCGGCATTGGGCAGCTTGCCGCCAATCAGCTTTTCCAGGGCGCTCCAGTTCATGGCCGCCAACGCGGTGGCTGTCAGCAGCAGCACAATGGCCGCCGCCAGCAAACATACTCGTTTTGAAAGCTTTTTCACTTCCGGCTCCTTCCCGGTCGCCTCCAGCGTTTGGCGCACGCGCTGCTCGAAGCTTTCCGGCATCACGCCGCAAGCTTTGCGAAAGTCAATTTCCTTGATATTTTTCACAGCCCTTGCACCTCCTGAAAGGCTTTATCCTGTTTCATTTTTTCACGTCCCCGGTACAGTCTGCCCTTTACGGTGGCGGGGCTTAGGCGCAGCGTGGCCGCAATGTCCTTCAGACTGTACCCTTCCACATAAAACAGCACCATTGGCAAGCGCAGTTTTTCCGGCAAGCCCACGAAGAAAGCGTACAGGTCCGCGTCCGCATCCGGCGGCGCTTCCCGTTCGGGCAGTTCCTCCAGCGGCACCATTCGCATTTTCTGCCGCAGAATGTTGTGGCACTCGTTAATCAAGATTCGAATGACCCAGCTTTGCATGGCCTCATCCTTTTTCAACTGGCCCTGCTTTTGCCACGCCTTTTCAATGCAGCTTTGCACCGCATCCTCCCGGTCGCACTCCTGGTAAAGCAGCATGGCGCTCATGCGGTACAGCGTTTGCTGCATCGCAATAATCCTTTCGGCAAATACTTGGTGTGTCATGGATTTCCTCCTGGCTCGCCCAATGGGCGGTGCAAATCGATTTACACTTACTAGACGGTTCAGCCCGCCCAAAGGGAACGGTTTTGGAAAAAAAGCTGGAGAAAGTTTTTTCTTTCAGCAGATTTGTAACAGGTTTGCAAAAAATTCACACTTTGTGCAACAAAAAGACACTCTGGTTCGTCATACTAGATGTGAGGTGATCGCATGGCAACCATTTTGATTTATGAACCCAACCACACGCTGGCGCAGAAGCTTTGCGACTCCCTGAAGAAGGAGCAATACACCGCAATCCGCTGCGACGAGCATGACTTGAAGCCCGAAATCCTGAACGAGGAAAAGGCTCCCCTGGTCATTCTGAACGCCCAGCTGAAATGGACGGTTTGCCGGCCCATGCTGGAGACCTTTTCTCAGCGAGGCTGCCCCATTTTGTTTGTAACGGGAGATCGCAAAATGAGCGCCCATCTGCGGGCGCTGTACGCAGGCAACTGCGACGTGCTGGTGGCGCCTTTTACCGCCAAAAGCCTGAAAGCCCATGTAAGCGCCCTGCTGGGGCAAACGTCCCCGCTGGCGGATTTGTCGCTGGATGAAAAAGAGCGGGTGGCCCTGCTGGACGGCCGGCGCGTGGAGCTGACCGCTCAGGAATACGCCCTGCTGCTGGCCCTGATGGAAAACCCGGACACGCCGATCAGCCGGGAACAGCTGCTGCGCACGGCATGGGGCTATCAAAGCATGGGCGAAACGCGCACGGTGGACGTGCATGTGCAGCGCCTGCGCAAAAAGCTGGGGAACGACTGTATTGAAACCGTCTATAAATGCGGCTACCGGCTGAAGCTGGCCTGAAACAAGGAAGGCAGCTGTCGGGCTCAAGCGTTTCATTCAGACTGTCGAAAAAACCCGGATGGTATCGGAGGGCCGCGGCCCTCCGATTTTCATTTCATGTCCGGCGGCGTGTACGCCGGGTTCGGCGGTCTTGCATAGCCGGGCTTTCCTTACGTGCTTTGCCGCCCGGTCAGCTTGTCAAAAAGGGAGGTGCAGGAGGCGCCGCCTCCAGCCGGGGGTTAGGGGCGGAGCCCTTAAGCCTTGCGTCGTCCTGTTTTTCCCGCGAACCGGCGTAGCGACGTTCGCGGGCGTACGCTCTCCCGTCTTTTTTTTTCGACAGGCTGAGGAAGCCGGGTTTTCCAAGCGGAAAACCCGGCTTCCTTTTGGTTGACAGAGCTGAGAAAAAGTCTGCGAGACATAAAGACAACCCTGCCATTCGTGAGCAAACAAAGCCGGCCGTTTCTTGCCTGTAAAAGAAAATCCCCCTCACTGGCAGCGTGTCAAACGCGGCCGCTCCGCATAACAACGCCCGAAAGAAGCGCTTCCTTCGCAGCCCGTACTGTGCAAAGCAGGAAGTCATGACCACCGGCTAAGCCGGCGGCTTGATTCAGCCCTGGAAGGGCTTTTTACCGGCTGACGTCTAAAGATGCACGGAATGATTTTTCTCAAATGCTCCGCCGCCCGGAAACGGGCATCAGCCGTTTTGATCGAGTGCATACGAATAGGTTGGGTTGTTATTCTCCACTCGCTTCGCTCGATGCTTGAAGCGAAAGCTTTTTTACGGGATACCTCCGCCGGCATAGCCGGTGGTTCTCGAAGCCAATGAAACATCCGCCGCAAACGAGCGTTCCCAGGTTCCCCTGGGTTTGGGATTCTTTCTTGGCAAGCGCACGCCAACGCGATTCAATTGCTCCATCTTTTCAAGCGCTTTTTGGCCGTCTCCCCAAGGGGACGTTTTCAACGCTTTCTTCTCTTTTTAAGACAGGTTTCCCAAAGCTTCTGCGGCCGCAGGGTGCGGCTGGGTTCTCTGGAACAGGCTGCCCGAAAGCCACGGCGCATGCGCCGCCAGCTTTGGGCCGAATTAGTCCTCTACCACCAGGCGGCCGTTTTCAATAGCCTTTACCCTGGCCAGGGAATACACCTCATAACCGGCCTCCTCCAAACGGGCGCGGCCGGGCTGGAAGCTTTTTTCCACGCAAATGCCAATGCCCACCACGGTGGCTCCCGCCTGCCTGACCAGGTCGCACAGGCCGTCGCAGGCTTCGCCGTTGGCCAGAAAATCGTCGATAATCAGCACCCGGGAACCGGCGGGCAGATAAGGCTTGGCCACGCGAATGTAATTGTCCACCGAATGGGTGAAGCTGTAGACCCGGCTTTGATACACCTCGTCCGTCACATTGCGGCTGGCGCTTTTTTTGGCAAACACCACCGGCAGATTGCCAAGGCACATGGCCGCCGCAATGGCCGCCGCAATGCCGCTGGCCTCCACTGTCAGCACCAGCTCGGGCTTGGCTTGAGCGAACCTTTCTGCAAACGCCTGACCCATTTTTACAAACAGCTCTGTGTCCAGACGATGGTTCAAAAACATATCCACCTTCACAATGTCTGTGCCGACGCCTACGCCGTGCTCGCGCACTGCCTCTACCAGTTCCTTCATGCCGTTGTCCTCCTTCGTGCTTTACAAAAGAATCATACCCTCGCCGGCCTTTAGCTCCACGCTGACGCCGCCGTCCTTTACCGCCAGGCTGCGGTCGGCGTACAGGTCGTGCACGCTGGCCAAACCGCTCATGCCCCGAGGCAGGGGCAGCCAGCTCCGGGCCGTTTCCGTGGCGGTGTTCAGCACGCACAGCACCTGCTGGTCCTCCAAAACGCGCAGGTAGGCGTACAGCCCATTTTCCTCCACCCGCCAGGTGCGGAAGCTGCCCTGACGCAGCGCGGGCGTTTGCCGCCGAATGGCCGCCAGCTTGCGGTAGTGCTCATGGGTCAGGTTTCCCTCCACCCGATCCCAGCGCATGGGATAGCGGCAGTACGGATCGTCGCCGCCCTCCATGCCCAGCTCGTCGCCGTAGTAGATGATGGGAATCCCCAAATAGGTGAACTGGAAGAAGGCCGCCCCGTGCAGCATGCGCAAATCGCCGCCTGCGCGGGTGCGCATGCGAGCTGTGTCATGGCTGCCCAGGAAGGTCCACAGCACCTCCTGCGTGCGCTGAGGGTACAGCATGGCGGCCCGGTTCACGGCCCAGTCAAACTGCTCCGTGCTGATATCGTGCCGCGCAAACCGCGCCCAAATGTTGCGGCTGAGCACGTAGTGCATGGTGGAATCGAACATGTCGCCCTGGGTGAGCCACTCCCGGCTGTCATCCCAACATTCGGCAATCATCAGGCTGTCGGGATTTTCTTCCTTCATCATTTTGTGGTAGCGCCGCCAGAAGTCCGGCCATACCTCCGGGCTCACATCCAGCCGCCAGCCGTCGATGTGGCAGCGGCGCAGCCAGTAGCGGCCCACCTCCAGGAAGTACTGGGCGCACTGCTCGTTGCGCAGGTTCAGCTTGGGCATGTACTGCCAGTCTCCAAAGGTATGATACCCGTATGGCATGGATTTGTCAAAGCAAAACCAATCATAGTATGGAGAAGCCTCGCCCTTTTCCAAAGCGTCCTGAAAGGGGGCGAACCGGGTGCCGGAATGGTTGAACACCCCATCCATCACCAGGCGCATGCCGTTTTTGTGCAGCTCGTCGCACAAGGCAATCAGGTCGTCCTCCGTGCCCAGCAGCGGGTCGATCTGGTAGTAGTCGAAGGTGTTGTAGCGGTGGGAGGAATCGCTGAGGAACATGGGCGTGGAGTACAAAAGCGTTACGCCCAGTTCCTTGAGGTACGGCACCGCCTTGAGCACGCCCCGCAAATTGCCCCCGAAGCGAAACTCGTTTTGCACCCGGTCGCTGGTCCAGGGTTCCAGGTGCTCCTCCGGCTCGCCCTCCCGAGGCTCCCGGCGAAAACGGTCGGGGAAGATTTGATACCCCACGCAGCCTCGCGCCCATTCCGGCATGGGTTCTGAGGGATACGCGTAGGCAAAGGCAAACGCCTGGCTCACGTCCTCCTGGGCGTCGGCTCCGGCGTGCAGGCCGGAGGCGTCCAGCTTAAAGGTCATTTCGTCGCTTTGCAGCACAAACAGGTACTTGAGCCGCTTGTCCCGGGGCTCAAACACCGTTTCGTAAAAGTCATGCCACTGGTCTCGGTAAGCCAGGTGCATTTCGTATTCGTCCGCCCGTGCGAAAAAATCCGGCAGGGCGTAATTGCTGGTTACCCTGGCCGCTATACGGGTAAACTGGCCCCGGCCCGTTTGCAGCCGCAGGCACACCCGGCCGTCCGGCAGGGCGTGGCGGTATTCCAGCCAGGGCATGTGGTAAATGGAGCCAAAATCAATATTTCGCATGGTTAATCCTTTCCACAGCGCGCAACGCTGTCGCGTTCCATCAGAGTAAAGGGCACCTCGATGGAGCGGGTTTCTTCCTCCGAGCCGTCGCGAATCACGTCCAGCATCAGGTTCATGGCGCTGACCCCCAGCTGGTAAGCGGACACGTCGAAGGAGGTGAGGGCCGGGGCGTGATAGCGGCCCGCGTCCGTATTATTGAAGCTGATCAGGCTTACGTCCGTTGGCACGTTCAGCCCCTGCTGCTTCAAAAAACCGCATAGGCCAATGGCCAGCGCATCGTCAATGCACACCACGCCGGTGGGCCGGTCCGGCCCTTGGAAAATGCATCCCAGCCGTTCGCTGTCCACCTCGTTTTCCAGGTAGCGGCTGGGAAGCACCCAGTCCTCCCGCAGGGGCAAGTTGGCCTGCGAAAGCGCCTTTTCAAAGCCCTGCCGCCGGTCCACGGTCATCAAGTAGTGCCGGTCGTACCCCAGGAACATCAGCCGCCGGTGGCCGCGGTCCAGCAGGTATTGCGCCGCCTGATAGCCCGCCTCTACGTTATTATTATCAACCGACAGGCGAATACATTCATGAGGCGGGCGGCCTACCAGCACCACGGGCACGCTGAGCCGCTCTGCGGGCACATCCTCGGCCGCCAGCAGCACCAGGCCGCTCACATAGCCGCTGTCCACCAGCTGTTTTCCTGCCTCCATGGCGCTGAGATCCTCGTTGCCGGTAGCCAGCAGCAGGTGATAGCGCCGCGCTCCCGCCACCGCGCCCAGCCCTTGCAGCACCAGCGGAAAGAAGGGATTGCCCAGGTTTTGAGCCGCGTCGCCGGGGAACACAATGCCCACGATGCGGGTTTGCCGGTTTACCAGGCTGCGGGCCATCTGGTTGGGGTGAAAGTTCATTTCCCGGGCCGCCTGCTGTACGCGCTGGCGCACTTCCTGGCTGATGCGCCGGTTGTTGTGCAGCGCCCGGCTCACAGTGGACGGCGATACGCCAACCGCCTTGGCTACATCCTTAATGGTTGCTTTCATACGTTCTGCTCCTTTATTTTTCACAGGCGTGCAAACGTTTGTCTTTCGCAAGCATATCACAGGGCAAAAGGCTTGTCAAGAAAAGGAAACACGCTGGTTCCGCCTTAGCCGCCTGCCCGGCCAAAGCCTTGGCCGCCGCTTGTTTCCCCCTGTTCCAGCCAAAACGGCGCGTCGCTTTTCGCCGTTCCTGCGCGATGGAAGCTCCACGCGCTCAAGCCGCAAGGCTCGACGAAGCCGTTTTCTCTTTTCCGGCCCGGCGAGCGCCAATCAGCCTTCCCAATCCCAGCTGAAACGCCGGGGCCAGCACTGCCGCAGCCGCCAAAACCCACCACTGGCTGCCGGCGACAGGCGTCAGGTAAAACACGCCGGGAACCAGCAGCGTGGCCAGCGCAAACCCGGCGGTCATCAACGCCACCAGCCCGGCCCGCAGCGCGTTTAGCGGCAGACAGGTTAGCAACAGGGTGACCAGACCGGAATAACCGGCGATCAGCGTGCTCAGGCTGCTGACCGTATCGGCGTCATAGCCCAGCCCGGGGGCCAGAGCCATCAGCAACAGCAGCAGCAGCGACGCGCTGAGGCCGCCCGGCAGGGCGCGGGTAATCACGTTGCGCAAAAACCGGCCCCGTACCCGCTCCTTGCTGGGCTGGAGCGCCAGAACAAAGGAAGGCGCGCCAATCGTCAGGCTGCTGATAAGCGTTAGCTGAATGGGAGCGAAGGGATAGGCGAAGGGCAAAATCATCAGCGCCACCGATAGCACCAGGCTGAACAGGTTTTTCACCAAAAACAGCGACGCCGCCCGGGTAATGTTGTTAATTACCCGCCGGCCCTCCAGCACAATTTCGGGCAGAATATTGAAATCTGCGTCCAGCAGCGTCACCTGGGCCACCCGGCTGGCCGCGTCGCTGCCGCCTGCCATGGCGATGGAGCAATCGGCCGCCTTCAGGGCGGGAATGTCGTTTACGCCGTCGCCTACCATGGTTACGCCATGACCGCGGCGGCGCAGGGCTTCCACCAGCCCCTGCTTGTCCTCCGGGGTTACCCGGCCGAAAACGGTATAGGTTTCGCACAGAGCGTCGTAGTCCTTTTCCGAAAGGGCGCTCAGGTCCACCCAGTTTTCCGCCCCGGGGATGCCCGCCGCCCTGGCTGTGCAGGACACAGTGCGGGCGCTGTCTCCGGACAGCACGCGCAGGCTTACCCCCTGCCGGCCGAAGTATGCAATGGTTTCCTTTACATGGGGGCGCAGAGTATCGCTGAGCAGAATCAGCGCCAGTGGCGAAAGCCCCTGGGGCAGGCTTTCGCCGCAGACGGGCTGTTGGGACAAAGCCAGGGCCAGCACCCGCAGCCCTTGATCGGCATACGTCTGCGCTTGCTTCAGCGCCGCGCCGGTCAGCAGCTTTTCCGGCGCGCCCAGCACCGCCGTGCCGCAGGCCAGCTGGACGGCCGACCACTTGCGTTGGCTGGAAAAGGGAACGGACGCTATCATTTCCGGCGTTTTGCCGCCTTCAAACTTGTCTCGAAGGGCACGGTTGGTGGGATTGTCGTCGGCAAAGGAGGCAACGAGAGCCCTCATGCAGGGAACGATTCGTTCTTCCTTTCCCAGCGCTACGGTTTCCTGCCAAACCATATCGCCGCTGGTGAGGGTGCCGGTTTTGTCCACGCACACCACATCGGTGCGGGCCAACGTTTCGATGCCGTACAGCTGGTTCACCAGGGCGTTTCGCTTGCCCAGCTTTACCACGCCCGCCGCCAGCGACACGGACGTAAGCAGAATCAGTCCCTCGGGAATCATGCCCAGCATGGCCGCCACCGTGCTGGTGACGGCTTCCGGCGCGGCCAGCCCCAGGCTGAAGCGCTGGCGCAGAAAAACCGCTGCGCCCAGGGGTACAATGGCCGCAGACACAGCCCGCAAAATGCGGTTCATGTCCAGCATGAGCTGGCTTTTGGCCCCATGCACCCTGCGAGCGTTCATTTGCAGCTTTCCCGCATAGCTTTCCGCGCCTACGGCCGTCAGCCGGGCCACTACGCCGCCGCCTACCAGAAAGCTGCCGGAGTACAGGGTATCGCCTTCCTTTTTGTCTACGGGCCGGCTTTCGCCCGTCAGCAGGCTTTCATCCGCCTGGGCGTTTCCATCCAGCACCACGGCGTCTGCGGGCAGCTGATCGCCCCGGGCCAGAAGCACCACGTCGTCCTGCACCAGCTGCTCCGGGGCCAGCTTCTGATAAGCGCCGTCGCGAAGCGTGCGCACCGGGCTTTCGCTTAGCAGCTGCAGCCGGTCGTGGGTGCGCTTGGCGCGGGCTTCCTGAATGACGCCGATCAGCGTGTTGGAAACCACCACGCCCAGGAACAGCAGGTTGCGGTAGCTGCGCGCCCAGAAAACCAGGGCGGCCAGCGCCAGGTTCATCAGGTTGAACAGGGTGAACACATTGCGCCGCACAATGGCGGCAAGCCCTCCGTCCCGGGCGGCGGGCAGGGTATTGCCCTGCCCGTTCTTTTGCTTTTCCAGGGCCTGCCGAGTGCTAAGCCCCGTCCATTTTGCTTTCGTTTGCATTTATGCCTCGTTTTCTTCTGCCGTCCAGCCGGAGAGCGACGGATTCTCAATGTAAGCCGTGGGTACCAGCTCACAGCGGCCCAGATTCTTTTTTTCCACACGCACCACGCCGGGAGTCAGCACCTCCACCACGCCCCGCCGGTCCTGGGTGTATTCCTTTTGCTCCCGCCGCAGCGGATCCAGAATGTACACATAGGTTTCATCCATGCCCGCAATGACTACGTAATGGCTGGAGGAGGTAAAGGGGCCGTTCAGCGCGCAGCATATCACCAAGCCGCGCCCCGTCTGGTTGGCCAGCATGTCCAGGGCAGGGTCCATGCGCTTGACCACTTCCATCCGCAGACCATAAATTTCGCATAGATATTTGAGGAACGTCATGTTGGTGCCCCGGGTGCCGCCATAGCGGCCCTTTACCTTCCACTGGTTGTTTCCGGCGGCAAAATCGGCGATGGCCACCGGCAGGTAGCGCAGGTATTCGTCCGGGGTTTCCAGGAGATAGGGCGCGTGCTGGCGGTTGCAGTAGTAGCGGTTCACGGAGCAGGAACAAAACAGCGTGCCGACGCCGTTGGCGGCATAGGGGCGCAAAGCGGGCAGCTGCTGCCTGGGCACCAGATTGACTATGGCGATAGCCACGGCCAGAGGGCCGCAGCCGCCGCCGCCCAGGTTGCGGTATTTGCTGGACGCGCCGCTTTCATAGCGCATCCTTTCCCAAAGCGGGTCGTTCTGAGCATAAACCATCATGCGGCCCAAGGGCCCAACGTCCTGGACGCCGGACACGGTTTCCCGGCTGTCCAGCTCCTGCTTGACCAGGTTCACGCCTTGCCCGTTTCCGCCGCTCAGGGGGCGCATCGCCGCGCACACCACGGTGCGTTTTCCCCCAAGGGCGTTGCTCAGGACGGCCAGGCGCTGGCCTTCCTGGGGAAGCGCTTCCTGCCTGGGAGTAAGAACGCTCCGCGCGTTCAGCTCCTCCAGCCAGCGCTGAAAGCCGTCCCGGGCCTGAGAAGGATCCAAAACCGCGTCCTCCACCTGCTGGGAAGGGATGCAGGCAAACACGTCCAGCTGCCAGTCTCCTGCCGGGGTAAGCAGCAGAAAAGAGGGATGGGCTTCGTAGTACGCCTGGTCTGCATAGTCCTTGAGCCAGCAGAAAGGCGCGTTTTTCTTGCCGGAATTGCCGTAGAGCCGCAAAAGGGAATCGTCCATCTCGGCGTCTGCGCGCAGGTAAACGGTTCCGCCGCCGCGCATGCTGGTGTTTTCAAAGGAATGACTGGCATAGTAGGCGTCCTTTTCGCCCCGCATCACCGGCTGGTTTATGCCGCCTCCCGCCTGATACAGCCAGCCCACGCAATCCGGGTTCAGGCTTTGCAGCGTGGAAAAATCCACAAACGGGCGCGCGCC
>CAKTUS010000041.1 GCA_934621485.1 uncultured Clostridia bacterium
GATATAGGTAGGTAAAAAGCCCCGCTGGGCCACCCGGCGGGCGATGCACTGTAGCAAAAAGGTCTTGCCCAGTCCGCTTTTTCCCATCACCAGCAAATCGCGGGTGGCCGTATCCGGGTATGTGTCGGCATAGCGCTGAGCAATGCTGCGGTTGCTGATCGCCAAATCACGCGGGCTCAGGCCCCGTTCGTTGGGCTGGTCATCGTACAGGGTTTCGTCGAAGCTTTCAAAGCTCTGGTTCCCGTCCAGGCCGTTCTCCGCCAGCAGCCGGCGGGTCAGTTCCTGTTCCATGCAGCGGCACATACGGCGAGACGGGTCGTACACATAGCCCTCATCCCGGCAAAGCGGGCAGGTATAGACCGGCTGCAAATAATCGGCCGGGAAACCGCCTTTCTGCAGGGTCTGGGCAATCCGCCCGTTCAAATCGGCCATTTGCCGGGCCAGGTCGCCGGGCTGCTTGCTTCGGGCCAGCAGGCTGGCGCGCACCCCCTGCATCACCGTGCCATGGCGGGCGTCCAGCAGCTGCTTCAGGCCGGGGCAGCGGCCGCACGCTTCTTCCTGACGGCGTTCAAAAACCCGCAGGTTATCCTCCCGGCGCCGCATGTATTCCTGCTGAAGCCGGGCCAAAATCTGGTCGCGTGTCATAGCCGTTTCATCTCCTCCCGCTGAGCGGCGGACAGTTCGTCCAAATCGCCGTCCTCGTAGCTGCGCTGCTCATATTGCTGCTCAATGACCGTTTTTGCGGCGGCCCGTTTGCCATCCGCCTTTCTTTCCTTTACGAACTGGTCATGAGCGGCCCGGGCGGCGTTTTCATCGGTCACCCCGGCCTCATGCCAAGCGCTCAGCAGCTTATCCATATAAGGCATGGGCTTTTCCCGGTCGGAAGCATATTCCGCCGCCAAATCCATCAGGGTGTCGGGCATATGCCAGTCGTTTTGCCATTTGCGAAGCAGGGTGCGGTTTGCGTCGGTGCAGCCGCCCTTGCGATCCATCTGCTCCATCCATCCGCGAATCCGCCGGTTCAGGCCGTCCACCTCCAGCAGATAGGTTTGCGCCGTCTCCACGGTAGTCAGCCCCTTTTCCTCCCAAACCTCCAGCAGTTCGGTCACCTGGTCCAGGGTATGGGCGGCCTTGGAGCGGCTGACCCGCTGCGCCGCCAGCAGCGACAGCTCATGACCGTGGCGGGCCATGTGACGATAGGTTTTGCGCAGGCCCTCGTCCACCACCCGGCGGCTCATGCCCAGGGTGTGCAGCAGCTCGTGAATATGGTCGGTTTCCGCCCGTTCCTCCGCCAGCGTGCGGTCAATGGCCTTTTGGCTGGTGGCCCTACCGCCGCTTCGGCTGCGGATTCCCTCCAGAATTTTGTCCAGATAGCCAAAGGTAGGCGAGCCCTTGGTGGTTTCCCGGCAGGCTTCCAGCACCGCCTTGGGCTCAAACTCCCACTGGCCGGTCCATTTCAGGTACAGATCCATCTCATCGTCGGAAGGCTCCCGGCCTTTCACACCCAAACGGCGCAAAACATCCCGCGCGCCCTTTCGGGCGGCCTCCGACCGGGCGAAGTAGCCCTCCGCCGCCTCCACCGTGCGCACCTCCTGCCCCGCCATATCGGCGGCCACCTTCTGGGCGGCCTGGAAGCTGAAATGCACGCCCCGGGTGGTCATCATGTGCTGCAGCAGCATCAGCACCACCTCAGCGGGCAGTTTTAGGTCCTCTACCCATTCGTAGGCCAGCACGGTTTCGCCGCCGTGCAGCTTTCGCCGGTCGCCAAAGGCGGCGTATACCGCCTGGGCAAAGGCTTCATATGCCTCGTCCTGGGGCGCCTGCCGCTTGAGCACCAGCATCTGCTGCACGCTGAGAAATCGATAGCAGGGCGGTGTTTGCCGGGTGCGTTCCACCAGGCGGCAGCGTTCCCAATAGCGCATGGCCCGCTCCACATCGGCCATGGGCAAAGCCAGCGCCTGCGCCATGTCGGCCAGCAGGCCCTCCTGGTCGGCAATGCCGCTGTGCGCATACATGAGTCCATACAGATACACCTTTACATAGCCGTCCGGCGCGGCAGGCATATACTCGCAAAAAAAGGCGTTGGACACGGCGGTGGCGTCCCACAGCAGGCCCGCCGCAGCGGTTTCAAAGGTCGGCATGGCGGCGCTCCTTTCCGTTTCAGAAAAAACGTTCATTCAGCGGTAGTATATCACAGAACGCTTTCCCTTGCCAGAGGGCTTTGCAAAAGCGGCGCTCCGTTCCTTGCGAACCGAAGCGCCGCCATCCGCTTATGCTTTTTGGGGGGAAGATCACACAACGCCCTGCGCCATCATGGCCTGAGCCACCTTCAGGAAGCCGGCGATATTTGCGCCAACCACATAGTTGGTGGGCTTATCGCCATATTCCTGAGCAGCCTCCTGACACTTTTGGAAGATGCCCGCCATGATGCCCTTCAGTTTCTCGTCCACCTCTTCAAAGGTCCAGGACAAGCGCTGGCTGTTTTGGCTCATTTCCAACGCGCTGGTAGCCACGCCGCCGGCATTGGCCGCCTTGCCGGGGGCAAACAGCACGCCCTTTTCCAAAAACAGGTTGGTGGCTTCCAGGGTGGTGGGCATGTTCGCGCCCTCGCCCACGGCGTAGCAGCCGTTGGCAACCAGCGCCTTTGCGCCGTCCAGGTCCAGCTCATTCTGGGTGGCGCAGGGCAGGGCGATATCGCATTTCACCGTCCAAATTCCGCGGAAGCCTTCATGATACTCGCTGCCGGGCACGCGGGCGGCGTACTCCCTGATGCGGCCGCGCTCCACTTCCTTGATCTGCTTCACCACGTCCAGCCGAATCCCGTTCTTGTCGTACACATAGCCATTGGAGTCGCTCATGGCTACTACCTTCGCGCCCATCTGAGTTGCTTTTTCGCAGGCGTAGATGGCCACGTTGCCACTGCCGCTCACCACCACGGTAGCGCCGTCCATATGCTTGCCGTTGGCCTCCAGCATATTCCTGACAAAGTAGCACAGGCCGTAGCCCGTGGCCTGCGTGCGGCCCAGGCTGCCGCCATAGGTGAGGCCCTTTCCGGTGAGCACGCCCTCGTACAGGCCGCTCAGGCGCTTATACTGGCCGAACAGATAGCCGATTTCCCGCGCGCCGGTGCCGATATCGCCGGCAGGCACGTCCGTATCCGCGCCGATGTGGCGGTACAGCTCCGTCATGAAGCTCTGACAGAAGGCCATCACCTCCCGGTCGCTCTTGCCCTTGGGGTCAAAATCGCTGCCGCCTTTGCCGCCGCCGATGGGCAGACCGGTCAGGCTGTTTTTAAGCACCTGCTCAAAGCCCAAAAACTTGAGGATGCTCAGGTTTACGCTGGGATGCAGGCGCAGGCCGCCCTTATAGGGGCCGATGGCGCTGTTGTACTGCACGCGGTAGCCGCGGTTCACCTGAGTGCGGCCCTGGTCGTCTACCCACGGCACCCGGAAGATGATGATGCGCTCGGGCTCCACAAAGCGCTCCAAAAGGCCCGCCTGTTCATACTCGGGATGCTTGTCAAAAACAGGAGACAAGCTTTCCAGAATCTCCGTGGCCGCCTGCAGGTATTCGCTTTCATGCGCATTGCGCTCCTTCAGGCCGTCCAGGATGCGGGAAGGATAATGATTCATGGTTTCAAACCCCTTTCATATGATAGAAAAGCACCGTTGCTTTTCGGATTGTGCCGGCAACGCCTGCCGCGCTTGCGCACGACCCAAAGCAGCCGCCCTGCGGCTGCTCCGTTTCACGATTATAGCACAAACCCGTTGAGCCGCACAGTAGGAAACGCCGCATTTTGTGCATTTGTTTTGTTCCCGTCCGCCGGTTGACAGCCAGGTGCCGATTTGCTATTATTTTTCCAGTCCTATTCCTGATTTTTGATCAGAAGCATCGTATCCGGTTTGCATGATTTTGAAGGAGGAAAACAGTCATGGGCAAATGGATCAAGCGAATCCTGCTGGCTCTTGTCATTCTGGCGGTTTTATTCGCCGCCGTCTTCTGCGGTTTTTACTTCACCCGGTTTCAAACCATGGGTTCCATCAGGCAGGTTACAGCCAACAGCGATTACAACCTGTACCGCATGGATGTGAAATACGACTACAGCCTGGACCGGGTGATTGCCAGCGGCATTACCGATACCCAAAGCATGATCGACGCCGTGGTCAAGGAAAGCCTGCCGCTGCTGCCGGTCAAGATTGAGGTGCCCAGCTTTGGATGCAGCGCCTTCACCATGCCCACGGAAAGCGGCAGCGTGCTGATGGGCCGCAATTACGACTTCAAAAACGATACCTCCGCCATGCTGGTGTACTGCACGCCCAGAGATGGCTACGCCTCTGTAGCCTTTGCCGCCCTGGACAACGTGTCCGCCAACCAGCCCGACAGCCTTCAAAAGAAGATGGCCTGCCTGACCGCGCCCTTCATTTGCCTGGACGGCATGAATGAAAAGGGCGTATCCATCGCCGTGCTCACTCTGGACAGCCAGCCCACCGTGCAAAACACCGGCAAGCCCGGCATCGGCACCAGCCTGGCCATTCGTCTGGTGCTGGACAAGGCGGCCACCGCCCAAGAGGCCGTGGAACTGCTGAAAGGCTACGACATGATTGCCTCAAATGGCCGAGATTATCACTTCTACATCACCGACGCCAGCGGCGACGGCGTAGTGGTGGAATATGACTGCGACCGGGAGGACCGCCAGCTGACCGTAACCTCCAGCCGGGCTGTAACCAACTTCTTCGTAATGTACAAGGACCAGGTGCTGCCCAATCAGCACAACGGCGTGTACGGCCACGGCCGGGAGCGCTACGACAGCATTGAGGCCATTCTGGATGCAAACGCCGGCGCTTACACCCGCGACACTGCCTGGCAAGCCCTGAAGGCTGCCTCCCAGCTGCCAAAGGAGGGCGACGTAACCAGCAACACCCAGTGGTCCCTGGTTTACGACGATACCCTGCTGACCGCCGAGATGGCCCTGCGCCGGGACTGGGAGCATCTGATTCAGTACGACTTTGCCTCCAACACCGCCGTGGCTGAGCCGTAAGAAGCATATAGAGAAAAAGAGGTTTTGGAGCCGTGCTCCAAAACCTCTTGCCGTCAGAAAAGCTCGCCAGACTGCGAGCTTTTCTGACGAGAAGCGCTCTTTGCCTGCTCGCCGGGCGGCAAAGAGCGTAAGGAAAGCCTTGCTGCGCAAGGCAGCCGAAACCGACGTACACGCCGCCGGTTTCGGAACCAAAATCGGAGGGCTGCAGCTTTCCGATGCCTCCCAGGGTTTTTCGACAGTCTGAGGTTTTGGAGCCGTGCTCCAAAACCTTTTTATTTATGTCTCCGGCGTCATCACCGCCGTGCCGTCGCTTTGCTGGCTCACCCGTAAATACACGTCCGCATGCGCGTCGGCCGCATCCTGCCGGTCGGTGCAGGTAATCAGGGTCTGCACGCCGTCGGTGCTGCGCAGAAGGGCGCTGCGCCGTCGCAAATCCAGTTCGCTGAACACATCGTCCAACAGCAGCGTCGGCGGCTCCCCCATTTCGTTTTGAATCAGGCGAATTTCCCCCAGCTTCATGCTGAGCACAGCCGTGCGCAGCTGCCCCTGGCTGCCAAAGGCCCGCAAGTCCCGGTTGCATAGGGTCATTTCCACATCATCCCTGTGAGGGCCGAAGGTGGTGTACATGCGGCGCATATCCTCCCGGCGGCAACGAAGAAGGCCCTCCAGCATGGCTTTGCGCACATCGTCGCTTTCAGAAAGCGCCCCGGCGTAACGCAGGCAGAAAGGCTCGTCCGGATTTTCCGAAATCCCGGCGTACTGGATGTTCGCTTCATCGCTCAGGCACTGCAAAAAACCGCGCCGGGCGTGAACCAGCGGCAGCGCGGCCTCGGCCAGCTGCTCGTCCCAGGTGTCCAGCTGGGCGGCAAAATTGCCGACGCCCTCCAGCTTGTGCTGGCGCAGCAGCGCGTTCCGCCTTTCCAGCACGCTCAGATAGCGCTTCAGCTGCTTCAAATAGCCGGGGCGAATCTGAGACAGCTGCATATCCACAAACCGCCGCCGGGCGGCCGGGCCGTCCCGCACGATGCGGATGTCCTCCGGCGAAAACATGACCACTGTGGCATGGCCCATCATTTCCCCGATGCGGGGAGCCGGTTTGCCATACAAAAGCACCTTTTTATGTGGCTTTTGGCCAGGGTACAGCCGCACCTCAATTTCATGCCCGCCGTCCGTGCGCTGGGTCTTGCCCGCGACGGCGGCGCTTTCCGCTCCGGCCCGCACCATTTCCCGGTCCTGAGCCGTGCGGTGGCTGCGCCCCAGGGACAGCAGGTGCATGGCCTCCAGCAGGTTGGTCTTGCCGCTGCCGTTTGGGCCATACAGCACGGTAATGCCCGGATGGGGCCGCAGTGTCAGGGACGGATAATTGCGAAACTGGTTCAGCCGAATTTCTGTAAAGCGCATACTTCTCCTTGAGCTTCTTGGGGCTCTTCTTGCAACTTCGCCTTGCAGTATAGCACATTTTGCTCCGCCGGGAAATCCCATTCGCCCATATTCGCGCCCCGCCGCGTTTGCACCGCCGGGTGGGCCGTGGTACAATACCCCGGTAACGACAGTTTTTCGGGAAGGAAGGCAAAAGCGCGATGCTCTATCATGATTCTCACGACCCCGTCTACCGGCTGCCCATCGGTCCGGTGAAAGCAGGACAGACCCTCACCCTGCGCTTTTGGTGCGATGAAAGCGACGCCGTCATTTTGCGTACCTGGGACGGCGCGGAGCGCCGGCTGCCTATGCGCCCCATCGGCGACGGACGCTTTGAAATCACCCTGAATGTGCCCGAGCGGCCCATGCTGTTCTGGTACGACTTCATCATTCCCCGGGCCAATGATACGGCCCGCTACGGCACCTCCGCCGACCAGCTGGGCGGCGTGGGCATGTATTACGCAGGCCAGCCCGCCAGCTATCAGGTAACGGTGTACGACCCGGGCTACGAAACGCCGGACTACCTGCGCCGCGGCGTGATTTATCAAATTTTTCCCGACCGCTTCTTCCGGGACAAAAACGGCGGCAAGGGCCGGATGCGAAAAATTACCCAGGCTCACCCCGAGGCCACGTTTCACGAAAGCTGGAACGAGGCTCCGCTCCTGGATCCGGATCCTCAAAACGGCGACAACCGCGCCCTGGACTTTTTTGGCGGTACGCTGAGCGGTATTCGTCAAAAGCTGGATGAATTGCAGCAATTGGGCGTGACCATCCTGTACCTGAATCCCATTTTCCGCGCCCGCACCAACCACCGCTACGACACCGGCAGCTATGAGGAAATCGACCCCATTTTGGGCGATGAAAAAGCCTTTGCGGCGCTGGTGCAGGCGGCCGAAAAGCACGGCATGCGCATCCTGCTGGACGGCGTGTTCAGCCACACCGGCGCGGACAGCCAGTATTTCAACCGTTTTGGCCGCTACCCCACCGTGGGCGCGTATCAAAGCCCGAACAGTCCCTATGCCGGCTGGTATCACTTCGACCATTTCCCCGATGCGTACAACTGCTGGTGGGGCTTTTACACCCTGCCTG
Source organism: uncultured Clostridia bacterium (assembly GCA_934621485.1). GTDB lineage: Bacteria > Bacillota > Clostridia > Christensenellales > Aristaeellaceae > Limiplasma. The sequence goes on from CAKTUS010000041.1 coordinate 7,547, forward strand.
CCGTGAACAAGGACGACCCTTCCTATCGCCGCTACCTGCTGGATGAAGAAAGCGGCGTGGTTCCCTCCTGGGTAAAAAAGGGCGCCTGCGGCTGGCGGCTGGACGTAGTGGACGAACTGCCCATGGACCTGCTTAGGCAGATGCGCCTTTCCCTGCGAAAGGCCAGCCCGGAAGCCATGCTGCTGGGCGAGGTGTGGGAGGACGCCAGTAACAAGGTGTCCTACGGGGCGCCAAGGTCCTATTGCCTGGGCGATACCCTGGACAGCGTGATGAATTATCCATTGCGCCGGGCGGTCATCGATTTTTTCACCGGCCGGACGGACGCCTATCAGCTGCGGCGGGTAATTCTGCATCAGCAGGAGGTGTACCCGGCTCCCTTCTACTATTCCCTGATGAACCTGCTGGGCAGCCACGACCGGGTGCGCATTTTGAACGCCATGAGCGGCTACGACCGGGAAGGAGCCGTTCAGATGGACCGGGCCCAGGCCCGGGAGGTACGCCTGAGCGCTCAGGAGCTGAAAACCGCCAAGAAGCGGTTTCTGGAAGCGCTGAAGCTGCTGTGCGCCCTGCCCGGCGCGCCCACGTTGTATTACGGCGACGAGGTGGGCATGACCGGCATGGCCGACCCCTGGAATCGGGCCCCCATGGACTGGGAACAGGGCGACCAAAAGCTGCGCGCAGCGGTTGCCAAGCTGCTGACCAAGCGCCGCGCTAGCCCGATGCTGCAAACCGGCTGCCTGCGGGTGGAAGCCACGGATGAAAACACGCTGCGCGTCACCCGCTATGCGAGCGGCGGCCTGGATGTGTTTGGCCAGCCTTTGACAGGCCGTCCCGCCGTGATAACGGTAAGCCGCCGCTAGCGGTTTTGGGGCGCGAATTCTGACACTTTGGTCCCTCTGTCTATTGCGCGCCCTTGTGGATAATGGTATAATAACAGGGTAAAAGCGAAGGAGGAACCTGCCTTGACAGCCAAAGAGTACATCAGAAAAAACCTGAACGTGCCCAATGTGCTCACGCTCATTCGGCTGCTGCTGGTGCCGGTGTATCTGGTGCTGTTTGTGCGCGGAGAAAAAAACGCGGCGCTGGCAGTGTTTCTGTTGGCCAGCTTTACCGATTTGCTGGATGGGCGCATTGCCCGCAAATATCACCTGATTACCGATTTTGGCAAGCTGATGGATCCTGTGGCCGACAAGGTGATGGTGCTAACCGCCATGTTCAGCATGACCATCGGCAACGCCGCCATTCCCCCGGTGATTCCTCTGGCGGCCGTCATCATTCTGCTGGGTAAGGAGCTGGTGCTGCTGGCAGGCGGCGCGCTGCTGCTCAAGCGCGGCATGGTGGTACACTCCATTATGATTGGCAAGGTGGCCCATTGTGTGTTCATTGCCGGGCTGGTGTCCACTTACTTCCATGACTGGTTTGTCCAGCGCTGCGTCTCCTGGCCCATGACTCCTGATTTGATGCTCATTTGGCTGGCCGTGGTGTTAACCTTGGCCGCCATGGTTACCTATGTGGTGCTGTCTTTACGGGCGGCCCGCAAGCGCGGAATTTTGCCCCAAAAGGAAAAATGACCTAAAAAGAACCGCGGCCCGCATGGTTTTGCATGCAGGCCGCGGTTTCAAATTGGCAAAAAGCGGAGGGAAGGAAGCGCTGCCTCCTGCCGGGGTTGAGGGATGGATCCCCTAATCCTTGTTCCGTAACGCTTTTTGCACAGCGATGTTTGCAGTCGCGTACGCTCCGATTGTTTTTGAAAGCTCGCCCGGGGAGTGAGCTTTTTCATGGACGGGAACCGCGTCTCCATGGCTTTAGCACACAGCTCCCGGTTTTCCGGCGGTTGAAAAGCCGCTTGCGGTATAAGACGCAGGGTTGCCAAAGCAGGGGCAGGCTTCTTTCTTTTCCTAAAAGAGGGCGTGGGAAATCAGCGTTTCAAACAGCAACTGCAACAGAAGGAACCGAACGGCGGCTCTATCCTGTTGAGACCGTGCCCCTCCAATGCTGCCGCGCAGTTAGTCCAGCCGCTTTCCATCCACAGAAATGGTTACCACCTGCCAGGGCAGGAACTTGCCGCTGGCCTGAAGGGCCTTTTTGACGGCGTGCTCCAGCCCGCCGCAGCAGGGCACCTCCATGCGGACCACCGTTACGCTTTGAATATCGTTCTCCCGCAGAATGGTCGTCAGCTTTTCAGCGTAGTCCACATCGTCCAGCTTCGGGCAGCCGATCAGGGTCGTTTTGCCCCGCATGAAGTCCTCGTGCATCCGGGCGTAGGCGTAAGCCGTGCAGTCTGCCGCCACCAGCAGTTTCGCGCCCTGAAAGTAGGGAGCCTTGACTGGAACCAGGCGAATTTGGCAGGGCCACTGGCCCAATTGGGAAAGGCCGGTCGCCGGTGAGGCAGGGGGAACCGCTTCCGCCGGATGCAGGACGCGCATCTGCCTGCCGGGGCAGCCGCCCTGAACCGGCGCTTGCTTGGCCGCCCGATGCGCCTTTACCGCCGCTTCGTCATAGGCTGCCGCTTCGCGCTCCACAAAGGTAATGGCCCCTGTGGGACAGGCGGGCAGACAGTCGCCCAGGCCATCGCAGTAGTCGTCCCGCAGCAGGCGGGCCTTGCCGTTCACCATACCGATAGCCCCTTCGTGACAGGCATGAGCGCAAGCGCCGCAGCCGTTGCATTTTTCCTCATCAATGTGAATGATTTTGCGAATCATATCCTCAGCCGCCTTTCTTGACTTTGCAATCAAAGCATACTATACTGAAACAGAAAATTCGGTTGCCAGAGCAACGGAATGAGGAAAAAGCATGAACATTTTGCAAACGCCGCTGTTTTGCGGCCTTTCACAGGAGAATCTGGACCAGATGCGCCAAAGCGGCTGCTTGCGCAGCGCTGCGTTTGAGCGGGGCCAGCAGGTGCTGCGCATCGGTCAAACGGTTCGGGAGCTGGGGCTGGTTCTTTCCGGCGCCGTCCAGATTGAAAGCGTGGATCCATGGGGCGGCAACAGTCTGCTGAGCATGTTGGGGCCCGGCCACATCTTTGCCGAAAGCTACGCTCTGTGCGGTGAAAGCCTGATGGTGGATGTGCTGTGCGCCGAGGCGGCGGACATTCTGTTTGTGAATACGGGCCTGGCCCTAAGCCGAACCGGCGCCACCTGGCACACCCGGCTGCTAGCCAACCTGTTGTCCCTGGCCGCCCGCAAAAACCTGACGCTGTCCCGGCGCATTTTTTGCACGGCCTCCCGTTCCGCCCGCGGACGAATTGTTACCTATCTTTCCGGCGAAGCGGCCCGCGCCGGCGCCCGCAGCTTTCAAATTCCCCTCAACCGTCAGCAGCTGGCTGATTATCTGGGGCTGGATCGCAGCGCCCTCAGCCGCGAGCTGAGCCGTATGCGCCAGGAAGGGCTGCTCTCCTTTCATAAGAATCAGTTCCAACTGCTGGCGCTGGAGCCCTGAATTTTTCCCACTGTTTCAAAGGAGGCCGCTGATGAACAAATCTTTCACCACCCTGTGCTACCTGGAAAAGGACGGCTGTTACCTGATGCTGCACCGCACCAAAAAGGCCGGCGATATCAATCACGACAAGTACATCGGCGTAGGGGGCCATCTGGAGCAGGGCGAATCACCGGAGGACTGCATCCTGCGCGAGGTTCGGGAGGAAACCGGCTACACCCTGACCCGCTACCGCCTGCGGGGCGTGATCACTTTTGTGATGGATGATGTGGATGAATACAGCTTTCTTTACACGGCGGATGGGTTTACCGGTCAGGAAATCCCCTGCAACGAAGGCAGTCTGGAATGGATTGCCAAAAGCCGGGTGCTGGATCTGCCCATCTGGGAGGGAGACCGGCTGATGTTTCACCTGCTGAACACCCGGCGGGATGTGTTTTCGCTGAAGCTGAACTACGAGCACGACGTGCTCATGAGCGCCGCCGTTGACGGCATCACGTTGAAAAAGGAGGCATACCAATGAAAACTCTGCTTAAAAACGCCCTGATCTATGACGGAACCGGCAGCGAAGCCTTTCCAGGCGACATTCTGACAGACGGCGAACGCATCGCTGCCGTTGGGCCGCGGCTGAAGGAGGAGAACGCCAACGTGATAGACCTGGACGGCCTGTCCGTGTCCTCCGGGTTTATCGACGCTCATTCCCACAACGACTGGTTCGCCATCAAAAACCAGCCTTTGCCCTATTTTGAGCCGTTTATCCGCCAGGGCATCACCTCGTTTGTAACGGGCAACTGCGGAATTTCGGAAACCGGCTTCGACCCAAGCAGCCCCTATTTGGACAAGCTGGGCGCAGGACTGTTTTTCCACCGCGATGTAACCGGCCGCTACGGCAGCGTAAAGGACTTCTTTGCCCATATTCACCGCAACACGCCCTGCAATATCGCCGCTCTGGTGGGTCATTGCAGCGCCAGAACCAGTGTGGCGGGCTATGAAAACCGGCCGTTGACCCCGGAGGAAACCCAGCGCATGCTTTCCCTGCTGGAGGACGGGCTTAAGGAGGGCGCTTGCGGCCTGTCTCTGGGGCTGATGTACGAACCGGGCCTGTACGCCTCCAAGGAAGAGCTCAGGCAGGTGGCTTTGCTCTGCGAAAAGTACGACCTGCCCCTGACCGTACATCCCAGAGCCAACTCCGCCGTATCCATGAGCTATCCTCAGCTTTTGGGCCGGCCCCATCTGCTGAGAGCCATGGACGAGCTAAAGGAGCTGGCCCGGGGAACCCGTCTTAAGCTGCAATACTCCCATGCGATCTTTGTAGGCCGCAAGTCCTTCCGCTGTAAGGACGAGCTGGTGCAAATTCTTCATGACCTGCGCGCACAGGGCGTAGACGCTCAGTTTGATCTTTACAACGAGCTGCTGGGCGTGTCGGTGATTACCGTAATCATTCCCGGCTGGTTCCAAAGCCTGAGCGCTGCGGAAAAGCGGAAGCCCTGGAACAAGGCGCGCTTCGCTGCGCTGGCCGCCGCCTCCATCGCCCTGCTGGGCTTTGGCTGGGATGACATCGTCATTGCCTACGCAGGGCCGGGCAACGAGCGTTGGGAAGGGAAAACCGTTCGCCAAATTGCCCGTGAACTGCACAAATCCTGCGTGGACGCCTATTTGGACCTGTGTGAGATGAGCCGTTTCCAGGGCCGGGTCAACATGGGCCCCTACAGCACCCCGGAGATTGTGGAAAGCCTGAGCAAAGACGAGTGCTGCCTGTACATGACCGATGCCTGGGTGGAAGACCACGGCGTTCAGAACCCGGCCATTTACGATAATCATCCCAAGTTTCTGCACTGCGCCCTGCTGGGCCATGGCGACACCCTGCCCCGCACCATTCGCAAAATGACCGGCGGCGTAGCGGACCGTTTTTCCCTGCAAAACCGGGGCTATGTGAAGCCAGGCTATTTCGCCGACCTGACCGTATTTGACGAAAAGGCTTTGAAAGAAGGTATTCCCGACCAAGGCAAACCCTTCGGAATTCAGCGGGTGTTCATCAACGGCACGCAGGTGCTGCAAGGCGAAAACCTGAACGCGGAAGCGCTGAAAAACTCGGGCCAGGCCATGCCCGCCGGAAAAATCCAGTTGTAGCCCAAAGTGTGATCCGTCGTTTTTATGAACGGCGGACGTTTCGCGGTAAGCAAAACGCGCCCGCGAACATGGCTACGCTGATTCGCGGGAAAAACAGGATGCACCAGGCTTAGGGGCGGCTCCCCTAAAACCCCGGCAGGAGGCAGCGCCGCCTGTGCCTCCACTTTTTCAGCAACCTGATCGGAGGGCTCGATTCTGCCCGCTTTTTTTCGACAGCCCACGCGCCCTCGCTTCCGGAAAGAAGCGAGGGCGTTTTTTTCAGGCCAGGCAAAGCCCGGTTTTTACCAGAGCCAAATGATCCGACGCTTGGGAAGGCAATGGATATTCCTCCTGCACCTGCCAATGGGGCGAGGTGAGCAGATAATCGATTTTCACCTCCGGGCAAAGGGCGGGATAGGTGAAGGTGGTGCTGTGAATTTTCAGCCGTTTCAGCAGCGGCTGCAACAGCGCTTCGTGAGGGTGGGTGTTCAAGTCGCCGCCCAAAATGACCGGGGTGGATACATCGTCCAGAATCTCGCAAAGCGTTTGTACGCCCAGCTCGCGTTCTCTTTGGGACAGGCCCAGATGCGTGCCCATCAGGGTTACGGGCCGGTCCTCATACAGGGTTTCGCACCGATAAACCACCCGGTGCTCAAACCAGCGGTCCCGGGCGCTTTCCTCGGCGTCGGGAATCTGATACACCTGGAAACGGCTCACCGGGCGGCGGCTTAGCAGCGCAATGCCGTAATCGCCGCCGTTCCAGTCGATGGTCTTCACAAAATGGCACTCCATCCCCAGCGCTTCTTCCAGAATAGCCCGCTGGTCTACATTGCCGGCGGTGGTCACATGGCAGGCCACCTCCTCCAGCATGGCAAAATCCGGCTGCACGGCCGCAATGACTTGCGTCATCGCAGCCAGATTCATGGTTCCATGAGCGTCCTTCCCGGAGTGCAGATTGTAGTTCATCAGCGTCCAGTTCATCGCGCGTTCTCCTTATTTCATTCTCCCACCAGCCAGCTGTCCGGCGAATTGAATACGGTATCGTTATATTCTTTCTCAATGGCCTGCTGGGTTTCCCGGTCCGCAAGGCCGGTGGCGCTCTTGCCGGTCATATGCCCGCTTTGAAACGCCATGATCGCCCGCTTGGTATTGCTGCCAAAGCCGCCGGTCATATGCCGTTCTTCCAAAAGGCCCAGGGCGTTCAGCCGCTGCTGCAGCGCCAGCACCTTATCGCCCCGGTTTCCCACCCGCATGGTGGTATCTACCAAATCCTCGCAAAGGCCAAAGCCCAATACCTGGCTGTTGCCCAGGGTGTACACATTGCGCTGCACAGCGGATGGATTGTTGCCCTCGATCACGTGCAAAAACACCGTGCCCTCGGCATTGCGGGTGCAATACTCAATAAGCGCCACGTGCTCGGTATCTCCCGCTTCATTGTAAGAAAAGAAAACCAAATCGCCGCTGCGGGGCACAAACTCGTTTTTGGTCAGAAAATGGTCGTCGCCCTTAAGCCACTGATAGCCCCAGCCGGGGCAGTTGCCCTTGCGGTATACAAACCGTCCCCGCTTGATAAACCAGTCCCGGCCGGTGTTCTGGCCGGTCCAATAGGGATAGGTGTTTCGCAGCAGATGGGTTCCCTGCCGCTGATCCACCTGATCCACGCACCAGCAAATAAACTCGGCGCACCAGGCGGCGTTGGCGTCTCCGCTCCACTGGCCGTATTTGGTTCGATTGTTGGGCCCCTCGGTATAGCCCAATTCGCCCCGGGCCACCTCCAGCAGCTGCCGGACAAAGGCAGGGCGTTCCCCCTCCTCGATGACCTTTTCGTCCGGCGGCAGGTCTTGCACATCTGACTGGGCATACACCAGCTCCGGTTGCTGCGTTTCCCCAGGCGCAGCGCTTTCCGTCTCCTCCTGCAAGGGGATGGACTCTTCCTCCGGCTCCTGCGCCAGAGCCAGCGACGGCAGCAGAAGCAGGCTGCACAGCAGGCACAACACACGTTTCTTCATTGGCTTTCCTCCCCTTTTTTACCGGCCAAAGGCTTCAATGCCCCTAAGCAGCTCCAGTTCCCGAATGGTGCGTACCGTGGTGAACATTTTGCGGGTCAAAATGGCTCCTGTGCGGTAAAACAGGCAAATGAAGGGTACATCCGCGGCAAACTGCTGCTGAATGGCCTGGGTGGTATAGGCAAAATCGCTCTGGTTTTCCTGCTTGCGCAATGCGTCGATCAGGGAGGTCATCTCGCTGGAGTTATACTTTCCGTAGTTCTGAGCATTGCCCTTGCGCAGGAAAAAGCCCACGTCCGGAACCACGTCCATCTGGAAAGCGCACAGGCACATATCGAAGCTGCCGTTTTCCAGCACGGTTTTGATTTCCGCATAGCTGCCCGTTTCCACGTGCACGCTGATGCCCACCTCCGCCAGCATGTCCTTAATCATGTTGGCAGTTTCAAAGCGCACATCGTTGGTGGGGTCTTCGTATACATACAGGCTCAGCACCAGGTGCTTGGGCTCCTCGGCGCCGTCTACCGGCAGGTCCAAAACGCCGTTGTTATCCAAATCCTTCCAGCCTTCGGCGGCCAGCAGTTCCCGGGCCTTGTCCGGGTTGTACACGAAGCTGCTTTCCTGGTCGTAATACAGCCAGCTGTCGGAGGGAATGGGCGTGTTTGCCGCCATGGTCATGCCCATGTACACATTGGAAGAAATCAAATTCACGTTGATGGCATAGCGAATGGCCTTGCGCACATTCAGGTTGTTCAGCGGGAAGGAGCGCTCACGATGGTTGAGCATGAGCACCTCCAGCTGGCGGGTATCGTAGGAAATGGACAGGGAATTGATGCCGCTTTTGTACTGGGCCGCGGCCACGGAACGGGTAAACACCGCGTCCACCCGGCCATATTCATAGGCGGTAATCATGTCCTTGTTGTTGGAATAGAAGGTTACGGTTATTTCCTGCACCTGCGGCTGCATCTGCCACCAGTTGGGGTTGGCGGACAGCATCATGTAGCTGTAGGGCTCAAAGGAGGAAACAACGTAAGGCCCCGTACCCAGGGGATTGGCCATGCCCACCTGGCCTTCAGGCACCACAGGAAAGGTCATGGCATATAAAAGGCCGTAATAATCCCGCGCCGCTTTTACCTCCAGGGTCTTGTCGTCCACCGCCTTGAAGGAGGACACCATGTATTTGATGTTGGCGTAAAAGCCGTTGTCCTCCGCCTCTTTGTTGTTGGCCAGGTCCAGAATGTACTGGCCAGAGGCGGCCACATCCCGGGCGGTGAGCGGCGTGCCGTCGGAAAAGGTAACGTTGTCCCGCAGGATAAAGGCCCACACCTTGCCGCCATTGGTTTCAGACCAGGTTTCGGCCAACAGGGGCTGGGGCACGCCGTTGTCGTCAATGGTAACCAGGCTTTCATAAATCACGTTATACAGGCTGATAACGTCCCGCTCCAGAGGCGTCAGGGGCGTCAGCTCATAGGTGCGGGTAGACAGCATGCCGATGATGATGGAATCCCCCACGCTTTCGCCAAAGGCGTATGCGGGCAGCAGCAGCACGCAAAGCAGCAGGCACAGCAGGCGTTTTTTCATCCCATTTCCTCCGTGGCTTCGTAATACAGGCGTTTATAAATGGCAAAGGAGCGGGTTACCCTGGTTACATACTGTTTGGTAGGTCCGTCCACCATGTTCTCAATTTCCAGCGTGAGGTGATCCGCCGAATAGGTGGAATCGTTCAGCCAATTCTGCACCTGGTTTTGCCCCGCATGGAAGGCGGCGGCCACCAGCACCGGGTCGCCGTAAAAGCGGTCGCTGAGAAAGCGCAGATACCAGCAGCCAAATTCCACATTGGTTTCCGGGTCGTACAGAGCGTCAAAATCGTAGGCGGTATCCAGTTCCATTTTCCCGTGAATCCACTGGGCGGTGTCGTCCATCAGCTGCATCAGGCCCCGAGCCCCCACCGAGCTGGTTGCATCCGGCCGGAAGGAGCTTTCGTTGCGGATGATGGCGGCCACAAAGGCCGGCGACAGGTTGTACTTGCCTGCCTTTTGCTCCACCAGTTCCCGGTAGGAGTACGGGTTGTTTTCGGCAATGGCGGCCTGCTCTGCGGCCCGGGCGGTCAAAACGGCCTCGGTTTGTTTGGTAAACACCACGCCGGCGGTAAACAGGCCCACTGCTGCCAGCACGGCGGCCACCGCCGCCATGCCCAGCCAGGGGATGCGCACCCTGGATTTTTCCTCCGGGTCGGTTTCCACCTGCCAGCCATCATCTGGCGCTTCCTGCTCCGCAGGGGCATAGCCCCGGGCCATGTGCATGGGCGCTTGCTGAGGCGCGTTTTGCTGATAGGCGGCAGCCCGGCCCTGCCAGGAAGCGTACTCCGTCAACGGAGCGCCGGTCTGAACGCTTTGCTGAAACGGCGCATTGCTTGACGCGAAAACGGCGCGGCGGTTGCTTTCCGGCTCTCTGGGCGGGGGATAGCTGCCCCGGCGAACCTGCCGGGAAGGCGCTTCCTCTTGCTCGGGCCAGTCCTGCTTCACCGCATACTGCGCGCCGTGACGGCGGCGCACCGGCACGGCGGCAGCCTCCGCCTCCATTCGGCGCTGCTGGTTGAGCAGTTCCTCCGGGTAACCGGCGTCGGCGTATTCATCCAAGGTTTGAGGCGCTGCATTTGGAGCGCGCATGGCGGCCGCTGTGGCTGCCCGGCTGCGCAGGGGTCGGCCAAGCAAATCGGTCGGTACGGGAACGTTTTCCTCCTGAGCGGCCTGCCGGCGGGCCGCCTGCACCCGGGGGCCTTCCGGCCGGCGCAGCGGCAGGTTGTTCTGCTGTGCCACCCGCAGCCAGTCCGGAATCTCCGGCGCGGCGGGCGGTTCAAACTGGGAACCGTTTTCCGTGGTGGTCACCGGCGGCTGGCTCGTCTCTGGCTGTACAGGCGCTTCCTGCACCGGCCTTTCGGCTCTGGGCCTGGCCCGGCGAACAGGCTGGGGCGGCTCGACCGGCTGGTCAAACGGGTTGTCCGGGATGCCGTAATCCTCCGGGTAAGCAATGCTCTGGGCCTCCGGCATGCCGTCCGCCATGGAGGGCAGGCGGTTCATCACGCCGCGATAGGGCGTGCGCGGCGGCTCGGTGCGGCGGCGTTCCCGGGTGCCGTAGGCGTCCACTGCCGCCCTGTCATAGGGCTCGGCCCGGTGCCGCACAATCGGCTCAGACGGGCTTTCCTTGCCGCGTATATTCTGGCTTTGCTGAATCCGCAGGCCCTGATTGACTGAGGAAACATAGGAATAATCCCTGGGCGCGGAATCATCCTCGCTGCGGGCAATTCGAAATGGGTGAATCACGGCGGCTCCTTTCAGGCGTTCAGCCAGCTCTTGTACAGCTGTTCCATCTGCGTGCGCAAATCGCTGAGCGGCTTTTGCGTATCAACCGTCACGCTGCTGCGGGCGGCCTTTTCCTTCACGGGCATCTGGCTGCGGATGCGGGCCAGGGCCTGCTCCCGCGCCATACCGTCCCTGCTTTCCAGCCGGGCCAACTGGGTGCTTTCATCCGCCACGGCGCATACCGTCGCATGGCACAGCCGGTCGAGGCCGGTTTCAAACAGCAGGGGCACATCCAATACAACGATCGGATCTCCCCGTTTGCGGCACAGGTCGATTTGCGCCTCCATGGCGGAAAGAATCAGCGGATGGGTAACGGCGTTCAGCTTTTGCAGTTCCTGCGGACTTCCAAACACCTTTCGGGCCAGCGCCTTTCGGTTCAGCGTTCCGTCCGCATGAAACACCTCCGCACCAAAAGCCTGACGGACGCCAGGCAAGGCCGCGCCGCCCGGCGCGGTAAGCGAACGGCTGACGGCGTCGGCGTCGATAACGCTGGCGCCCAATGCCCCCAGCATGGCGGCCAGGGTGCTCTTTCCGCAGGCAATGCCGCCGGTAAGGCCAATGATGCGCATAGCCCGGCTCCTTTCCTTAGTGAGCGCTTTCCCAGTTCTTGCCGCTGGAAACCTCCGCCACCAGCGGCACCTTCAGCGCCACCACATGCTCCATGGTTTCCTTCAGCAGCGCGGCAACAGCTTCCCGTTCGGCTTCGGCGCACTCCACCACCAGCTCGTCGTGCACCTGCAAAATGAGCCGGGCCTGATAGCCGCCCTGCTTCAGCCGCTCCTCCACGCGCACCATAGCCAGCTTGATGATATCGGCGGCGGCGCCCTGCACGGGGGTGTTCATGGCGGCCCGCTCGCCGAAGGCGCGCACATTGCGATTGGGGCTGGCCAGTTCAAACAGTTCCCGGCGGCGGCCAAACATGGTTTGGGCATAGCCGCGGGCCCGTCCCTGTTCCACACATTCGTCCATGAAGCTGCGCACGCCGGGATAGCGGTCAAAATAGGTGCGAATGAAGGCGTCCGCCTCCCGGCGGGTCAGCTTGGCGTTTCGGGCCAGGCCAAAGGCGCTGATGCCGTACACAATGCCAAAATTGGTGGCCTTGGCCGCCCGGCGCATATCCGGCGTAACGTCCTCCATAGGGATTCCATGAATTTCCGCGGCGGTACGGGTATGAATGTCCTGGCCGCGAATAAATGCATCGCACATAGCGCTGTCGCCGCTCAGGTGAGCCAGCACTCGCAATTCAATCTGGCTGTAATCCGCGTCCAGCAGCACATTGCCCGGCCCGGCCACAAAAGCCCGGCGGATTTCCCGCCCCTCATCGGTGCGGATGGGAATGTTTTGCAAATTGGGCTCCAGGCTGGAGATGCGGCCGGTAACGGTGGCCGTTTGATCAAAGGTGGTATGAATCCGCCCGTCCCGGCCCCGCAGCTTGGTAAGGCCCTCAATGTAGGTGGATTGCAGCTTGCTGAGTTTACGGTAGCGCAGCAGCGGCTCGACGGCGGGATGATAGGGTGCCAGTCCTTCCAGCACCTCGGCGCTGGTAGAATAGCCTTTTTTTCCCTTTTTTTGAGGCGCAGGCAGGCCCAGCTTCTCAAACAGCACCTCGCCCAGCTGCACGGGACTGTTCAGGTTGAAATCGCCCACGCCGCACAGTTCCAGCACGCTTTGACGGCACTGCTCAATTTCTGCGCTGAAGGAACGGCCCAGGTCGCGCAGCACGATTTCATCCACCAGAAAGCCTTCGGTTTCCATGTCGAACAGCACCCGTGCCAGGGGCTGCTCCATTTCCAGCAGCAGCTTTTCCATGCCCCGGGCGCAAAGCCGGGCGTCCTGCCGCAGGCTCAGGGCATACAGATCATAGGCCGTGGGCTTTTGGGGCGGTTCGGCATATTCCGCCGCCAAACTGCTTTCCAGGCGGTAGTCCTTTTGGGCCGTATGCAGCAAATAGGCCGCCAGCATGGTATCTCGGAAAACTGCGGGCAGCGGCGCGCCAAAGCTTTGCAGCCGGTGCAGCAAGGCCTTGGAGCCATGCACAATCAGGGGCACGCCGGTCATAACCGGGGCCAGGGCGGCAAAAATCTGGTCGTCATACAGCCCTGCGCCGGTCAGGTCCCGCAAAAGGGGCATATGCCACAAGCCCGCCTGCGGCGCAAACAGACTGATTTCCTCATCGGTCTGGCACAGGGCCGCAACCTGCGCCTGCGCTCCGCTTTCCGACAGCGCCTTGGCCGCAGCCTCAATGGCCTGCTGCGTAAGGAGGGTTTCTTCCTTTCCCATGGGAGGCGGCGTGGGCAGGCTGCTTTCCGGCTCCACCGCCATCAACGCATGTCGGGGTTCCCCTTTTCCATCCTTCCCGGAGGCCCGGCGGGCGGCGGCGGTGGTTTCCAGCTGTGCGCCCTGCTCTGCCGGAGCGGTTTGGTTCTTCATCAGGTTGCCCACCGTACGGGCCAGGCTGGTAAGCTCATATTTTTCCAGCGTCGGAATACCGGCGGCCATCTGATCCCAGCGGCAGGCGTCAAAATCCAGCTGCAACGGCGCGTTGCGGTGAATGGTGCCCAGTTCGCGGCTTAGCAGGGCCACTTCCCTGCCCGCACGAATTTTTTCGCCCAGCTTGCCTTTGATCTCATCGCTATGGCTGAGCACGTTATCCAGCGTACCGTATTGGCTGATCAGCTTGAGGGCCGTTTTCTCGCCCACGCCGGCAATGCCGGGAATATTATCGCTGCTGTCTCCCATCAGCCCCTTCATATCGGGCACCTGCTGAGGCGTGTAGCCAAAGGTTTCCTTCACGCCCTCCTCATCCAGCAGCAGGCTTTCGGTAATGCCGCGCCGGGTGAGAATCACCTGGGTGTTGCCGCCCACCAGCTGGAGGCTGTCCCGGTCGCCGGTGAGCACATAGGCATGCAGGCCCTTTTCCCCCGCCATCCGGGCGGCGGTGCCCAGCAAATCATCGGCCTCATAGCCTTCCAGCTCGCACATGTGGATGTGCAGCGCCTGAAGCAGCTCCCGCAGGATGGGCAACTGGGGGCGCAGTTCCTCCGGCATGGGCTTGCGGGTGCCCTTATAGGCGTCGTACAGGGTGTGGCGGAAGGTGGGAGCGTGCATATCCAGCATCACGCACAGCCGGTCGGGCCGGTAGTCCTGCAAAGCCTTAAACACCATGCTGAAAAAGCCGTGCAGGGCGTTTGTGTATTCGCCCTGACGAGTGGTCAGCAGCGGCAGCGCATGAAAGCCGCGAAACAGCAGACTATAACCGTCCACCAGCAAAACGGTGGGCTGATGATTTTCACTCATACAAGTTCCTCCGTGGGCCAAATTGGTCAAAGCCTCGCCCGGCATGTCAGGATAGACAAAATGATTATATCATATTCTGTCAGTGTACGCAAAAGGGAACCGGCGCGCCGGTTCCCTCAGGCCGTCCAAAAAGCGTTCTTTGCCTGCTCGCCTGCGGCTCGCCGGGCGGCAAAGAGCGTAAGGAAAGCCTTGCTGCGCAAGGCAGCCGAAACCGACGTACACGCCGCCGGTTTCGGAATCAAAATCGGAGGGCTGCGGCCCT
>CAKTUS010000042.1 GCA_934621485.1 uncultured Clostridia bacterium
GATTGGTACCGGCTGCGGCATCCCCGGCATCATGGCCTCCCGTACCATTGAAAACGAACGCGACCGTCGTATGACCATCATGACCACCACCTTCATCCCCTGCGGCGCGAAGACTCCCTTCATCGCCATGATCGCAGGCGCTCTGTTTGGCGGTTCTCCCTGGATTGCCACTTCCGCTTACTTCGTCGGCATGGCCGCCATCATTGTGTCCGGCATCATGCTGAAGAAGTCCAAGATGTTCTCCGGCGAACCTGCTCCCTTCGTAATGGAGCTGCCCGCCTATCACTGGCCCACTGTGGGCAACGTACTGCGCAGCATGTGGGAGCGCGGCTGGAGCTTCATCAAGAAGGCCGGCACCATCATCCTGCTGTCCACCATCTTTGTGTGGTTCACCACGTACTTTGGCTGGGTTGACGGCACCTTCCGCATGCTGGGCGAGGATGAGATGAACTACTCCATCCTGGCGGCCATTGGCGGCGCTATTGCCTGGATCTTCAAGCCCCTGGGCTGGGGCAACTGGCAGGCGGCTGTCGCCTCCATCACCGGCTTGGTGGCCAAGGAAAACATCGTTGGCACCATGGGCATCCTGTACGGCGGCGATGGCAATGTGTACGCCACCCTGGCTACCCACTTCACTCAGCTGGCCGGCTACTCCTTCCTGGTGTTCAACCTGCTGTGCGCTCCCTGCTTTGCGGCTATGGGCGCCATGAAGCGTGAAATGAACAACGCCAAGTGGACCTGGTTTGCCATCGGCTATCAGTGCGGCTTCGCTTATGTGGTAGCTCTGATGATTTATCAGATTGGCATGCTGTTCCAGGGCGTGTTCGGTCTGGGCACCGTGGTTGCCATTGCTCTGCTGGCGGCGATGATTTACTTCCTGGTTCGCAAGAACCCCTACAACGACAACGGCGTATATGCGCAGAAAGTGAGCATGTAACATGTCTACGTGGATTGTTGGCGGCATCCTGGCACTGATTGTGGCGGCGATTGTTTACAGCCTGATTCGTGCTAAGAAAAGCGGCAAATCCACCTGCGGCGGCGATTGCGGTCACTGCAAGGGTTGCCACTGAAAAGTCGCCAGAGGGCGGGGCTAAAGCCCCGTCCCTCGTCAAAAAAGCTCGCCGTCTGGCGAGCTTTTTTGACGAGGGACGTTCTTTGTCCGCTTGTCTGCGGATCGCCGGAAGAAAAGCCAGCAGGGCTCCGCACATGCCGCCCTTTGGGGAACCAGCGCCAAACGGCCCATGCGCGCCCACACCGCCCAAGTTGAACGGTGTTTGAGCCCTGCATTTGGGGAAGTCGCGCCCTCAAAAAAACGCAACAAACCCATGCGCTCCAACTGCTGCAATGGTTGTCCGCAAATGCGCCTTCTTTTTGAGAGAAAGCAATGGAAAAAACGCATATGCTCTCAATAACCGGGCCTTCAAAAGCAACAGCGGGATTTTTCGTCTGCGGGGCTGCCGCGCTTTTCCAAAAAGCCTTTGACGCCTGGTTTCATAAAGTGCCTGCGCCTTCGCACTTGCAAAACCTGAGCGGCGGGTATGGCTTTTTGACGAAAACTGTCGTATACTGAAGCGGGACTTTTCACCTTTCGGGAAGGAGGATGCCCCTTGCAAGCCACTAACCCTTATGACCCTCGGCACAATCCCTATCAGCCCAGGCCCGACGAGCGGCCAAAGCCCCGTCCTCGCAGGCGCGGACGTTTTCGCCGGTTCATGCGCGGCTATTTGATGACGGTCGGTGCGCTGACCACGCTGTATGTGCTGGCGCAGCTGCTGGTGCGGCTGTTTGTGGAAGTAGGCAAATGGATGCCCAACTAGCCCCTGTACAGGAGGGAGCATTTCATTGAAGAAGTTTTTCAAGCGGCTATTCGGCCTGGTTTGCTGTGTAGCTCTGGTTTTCGCATTAGTGCGTTTCGGCCCGTATCTGTGGGAGCGCCTGTTCGGCGGAGCCAATACCCAATGGATTAGCCAGCGTTTTTCCGAAACCCTTCGGGAAAAGAACGAGCTGGTGGTGTACGAAATTGAAACCACCGGTCAGGAAACCGTATCGCAGGAGGCGTGGCTGCTGGGCACCGTACAGAAGGTGGAAATGCCCTATACCTTCCGCATGAGCTTCACGGTGGATTTAAGCCGCGCTCAGGTTGTAACCGACGGCAGCGCCGTTACCCTGCGCGTGCCTTCTCCTCAACCCGGCTATCAAAAGCTGATTGTGGATGAAAGCAAGGTCAAAAAATACGACTGGTTTTACCGCCTGACCACAGAGCGCTACGCCGCCATCAAGCAGGAGGTAGAGGACCGGCTGTTTGAAGAATACAGCCATAATCAGGATTATCAGCAAAATGCCTGGAACACCGCCGTGCATAACCTGGAAAGCCTGTTTGGCTCCGTAGCAGACCAAAGCCGCCTGGGCAACACCTGTACCTTCCAAATTGTGCGGGACGATACCCTGGCTGAATAACGCAAGCGTTTTCCGGCAACCAGGCTCTCCAAACGAGCCTGGTTCAAGCCGTCAAAAAAGCTAGCCAGACGGCGAGCTTTTTTGACGAGAGACACGCTTTGCCTACTCGCCCGCAGCTCGCCGGGTGGCAAAGCGCGCAAGGAAAGCCTTGCTGTACAAGGTTTCCGAACCCAACGTGCACGCCGCCGGGTTCGGAACGAACATCGGAGGGCCGCTGCTCTCCGATACCACCCGGTTTTTTCAACAGTCTGAACCAGGCTCTCCAAATGAGCCTGGTTGTTTTTTGTCCAAAAGAATCCGGCATCCGTCGGTGATCGCTGCCACCCAATATCGGAGCGGCGTTTTCGCGCTGTTCCGATGCGGAACGCTGCCAAGCGTAGTTTTTCACTTTGCCCATGGGGACGGCTTTCACGGTATTTTGCTTGTTACAGGCCAAGTTATTCCAAACCTGTTTACAAAATGTGAAAAAAACGTTACAATATCATCATGGATGCTTTTGTACTCATCCGCGATTCATCTGTAAGGGAGGCGCGTTATGGATACGGCCACAATTACTCGCCTGACGGCAAACGCTTCGGAAATTCTTGTGTATGCAGCCATTGCGCTGGTAACGCTCATTGGCCTTTGCAAATGTATTTATCCGGTTTTTCGCAACGCCGCACTGCTGAACCGGGCGGTAATCAAGCTGGAAAAAAGCACGGCGAAGGGCGAGCGTCCCCTTTGGCGGGAAGCGCGTTTTTTGGGCCGTTCGCTTCGGCCGGAATGGCAGCAGTTTTTGCTCAACGCCGGTCAGCTGGATTTGCGCGGGATTCCCTGCGATACCCGGGAATACATCAACGAAGAAAGCGTAATTGAAAAGCCCGGTCACTCCCAGCTGGCGGAGCTGATTCCCGGCCTGCTGACCTCGCTGGGTATTTTGGGCACGTTTATGGGCCTGATGCAGGGCCTTACCAGCATTGATTTTTCCACGGCCGAGGGCACCATGCAGAGTATTCCGCAATTGCTCAGCGGCATGCGTTTCGCCTTTGCCACCTCTGTCGCGGGCATTTCCTGCTCGCTGGTGTTCAACATGTTCCACCGCATTGCCATCGGCCGGGCGGTTCGGGCGCTGGATAGCTTTGAGGACGCGTTCTATGAGCTGGCCATGCCTCGCCCCCTGCAGCCCGAAGTGCAATTGCTTTGCCAAAAGCAGGATGAGGACGCCCGTCTCACCCGTTTGGCCGAGCAGGTGGGCAACCATGTGTCCGCTTCTCTGGAAATGGCTGTTGGGCGGGCCATGCAGCCCCTTACTCAATCGCTGGACGCCTTCATACAGGGCGCAACCCAGGAACAGGTAGAGGGAATCCGCCGCATTACAGGCCAGTTTATCAAGCAGATGAACGCCTCGCTGAACAACCAGATGACCGCTCTGGGCGACACCATGACCGCCGTCAGCCGCGGCCAGTTGGAAACCCAGCAAAATTTGCAGCAAACCCTGGATACCGCCCGCGCCATGGCTCAGGATGCGAAAAAGATTCAGCAGGCCAGTGCGGAAATCGCCGAAAACATGCAATTGATTGGCGCGGAGCTGCGCCTGGAGCGGGAGCATCGCGCCCAGTCGCTCACCGCTACCGACACCGCCACCCGCCAAATGGCCGCCCAACTGGATGATTTGTCCCAGGCTCTGGAGCGCATGCAGCAGGCCGTAAGCGCCCTCAGCGCTGATTTGCCCGCCGCCGCAGCAGAGGACTGGCAGGCCCCTGTGGCGCAGTAAAAGGAGGATGCCATGGCCCATAAACGCATTGTGCGCCGCAGCGGCAAGGCTGACGGCGGCTCGTCCTGGATTAGCTATTCGGACATGATGGCGGCGCTGCTGCTGGTGTTTGTGCTGGTACTGTGCTACAGCATGTATCAGTACTTTGAAATGCTGAACACCAAAACCGCCGAGCTGGATGCGCAAAGCGCCCAGCTCAGCGCCCAAAGCGACCAGCTGAACGCGCAAAGCGCCCGTCTGGACGCTCAGCAAACAGAGCTGGACGCTCGGCAGGCGGCCCTGCTTAGCAAGGAAAACGAGCTTAGCAGCGCTCTGACCCAGCTGGACGAGCAGAAGGGTCTTTTGGCCGACCAAAGCCTGACCCTGGAAGAACAGGAAAAAATCATTCTGGCGGCCCAGGCGGCCCTTTCTCAAAAAGAAACCGAACTGAACGCCGCCAACGCCGAGCTGGAAACCAAGCAAAACGAGCTGGCCAACGCCACCATTTTGCTGGGCCAGCAGCAGGACGCGATGAACGCCCAGCAAAAAAAGCTGGACGACCTGGTGGGCGTGCGCACCCAAATTGTGCGCGAGCTGACCGCCGCCCTCAGCAAGGCCAACCTGAAAGCCAGCGTGGACCCCAGCACCGGCGACATTATGCTGGAAAGCAACGTGTTTTTCGATACCGGCAAAAGCGCCATCAAGGACGAGGGCAGCGCGTTTTTGAAGCAATTCATTCCCGTTTATCTGGGCGTGCTGCTTCAGGACGAATACGCTGATTATCTGGGTGAAATTATCATTGAAGGGCACACCGATACCTCCGGTACCTATCTGGGCAACCTGAAGCTGTCCCAGGAACGCGCTCTTAGCGTCGCCACCGCCTGTTTGCAAATGCCAGGGCTGACCAAGCAGCAGTTGGAGCGCCTGAAAGCCATTCTGACGGCAAAGGGCCGCAGCTCCTCCATGTTGATTTATAACGCGGACGGCACGGAAAATATGGATGCGTCCCGCCGTGTGGAATTCAAATTCCGCATGAAGGATTCGGAAATGATTGATGAAATCCGCAACATTCTATCCAGCCAATAACAGGGGGGAAACGTTATGCGAGGCTTAAAGGTGGCGGCTATTGCCGCGGTATCCTTGCTGCTGGTAACCGTTTTGCTGGTAGGGTACCTGTTTGCCACAGCCCAGGTAACGGCGGAGCAGGTTTCTTCCCAGGGCGTTTCTGCGGCGGCAGATCCGGCTGCTTTTGAGCAGGTGAAAACGGCTGTGGAGGACGGCTCCTTTCAGGGCACGCTCTATCAAAAGCCGGTGGAGTGGAAGGAAAGCGGCGAGTATACCTGGATTACCTATACCATTCGCCTGCACAACGGCTGTCTCGTGCCCCTTGACATGATTGAAGCCCAGGTGGTGCCCCAAAGCATGGATATTCTCCAAACAGCTTCTCTCCAGGTGCAGTCTTTGGAAATGAAGTCTGACGGCGATTTGAAAGTGACCATTCTCACCTCCAAAGACGCTCATCCGGTTCGCGAGCTCATCATTACCTACTATGTTTGGGGCGTCAGCTTCAGCCTGAAAACCACCACCACAGGCTGAGTGGCAGTAAAATTGCCCGTTTTTCTTTCGCCGCGCTGATTCCGGCGGTTCTCATAACAAAAAACGCCGAGGAAGCATGAAAAGCTTAAGCTTTCCGCTTCCCCGGCGTTTGCTTATCCGCGCCGCTTTACGCTTAGTACTGGCACACGTTTTCCGGCTTACCGGCCAGATACGCCTCAATGTTTTGGAACACAATCTTTGCCCGGCGAATCATGGACTCCTGAGATGCAAAGGCAATATGAGGAGTCAGCAGGGTATTGCGGGCGTGCAGCAGGGGCTCGCTGTCCGGGATGGGCGGCTCCTGATTGAACACGTCCACGCCAGCGCCTGCCAGACGCCCCTCGTTCAGGGCGGCGGCCAGAGCGGCGCTGTCCACGATGGGGCCGCGGGCGCAGTTGATCAGCAGCGCGGTGGGCTTCATCAGGGCGATCATTTCCGCGCTGATGAGGCCGCGGGTGGAGGCGTTGTTGGGGGTGTGGATGCTGACGATGTCGCTCTGGGCCATCACGTCGGCCAGCGACAGATAGGTGATGCCCAGCGCCTTGGCTTCCGGCTTTTCGGTGCGGGAATAGGCGATGACCTTCGCGCCGAAGGCCAGGAAAAGCCTGGCGGTAATCATGCCGATGCGGCCCGTGCCGATGATGCCCACGGTCTTATCCATGATCTCCCGGCCGGTCAGCCCGGCGGCGGTGCCGCCGCCATGCACCCGCTGCTGGGCCTCGTCCATATGGCGCAGCAGGTCGATGGTCATGCCGATGACCAGTTCGGCCACGGTCTGGTTGGAATAATTGGCGGCGTTGCAGATCTGCACGCCCTTGGCGCGGCAGGCTTCCAGCCCCACGTGGTCGATGCCGGTGAAGGCCACGTTCAGCATTTTCAGCTGATCGGCGGCCAAAACCACCTGATCGGGATAGGGGTTGTTGGCAATGGTAACCACCTGGCAGCCCATGCTGCGGCGGATGAGCTCCGCCGGGTCGGTGGTCTTTTCCGGGTAATAGATAAATTCGTGACCGGCCTTGCGGATCGGCTCGGACAGTTCTTCGATGAGCTCGGGGCTGACGCCGATGGGCTCCAACAGGCTAATGCGCATGAGAAATGCTTCCTTTCTGTATCGTTGGTTTCGCAGGGTCAGGGCCGCAGGTAGTGATCCATCCAGCGGGTGATTTCCTGCAGGCGCTTGACGCGGTTCTTCGGCTTGCCGCCCCGGGACAGCTCGTGGTTCTCCCCCTTGAACAGGCACAGACGGGCTTCCACTCCGTGAGAACGGATGGCGTTGAACATTTGCAGGCCCTCGATCTTCCAGCAGCGGTAGTCCTCTTCGGAATGGATGAACAGGGTGGGCGTGGTGCACTGATCTGCCGCGCTCAGGGGCGATTGAGCCCACACCTTGGCCACGTCCTGCGTGGTATGGGCGGCCAGATGGCCGTCCACGAAGGTACGGCCGCAGTCGCTGGTGCCCTCCATGGAAACAAAGTTAGAAATGGAGCGCTGGGACGCGGCGCAGGCAAAGCGGTGGGTGTGGCCGATGATCCAGTTGGTCATGAAGCCGCCGTAGGAACCGCCGGTAACGCCCAGCCGGCTGGCGTCCAGCTGAGGATAACGGGCCAGCACGCAGTCGGTGAAGTCCATCAGGTTCTGATATTCCACCGTGCCGTATTTGCCCCGGATGAAGGCGAACTCATCGCCCCGCGCGTCGCTGCCGCGAGGATTGGCGAAGAAAACAAAGTAGCCCTTGTTGGCCCACACCTGCATTTCGTGATAGTACACCGGGCCGTAGCAAAGCCGGGGGCCGCCGTGAATATCCAGAATGCCGGGATAGGTCCTGTCGGGGTCGAAGTGGGCGGGCTTGAGCACGAAGCCGTGAATTTCAAAGCCGTCCGGGTCGGTAAAGCGAACCTGCTCGGGCTTGATGATCTCGTGGCTGTCGCACCATTCCCGGTTGAAGGCGGATACCGGATGCAGCTTGCCTGCTTCCACAGTATATACCTCCTGCAAGCGCATGTCCACCATGGCCACGCAGACCAGCTTGCCCTGACATACGTCAAACAGGTCGGCAGTTCCGTTGCCCTCCCACAGCAAGGTCGCCTGTCCCTTCAGATCCAGGCGCAAAAGGCGGGCGTAATCCTCCTGGCCGGAGATAAGGTAGAGAAAATCCCCCTCCGCCTTGAAGCAGGCGCCGCCGCCGTAGCGAACGTCGCTGCCTACGGGGTTGCCGATGGTCAGGGCACTGCAGCCCAGCCGTACCGGCTGGCCGCCATCCACAGGCGCCCGCCACAGGTCGGGGGTCTGGCTGTAATCATACTCGCCCATATCCGTCCCGGCGAACACCACCTGGCCCGCCCAGAAATCCACCTGCCGGATGCGGTAAATGTCCTGCGGCACTACCTGAGTGGTCTTGCCGGCGGCAAAATCGTACAGGCGGATGCCGGTGCGGAAGTCCCGGCGGGTCTCGAAGTCGCCGCCGTGGTACACCACCACGCCGTCCTCCGGGCATACCTTCACGCCCTCCACGTCGAACAGGGGCGTGGTGATGGGGGTCAGGGCTCCGGTGGCGCTGTTGAACAAAAACAGGCCGACACGGGTTTTGTTAATGACGCCGGAACCGTTGAACCAGAAGGGATATTCGTCAAAAACGGTAAAATGCTCCCGCTCGATGGAAAGCTGCTTCAGAGCCTCCCGGCGCGCTTCGCCGGTCAGGTTCTTCAGCCGGGCTTCCTTCTCCAAATCCTTGCGGGCCTTGAGCACATAGGTGCTGGGGGCCAGCTTGCCGATAGCCGAAGCGTTCAGCGGCACGGTGAAGACCCGCTCCGCCTCGCCGCCGGAAAGGCTCAGCCGGTAAAAAGCGGTATGCTCCTCGCCGGAAGCGCGCAGCGCCTTGTCTGCTTCGTCCCTGACGGCGGGGAACAGCAGCGCCTCGCTGCCGTCCCAGATAAAGGACTTTACATCGCCCTGAGCGGTCAGCTGGCGCAGGGGCTTTCCGGGAGTGTACAGCCACAGGTTGGAAGCATAGCCGTTTTTCCCCTCGTCCGCCTGGTGGGCGATCAGGGCGGCGGCATGGCCGTCCGGGGCCCATTGCAGGTCGGACAGGGCATAGAAGGACAGAAAATCTTTCAGTTCAATTGCTTGCATGGCCTTTCCCTCCTTTACGCCTTCAAATGAGCATCCATCCACGCGTCGATCTCCTCCAGCCGCTTGACGCGGTTCCAGGGCTTGCCGGAGCGGGACAGCTCGTGGTTTTCTCCCTTAAAGAGGCAAACCCGGGTTTCAACGCCCTGATGAATCAGCTGGGTATACATTTGCAGCGCTTCGCCCAGCGGGCAGCGGAAGTCCTCGTCTGAATGAAGGAACAGCGTGGGGGTTACGGCGTTGCCCACGTATTTCAGCGGGGAGGACGACCAGCCCTCGGCGGACTTGATCCGGGCGGACACGCCGCCGAAACGGCAGGGACTGTACATATAGGACCAGTCGCTGGCGCCTTCGTCCGTGATCCAGTTGGAAATGGAGCGCTGGGACGCGGCGCAGGCAAAGCGGTGGGTGTGGCCGATAATCCAGTTGGTCATATAGCCGCCGTAGGAACCGCCGGTAACGCCCAGACGCTTGGCGTCCAGCTGCGGATACCGCTGGAGCACCACATCGGTAAAGGCCATCAGGTCGTCGTAATCCACGGTGCCGTAGCGGGTCATCAGGAAGCCGAATTCATCGCCCTTGCCGTCGCTGCCGGTGGGGTTGCAGAAGAAGACATAGTACCCTCGGGCCGCCCATACCTGCATCTCATGCACATAGGAGGGGCCGTAGGCGGTCTTGGGGCCGCCATGGATCACCAGAATACCCGGATAGTTCTGACCCGGCTGCTCATGAGCGGGATGGATGACCCAGCCCTGCACCGTATCGCCGTGGGTGTTGACAAAGTCGCAGTCGTCGGGCTTCTGGATGGCGTGGGTTTCCACGTAGGGCCGGTTGAAGGCGGTCAGGCAGGTTTCCTGGCCCGTCGCCAGATCCAGCGCGTAGATTTCCTGCAGGCCCATATGGCGGGTGGCGATCAGGTACGCCGTGCCGCCGCGCACGTCAATCGCGTCGATGGAGCCGGTTTCCCGGCTGACGATCTGCTCCTGTCCGTCCCGGATGCGGGCCAGATGAGCGGAGCCGTCCTGCGTCAGCACATGGTAAACGTCTCCGTCCACCACTTGCAGCATCCGGCCGCCGCCGTAGCGGCAATCGCTGTTGACGGAGTTGTTCACCGGCATCTGGAAGGGAGTGCAAAGCACCTGTTCCTCCCCGGTGACCGCATCGAGGGTAT
Organism: uncultured Clostridia bacterium; assembly: GCA_934621485.1. Lineage (GTDB taxonomy): Bacteria > Bacillota > Clostridia > Christensenellales > Aristaeellaceae > Limiplasma. Next base: position 10,083 of record CAKTUS010000042.1, read on the forward strand.
AGAACCAGGCGTTCTGGCTCCAGATATACCGGCTGCCGTCCGCGCCGGTAAAGAGGACTTTATCCCCCAGAAAGTCGATATGGCGCAGCTTGTAGCGATCCAGCGGCAGCAGCTGGCGGGTTTCGCCGGCGGCCACGTCATAGACGAAAATGCCCAGCTTCTGCACTTCCATGTAGTTGATGTCCATGCCCATGTAGGCAATCATGCCGCCGTCCCTGCGCACGGCAAAGCCGTTGCGTACCTGAAAGGTCTCGCCGGTCAGGGGAGTCAGAGCGCCGGTAACGCTGTCGAATAGGTACAGCCGGTGACGGATGCCGCTGACGTAGCCCGCACCGTTTTCGGCGAAGGGCAGCTCGTTCAGCACCGTCCAGTCCGCGCCGCCCTCCGGCAGGTCTTCGGCGGGATACAGCGTGGTCTTGGCCAGCAGCACGAAGCGGCGGTCGTCCACCCGCTTGATCTCCTCCACGAACAGGGGCACGGTAAAGGCGGGCAGCGCTTCGCCGCCGTCCAGCTTCAATTTCAGAAAGGACGTGGAGGGCGACAGCAGGGAGGAGGAGCGCTCCCCCCTCAGCAGCACCGTATCGTCGTCCAGCCACAGAAAGCTGCGCACATTGCCGCTGCGGCTCACCTGATGGGTCTTCCCCGTGGTCAGATCCAGCCGCCAGAAATCGCACTGATAGCCGTCCCTGGCCTCATCGCACCGGCTTACCACAAAACCCGCGTTTTTCCCGTCCGGGGACAGGGTCAGGGCAGAAAGAAAGGAAAAGTTCAGAAAATCCCGCAGCTGAACATCCTGCATGGAATGTCCTCCCTCCGTATGGTCGTATGCTGGAACGCCGGGCAAATACGGCGGTATCTGCCCGGCGTCGAGAAACTCCGCCAAAAAGGCAGGGTTTTCAAATTACAGATGACGGCGCTTCTTTTCCACCAGCGCGGCCTGATAGCCGAAGGCGCTCCACGCGTCTTCCTTGCCGGCTTCCAGCACGCGGCGAATCATGTCGTCGCCCTTGGCGTTCTCGCCGATCTCATAGTAGTAGTTGGCCAGACCAAAGCCCATGGTGACCAGCTCCAGATCGTTGGGGTTGGGGGTCAGCAGATCGTCGGGAGAAATCAGGCCCTTGTACATCAGCAGACGGCGGTGATAGGACACCACCATGCCAGGTTCCATGTCGGGGGTGATGCGATCCAGCAGACGGGCGGCTTCCTCCTTCTTGCCCAGACGGCGCAGGGTCATCCACAACCAGTCGGTGCAGGAAATCACGTCCAGATCCTCATCGCTCATGGTGTAGCAGACCTTGTAGATCTTTTCGGCGCGCTCGTAGTCCTGCAGCAGGAAGTAGCTCAGGGCCAGATGATACCAGCAGTCCACGTTGGTGGGATCCAGCCGGATGGCAAACTCGAAGTCCGCGGCAGCCTCGGCATAGCGACCGGTATTGATGTAGGCGTGAGCCTTGTGCCGGTACAGGAGCGGATAGAAGGGGTTGTAGCTGATGCCCATAGAGTACGCGTCGATGGCTTCCCGGTGCATGGACTGGCGGCGCAGGGCGCGGCCGTACTTGATCCATTTTTCGGGATCGGTGGGATCCGCCTCGGCGGCGGCCTTCAGTTCCAGGGCAAGGTCGGAAACGGGCTGAGCGGTGCGTTCTACATGCACCTGAGTATCCATAGGCGCCACGTCATGCAGGGACGGTTCGGAAAGTACATTGGCCATAAAAACACCTCTTTCTCAATAGCTTAGTTGGGCCAGTTCTGCACATCAACGCGGGCGGCATGCTCGGCGAAACCGCCCCAGCTGTCCGAGTCGGCAATCTTTTTCAGAATGGCCCAGGCCTTTTCGGTTTCGCCCTTGGCCAGGTAGTAGCGGGCGATGCCATAGGCGGCGGTGGCGTAATAATGACCGTTGGGGTTGTCCTCAGCCACCTTCAGCGCTTCTTCAGGGGTCATGGTGCCATTGTACACCAGCACGCGGTTGTAGTAGCCGCAGTCGGCGTACTGCACTTCATGGCCGGGCTTGATATCCTTGACGATCTCGGCGGCTTCCTCGTGGCGGCCCAGACGGGTCAGGGTCATCCACAGCCAGTCCTTGGTGGCCACGATATCGTCAAACAGCTCGGAGCGCTTCAGGGTTTCCTGGAAGGAAGCCAGCGCCCGGTCGTACTGACGGGACAGGTAGTAGGCCACGCCCTGATGATACCAGCAGTCCCAGTTGGTGGGGTCCAGGCGCAGCGCGATTTCAAAGGTAGCGGCGGACACGGTAAACTCGCCGATATTGATGTAGGCATGGGCGCGGTGCCGGTACAGCAGCGCATAGAAGGGGTTGTAGGAAATGCCCATGCAGTAGGCGGCAATGGCTTCCCGGTGCATGGACTGCCGGCGCAGCACGCGGCCGTACTTGATCCATTTTTCCGGATCGGTGGGGTCGGCTTCCGCAGCGGCTTTGGCTTCCAGCGCGAGGGGATCCATGGGGGTCAGGTCTTCCTTGAGCAGTACCTCGGAACTGCGGCACGCGCAATTCGGCAGGGCGGGTTCAGACAATACGTTTGCCATAAGGACACCTCTTTCGTTGATTGTTTTTTTATTTTTTCACGGCAATGACGGATACTTCCATCAGGTAGGGCGTCTGTCCCAGACCGGCCTCCACGCACACGCGGGCGGGAGCGCAGCCTTCGTCAATCCACTGGTCCCAAACCTTGTTGAAGGTTTCCTTCTGGGCAATGTCCGGCATATAGATGGTAGCCATCACCATGTGGTTCTTATCAGTGCCGAACCGCTCAAACAGCTCGTCCAGCCGGGCGAACAGGGCATGCGCCTGCTCCTCCATGCCTTCTCCTTTGGCGGCCACGTGGCCGGAAAAGAACAGGAAACCGCCAGCCTCGGTTACGCGGCTCATGGTGGCGCCCACATCGTAACGCTTGATTTCCATGTTGTACCTCCTTATTACTCTATGCAAAGGCCCGTCAGGGCTTTTGACATCACAGTTTGCCGGCCAGGTGGCAGGCCACGAAATGGCCGTTGCCCATATCCCGCAGGGCGGGCTTTTCCCTGCTGCATTGCTCGCAGGCGTGGGGGCAGCGGGTGTGGAAGCAGCAGCCCGTCGGCGGATTCATCAGGCTGGGCACATCGCCCTCCAGCATATTGCGCATGGTGGGAATATCCGGGTCGGGAATGGGAATGGCGTCCAAAAGCGCCTGGGTATAGGGATGGGTGGGATGGCAGAACAGATCCTCCGTCTGGGCAACCTCCACCAGATTGCCCAGGTACATCACCGCCACCCGGTCGCACAGGTGCTCCACCACCGCCAGGTTGTGCGAGATAAACAGGTAGGTCAGCTTGTATTTTTCCTGCAAATCCTGCATCAGGTTCAAAATCTGCGCCTGAATGGACACGTCCAGCGCGGAAACCGGCTCGTCGCATACAATCAGGGAGGGGTTCAGCGCCAATGCCCGGGCCACGCCGATGCGCTGCCGCTGGCCGCCGGAAAACTCGTGCGGATACTTGGTGTACGCCTCGGGGCGCAGGCCCACGTCGTGCATCAGGGAACGCACGCGCTCCTCCCGCTCCTTTTCCGTGCCCACTTTGTGAACCCGCATGGGCTCGGCAATGCAGCGGCCTACCGTGAACCGGGGATCCAGCGAGGAATAGGGATCCTGAAAGATAATCTGAATTTTCTGGGACAGGTCGCTCTTTCCTTTTTGCGCAAAGATATCCTGTCCCTCAAACAGCACCTGACCGCCCGTGGGCTTCAAAAGCCGCACAATGGTCTTGCCGGTGGTGGATTTGCCGCAGCCGCTTTCCCCCACCAGACCGAAGGTTTCGCCCTGACGGATGGAAAAGGAAATATCGTCCACAGCCTTTACATAGCGCTTTTCCGCTTTCAGCACGTTGCTACGCACCTTCACGGGGTAATACACTTTGAGGTTTTTCACCTCCAGCAACGTCTGGCTCATTCCTGGGTCGCCTCCTTTTCCTCGGCTTTCTCCTGCGACATGGCATACTTCCAGCAGCGCACCCTGCGGCCGTCCGGCAGGGAAACCAGCTCCGGCTTTTTGGTGCGGCAAATTTCCATGCAGTCCTCGCAGCGGGGCGAGAAGCGGCAGCCTTCCGGGAATTCCTTGGGGCTGGGGATGCTGCCCTTGATGTTATACAGCCGTCTTTGCTGGTCGTGCAGCTTGGGAATGGATTTGAGCAGGCCCACGGTGTAGGGATGCAGGGGCTGCTTGTAGATGGACTTCACATCGGAATACTCCACCGCCTGCCCGCCATACATAACCAGCACGTTTTCGGCGGTCTGAGCCACGATGCCCAGGTCATGGGTGATGAGGATGATGGCAGTGCCCAGCTTTTTGCGCAGGTCGCCGATCAGCCGCAGAATCTGTGCCTGAATGGTCACGTCCAGCGCGGTGGTGGGTTCGTCGGCAATCAGAATATTGGGCTGGCAGGACAGGGCCATGGCGATCATCACGCGCTGGCGCATACCGCCGGAAATCTGGTGCGGATAGCGCTCCATGCTCTTTTCAGGGTCGGGGATGCCCACCAGACGGAGCATTTCGATCGCCCGCTCCCGGGCGCGCTTTTTGTCCGTTTCACCATGGAACAGCAGGGATTCCATAATCTGCCGGCCGATTGTGAACACCGGATTCAGGCTGGTCATGGGCTCCTGAAAAATCATGGAGATTTCCTTGCCCCGAATCTGCCGCATCCGCTTTTCGCTTACCTTGGTCAAGTCCTCGCCATGGTAGACGATGCCGCCCTCGATGATTTTTCCCGGCGGATTGGGAATGAGCCCCAGAATGGACAGGGAGGTGACAGACTTGCCGCAGCCGCTTTCGCCCACGATGGCCAGCGTTTCCCCGTTGTGCAGCGTAAAATCCAGTCCGTCCACGGCGGGCACCACGCCCTCTTCGGTATAGAAGTAAGTCTTGAGGCCCTTGACTTCCAAAATGGGTTCAGACATGGAAAATGCCCTCCTTCTCAGCTATTTTTCAGCTTGGGATCCAGCGCGTCGCGCAGCCCGTCGCCCACCAGGGAAAAGCTCATGACCACCAGGGTAATGGCAATACCGGGAATGAGCACGGCCAGCGGATAGGCGCGAATCACGTCGCGGCCCGTGGACAGCATGGCGCCCCATTCCGGCGCGGGCGGCTGAACGCCCAGGCCCAGGAAGGACAAAGAGGAAGCGGTCAGGATGGCGGTGCCCAGGTTCAGCGTAATGTTTACAATGATCTGAGAAACTGCGTTGGGAATAATATGGGTAAAAATCATGCGGGCATTGGACGCGCCCATCACCCGGCAAGCCTGAATATACTCCGCATCCTTGTTGGACATGACGATGCCGCGCACCATACGGGCAATGGAGGGAATGGAGAAAATAGCGATGGCAATGGCGGTGTTTTCCGTGCCGCTGCCCAAAATGGCTACAACGGTAATGGCCAGCAGCAGACTGGGGAAGGCCAGCAGAATGTCGATCAGCCGGGAGACCAGCGTGTCCACCCAGCCGCCGAAGAAGCCGGCGCACACGCCCAGCAGCACGCCTACCAGGCAGCCGCTCATCACGCCCCCAAAGCTGATGGACAGGGAAACCCGCGCGCCGTAAATCATGCGGGTAAAGGTATCGCGGCCCAGATTATCGGTGCCGAACCAGTGCTCCGCGGAAGGCTGCTGATATTTGTGAACCAAATCCTGCGCCAGGGGATCCTGGGTGCACAGCATGGGGCCAAACAACGCTACCAGCAGGAAAAACAGCAAAATCACAGCGCCCAGGACGGATACCTTGCGCCGGGCAAAGCGCCGCAGTACGGTTTTGAACATGCGTTTCGTCCCCCTTTCTTACTCGCACTTGATGCGGGGATCCACAAAGGCGTAAATCAGGTCTACCAAAGTGTTGATGACAACAAAGGTAACCGCCAGCACCAGCACGCAGCCCTGTACGGCCGGATAATCCCGCTTGGATACGGAGTCAACCACAAACCGGCCCACTCCCTTGATGGAAAACACCGTTTCCACAATGGCGGAGCCCGCCAGCAGGCTGCCAAAGCGCAGGCCGATGGCCGTCAAAATAGGAATCAGCGCGTTTTTCAGCGCGTGACTGAAGGTGATAATCCGGTTGGGAATGCCGCGGGAGCGGGAGGTACGAATATAGTCCTGACCGATCACATCCAGCATGGCGGAACGGGTGGTGCGGGCAATGAAGCCGATGGCCTGCGTGCCCAGCGTCACAATGGGCAGCACCATACGCGCCGGGGTAATGGCGCCCATGCTGGGGAACCAGCGCAGATTCAGCGTAAAGACCAGCATCAAAATCAGCGCCAGGAAAAACGACGGAGTGGAAACGGCCAGCATGGACAGCACCATAATGCAGTTGTCCCAAAACTTATTGTGGAACACAGCCGCCAGGATGCCCACCAGAATCCCGCCGATGGCCGCCACTATGATGCCGCCGAAGGCCAGAATCAGCGTGTTGGGGTAACGGCTCATCAGCTCGTCCCACACCGGCTTACCGGTTACGATGGACGTGCCCAAATCGCCGTGGAACAATTCCTTCATGAAACGAAAATACTGCTGCGGCAGAGGATCGTTCAGGCCAAGGCGCTCCCGCTCCACTTCCACCATCTCCTGGGGCACGTCAATGCCCAGCATGTTCTTGACCGGATCGCCGGGAATCATGCGAACCATAAAAAATACAATCAAGGACAAAATCAGTAGCATGGGAATCAGTTGCAGCAATCGCTTGAAAATATACCTTAGCATGGCGTTTCTCCTCCTTTGTGGGCTATCCTCCAACTTGGCCAAATCCGGCATATTTTTTCCAGCCGATACTTGACGGTATTTTCACAAGGATGTATACTTACCTCGAAACAGGATTGTATGCAATCCCTGTGTGGATTGCTTGATTGTATGCAAAAAAGTATACAAAGTCAATGATGTCAGACGAAAAAACAAAGTAAAAACAATGGAGAGAAACATGAAAAAAACAGATAGTCTGGAACTGGCGGACCTGCTTAGGCGAGCCATCATCAACGGGGAATACAAGCCCAGGGAACGGCTGGTAGAAATGGAGCTGGCCCAGAAGTATTCCGTCAGCCGAACGCCCGTGCGGGAGGCGCTGAAACACCTGGAAGCCCTGGGGCTGGTGAAGATGGAGCGCTATAAAGGCGCTATGGTGGCGGATATCAGCCAACAGGAAATTCGGGAAATGCTCTATGTTCGGGCCACATTGGAAGGCATGGCCGCCGGGCTGGCCTGCACAAACATGACGCAGGAGGATTTGCAGCTGCTGGCCTCCTACCAGGCCGCCATGGAGCAGGCGGTTGCGGACGACGACGTTACCCGCTTTTCCGCCAATAATGAGCGGTTTCATTATCTCATTTTTGAAAAAAGCGGAAATCATTATCTGTATGACACCATCACCCAGCTGCTGAAGCGTTCCTGGCATGAACCCAGCACCTCCTGGAAGGGCTTGGGCGATATTCCTCTGACGCTGGAAGGGCACCGCCGGATTCTCAAGGCCATTGCCGATCGGGATGTAGCCGAGGCTCGGGCCGCATCGGAAAAACACATTTTGGACGCGATTGCGATTAACGAATCTCTCCATCCCACCTATCGAGACCTGGCGAACTCTCAGGACGCCTGATAAGCTTGCACCGCACGCGTGCATGCGGTAATCAGGCCGGCCAAAAAGCGGAGGTGCAGGAGGCGCTGCCGCCTGCCGCGGTTTTAGGGGCAGAGTCCCTAAGCCTTGCGCCGAAACGCTTTTTCCTCAACCAGCGCAGCCTTGTTTTCGGGCACGCACTCTCCTATAGGGATTTTTCAACAGTCTATGCATCGCACGCGCGTGCGGTGCTCTTTTCTTTCAAAACAGAGACAAGAAGGGAAGCGCATTTGCAATGGAGAAAACCTGGTATGGCTTTACCCTGTTGGATGTAAGCAAGGAACAAACCCTGCCGGACAGCGCCATGACCGTCCGGGATGGAAAAATCGCCTGGGTAGGCCCGTCCGCCGCTCTGTCTCCGCAACAGAGGGAACAGGCGGAAGCCTTGTCCGGCATGACCGTCATGCCGGGACTGTTCAACTGCCACGTACACGCTTTGGCTACCCCAACGGCCAATCCCGTGTCCTTTAATACCGAGGACACCTCCAAGTTTGCTTTGCGGGGCCTGAACCACCTGCAGCAGCACCTGCGCTCCGGCGTTACCTTCGTGCGGGATATGAACGGCCGCAAGCAGGCCGAGGTGGGCCTGCGGGACGCCGTTAACGAGGGGATTGTGCTGGGACCCCATTATTGGATCAGCCGCCAGTGTTTATGTATGACCGGCGGCCACGGCAGCAACACCGGCATGGAATGCGACGGCCCGGACGCCTGCCGCCGGGCTGCCCGTGAGCAAATCAAGCACGGCGCGGACCTCATCAAAATCATGGCCAGCGGCGGCATGATGTCTCCCGGAATGGAGGCTTCGTCGCCCCAGCTAACCGAGGACGAAATGCGGGCGGCCATCGAGGAAGCCCACAAGGCGGGCAAGAAAACCGCCACCCACGCCCACAGCGCCGCCGCCATCAAGTGCGCCATCCGCGCAGGCATCGATTCGGTGGAGCACGGTACCTACCTGGACGACGAGTGTGTACAAATGATGCTGGACAAAGGCGTTTGGTTGGTGCCCACTCTGTCCGCCATTCATTTTTTGCTGCTTCATCAAAGCGATCCGGGGATTCCCCGCTACGCCCTGGAGAAATGCCTGCGCGCCCGGGACGCCCAGGTGGCCGGCTTTCAAAAGGCGCTGAAGGCCGGGGTTGCCCTTGCCGCCGGTACAGATGCCGGCACGCCCTTTAATCCCCACTGGGGCTCCTATACGGAATTATGCAAAATGGTGGAATACGGCTGCACCCCCTGGCATGCGTTGCGGGCAGCTACCATCGACGCCGCACGCATGATTGGCGTGGATGCCTGGACCGGCTCTCTGGAGGCAGGCAAAGCCGCTGATTTTCTGGCATTGAATCAAAACCCTCTGGAGGATATGAGCAGCCTGGCCGCCGTGGCGCGCGTCTACCTGGGCGGGCGGCGCGTGCATTTGGACGATTTGCAGCCAGATGTATAAATAGTCATGTTTTATGTGTTTTAATCCATTTTTTGCGTATTTATGCAAGAAACGATTGGCAAATACAAAAAATATACAAAGTTTTTTGCACACATAATTGCATACAATCTAAACAGGTGCTATAATACCGCCAAGTTTCCAGAACGGAGACGGCAGAAACGCCTTGATGCGCAGAGGCGTATGCGGCAAAGCTCAGGAAACAAACCCACGAAAGGAAGGATAGAAACTTATGAAGAAGACACTCGCGTTGCTCCTTACGCTGGTGCTGCTGCTTCCCACTGTTGTCGGAACAGTCGCCGTGGCGGATGAGACCCAGTACCAGGATACCTTTACCATCGCCGTTAACACCGACCAGGAAATTATGGACGGCCAGATGAACGTCACCAACGACCTGGTGCTGCCTCAGGTATATTCCTACCTGGTAAAGCGCGATCTGGAAGGCAAGATCGTGGGCGACGTTGCCGAGAGTTGGGAAGTTTCCGAGGACGAGCTGACCTGGACCTTCCACCTGAAGAAGGGCGTTAAGTTCCACAGCGGCAAGGAATTGACCGCCGAGGACGTAAAGGCCACCTACGACCGTCTGCTGAACAAGGACGACCCGGTGCGCTACACCCAGACCATGGGCTTTATCGATCACTGCGATATCGTGGATGATTACACCATCAACCTGGTGACCCTGGAGCCCGCCGGCCCCATGCTGGCTTCCCTGACCCTGCGCGCCAACACCCTGCTGAACAAGGACTACATTGAAAAGTACGGCAAGGACCTGGGCAAGGACGTGGAGAGCGTTGACGGCACCGGCCCCTTCAAGCTGGTTGAGTGGAACAAGGACGAGGATATGCACCTGGTTCGCTACGACGACTACTTCAACGGCCCCGCCGCTACCGAGAACATTGTCATCCAGGTCGTTCCCGAAGCCGCTTCCCGCGCCATCGCCGTGGAAAGCCATCAGGTTGACGCCGCCATCGGCATCTCCGCCGAGGACGTGCTGCGCTTCAAAGAGGACAGCAGCCTGAACGTGTTCTCCATCCCCGGCCCTGGCTGCCATCTGTTCCAGTTTAACTGCTCCAACCCCATCATCAAGAACACCAAGGTTCGCCAGGCGATTTCCTACGCTCTGGACCGTACCGCTCTGGTAGACGCCCTGTGGGGCGCCATGGGTGAGAAGCCCCGCGACAGCGTTGCTCCGCCCGCCGCTTTTGGCTACATCAACCTGGGCGTGATCCAGCAGGATCAGGCCAAGGCCAAGGAACTGCTGGCCGAGGCTGGCTATCCCGACGGCTTTGAAATGAACCTCATGTGCACCGACGTGTACAACAAGGGCGTGCAGGCTGGCGAAATCGCCGCCGCTCAGCTGGCTGAAGTAGACATCAAGTGCAACCTGGTGGTTGTGGACCGCGCTACCTTCTCCGCTGCCTGGAACGGCCTGACCCCCGAAGAATTCCCGGATTGGGGCATGTTCCTGATGGGCGCCGGCTACATCACTCTGGATGGTGACGAGGGCCTGAAGCGCCGCTTCGCTACCGCTGAGGATGGCAAGAACAGCAACAACTACGGCTTCTATTCCAACGCCGAGGTGGACGAGCTGCTGAATGGCGCCGCCAAGACCACCGATCAGGAATGGCGTGAAAAGGCCTACCAGCGTGCCGCCGAGATCCTGTACCTGGAGGATCCGGTGGGCTGCTACCTGAACAGCCGCAAAGAGACCGTCATCCTGTCCGCCCAGGTGGAGGACTTCAACATGACTCCCGTTGGCATCTACGATTGGCCCAGCATCAAGGTGCGCGCCAACTAAAATCCTTCTGATTCAGGAGGGCTGCCGGAAACGGCGCCCTCCTTTTTTCTGTCCAAAATGAAGCGGGCCGAAACGCCGGTAC
>CAKTUS010000043.1 GCA_934621485.1 uncultured Clostridia bacterium
TCCTGGAGTTTTTCCCGCAATTCTTCTATCTTCATACCACTCCATTATATCACTTTTTAAATGCTGTTGCCCTGCCGCTTGGCAAGGCGCGTTTGACATTCCGGCCCAACTATGGTACACTAGCTCCATTATCCAGATTAGAAGGAGTGTGATCTCGCCGTGGACGGCGACCCAGGCAGTCAGACCTACCCGTTAGGTACGGGAGAGGTCCGCACCCTCACACTCGCATACCGGCGGCGCTCATAGGGCAGCCGCCTGTTTGCCATTCCATCTGATTCATTTTGGTAAGGAGGCTTTTTTCGTTTATGTCCGACGTCCCGTTGCAAGTTTTGTTGATGATTCTTCTGCTGGCCATGTCCGCTTTCTTTTCCGCTACCGAAACCGCTTTTTCCTCGCTCAATCGGGCCCGGCTGAAAAGCATGAGCGGCCCCAAAAAGAAAAAAGCCGAAACCACCCTGGACTTGGCGGAACGCTACGACGAGCTGCTGTCCACCATTCTGGTGGGCAACAACGTGGTCAACATTGCCCTGGCTTCCATCGCTACCGTGGTGTTTGTCAGCTGGATTGGCAATGCGGGCGTTACCGTGTCCACCGTGGTAATGACGATTGTGGTGCTGATTTTTGGCGAAATTTCCCCCAAAAGCCTGGCCAAGGAGGCGCCCGAAACCATCTCTATGGCGGTCACGCCGGCCATTCGCTTCCTGATGTCGCTGCTCAAGCCCATCAACTGGCTGTTTTCCCGCTGGAAGGCCCTGCTGCGCCGGCTGCTGCATGTGCAGGACGACGGCGCTATGACCTCCAACGAGCTCATTACCATCGTGGAAGAAGCCGAGCAGGATGGCAGCATGAACGCCGATGAGAGCGAGCTGGTGAAAAGCGCCATCGAGTTTCACGACCTGGACGTGAGCGATATTCTCACCCCCCGCGTGCGGGTGGAAGGCGTGCCGCTGGAAAGCACGCCGGAGGAAACGGCCGACCGCTTTGAGCAAACCGGCTATTCCCGTCTGCCCGTGTACGAGGAAACCCTGGACCATATTGTGGGCATTGTGCATCAAAAGGACTTTTATAACCGGCTGCGCACCGGCGTGGCTTTCCAGCTTAAGGACATTATGAAAAAGCCGGTTTTTGTGCCGGAAGTGGCCAAACTGAGCGCCACCCTGCACCTGCTGCAAAAAACCCAGTCCCAAATGGCGGTGGTGGCCGATGAATACGGCGGAACCGTTGGGATTGTTACCATGGAGGATATTCTGGAGGAGCTGGTGGGCGAAATCTGGGACGAGCACGACGAGGTGGAAGAACCCTTCCGCCAAATCAACGAAAACACCTGGCGCGCTTTGGGCTCCGCCGATCCGGAGGAGCTGTTTGAGCAACTGGGCGCGGAGTGCGAAACCGAGGCTTCCACCCTGAGCGGCTGGGTCATGGAGCAAACCGAGCGCGTGCCCGCTCCCGGCGACGCCTTCGACTACCAGGGCTGGCATGTGGTGGTGCTGAAAACCGACGGCTGCCACGTGCAGGAAATGGAGCTGACCCGGCTATGACGCAAGCAACCCCCTCCAAGCGGGAAGTCTGGCTGGATTTGCTGCGCATTGCGTCCGCCTTCCTGGTCATTGTCAATCACACCAACAGCCGGGTATTTCAGCAGACTCAGCCGGGCCAGGCGGTGTGGTGGCTATCCCTGCTATGGTATTACGTCAGTAAGCTGGCGGTTCCCCTGTTCGTGATGGTTTCCGGCGCATGCCTGCTGAACCGGCGGGAAAGCTGGACAAAAGCCCTGAGCCGGGCGCTGCGGGTGTTGTGCGCCCTGCTGGTTTTCGCTTATCTGTACTTTTTGCACGACGCCTGGGTACACTATGGCCTGTGGCCCCGCATGCTGCGGCTGGATCTGCTGCTGGCCGACCTGTGGACTCAACAGGTCAGCGACGGGTTTTGGTATCTGTATTTCTATATGGGCTTGATGCTCATGCTGCCGCTTTTGCAAAAACTGGCCCATGGCATGCAGAGCAGGGACTATGCCTGGCTGATTGGCCTGTGCCTTGCGCTGGACGGCCTGTGGCCCCTGCTGGCTCATTACCTGCCCGGCCTGGCGCTGCCCTCCTATATGCAAACGCCGTTGTACACAGAGTATCTGGGGTTGTTCTTCGCCGGCCACTGGATTCGGCAAAACGCCGCGTTCAGCGCCCGGCGCCGGGCCCTTATCGGCCTGGCGGCAAGCCTGGCTTTCAGCCTGGCGCTGACCTATCTAGAGGTTTTTCGGGTAGGCGAAGGCGAAAAGTACTGGTTTATGGACGACCGGCTTCATCCTTCCCTGTTTACCTGCACCGCCAGTCTATGCGCCATGACGCTGTTCAAGGGAGCAGGCAGCCGCTTTTCCGGCCGGGCATGCCGCGCGGCAACAGAGCTGGGCGGCTGCGCCTTTGGCGTGTACCTGTTGCAGGACTGGCTCATTGCGCAAACCAAAACCCGCCTGTTTGCGCCCCTGCGCGATATTCTATCCCCTTTTCCGGCGGTGCTGATATGGGAGGCCGTCGTATTCGCCCTGGGGCTGGCGCTTTCCTTCGGCCTGCGCCGTCTTCCCGGTTTCAAACGCATTTTATAACTTTTCTCACATTACAAGGAGGCTTTTTCCAATGAAAACGACGGATTCTCTGGGCCCTGAGGGCAGCTATTACGAAGCCAAACGCAAGCAGGAGGAAAAGCAACGGCGCGCCAATGGCGCCTGCTTTCCGCTGCTCATTACGGCGCTCTACCTGGTGCTGGGCTTTTGCTTTCACCTGTGGCATCCGGGTTGGCTGGTGTTTTTAACCATCCCGCTGCACTATGTTCATTTTTCCTCCCGGGCGGAAATGCTCACCAACCCCATTGTGGTCACCTTGATTTATTTGGTGCTGGGTTTCTACTTTCATTTGTGGCATCCGGGCTGGCTGGTATTCCTGGCCATTCCCTTTGGCGCCATGACCAAGCGCTAAGGAGGCGACAGGATGAAGATTCTGTTAGGCGGCGCTCTGGGCCGCATGGGGCAGGAAATGACCCTGGCTGCGCAGGCGGCCGGAGAAACCATTGCGTGCGGGGTGGATGTGGCTTATGCCGGTCAGCCCGCCGCCTTTCCCGTGGTAACGGGCTTCGAGCAGGCAACCGCGCCTGCGGATGTGCTCATTGACTTTTCCCGGCCGGACGCCCTGCCGGAGCTGCTGGGGCTGGCGCAAAGACGCAAGCTGCCCGCCGTGCTGTGCGCCACCGGCTATACCGATGTGGAGTTGCAGGCCATCCGTCAGGCAGCGCAGCAAATTCCCATTTTGCAAAGCGCCAACATGAGCCTGGGCGTAAACGTGCTCAAGGAATTATGCGCCATGGCGGCACGCACCCTGGAAGGCTTTGATGTGGAAATTGTGGAAAAGCATCACCGCATGAAAGCGGACAGTCCCAGCGGCACCGCCCTGATGCTCTACGACGCCATCCGAAAAGAAAAAGGCCCCGAAACGGAGCCGGTTTTGGGACGGTATGGGCGCACGCAAAAACGTGCCGCCGGAGAAATTGGGATTCATGCCGTGCGCGGCGGCACCATAACCGGCGACCATGAGGTGGGCTTTTACGGAAACGGGGAACAGCTCATTTTAACCCACCGGGCCGAGAACCGCTCCCTGTTTGCCCAGGGTGCGTTAGCCGCGGCCCGCTACCTGGTGCGCCAGCCCGCCGGGCTGTACAGCATGAGCGACGTAGTGCGTCAAATGCTGTCCTGACTGTCGCCGGTTTCCTCCGGTTCGTTCCAGTGGCTTAGCTGAATCTGGATGGTATCCAAAATTTCGCGCACCACATGCCGCTGGTTTTCGCTGAGGGACCCTTGCATGGTGTCGCCCGAAAACGAGCGATCCAGGCTGCCGGCCAACAAATAATCCAGGCTGAGGCCGGTAGCGTTTGCAATGGCCACAATGGTTTCCAAACTGGCTTTGCGCGTGCCGCGCTCCAGGTGGCCTTCAAAGGATGGGCTTACGCCGATGGCCTGCGCCATGCGCAGCTGCGTCCAGCCCGCCTCCATACGAAATTTGCGTACCCGGCGACCCAGGTCCTCGTAATCCATGCACATTCTCCTTTACTGAGCGGTTAAACGGCTCGTTCTTTGCCAAAGAAGCAAATGGCCACGGTGCCCGGGCCGCAATGAGCGCCAATGACCGGACCCACAAACCAGGTTTGAATTTCCTTCAGGCCAGGCACCCGTTCGCGCACCAGCGTTTCCAAACGGGCGGCGTCCTCCGGCGCGTCTGCGTGCATAATCACGGCCAGAGCGTTTTCCGGGTCGTCCATGTTTTCCGCAGCCTTCTCCGCCAACAGCCGCAGCGCCTTTTTCCGGCCCTGCACCTTATCGCAGCTCACCAGCTTGCCCTCTTTGGTTTCGGTAATGATGGGCTTCAAATCCAGCATGGTGCCCACGGTAGCGGCTACCGCGCTGATGCGGCCGCCCCGGCGCAGGTACTTCAGGTCGTCCACCGTAAAGAACGCCTGGGCCCGGCGCTTGTTGCTCTCCAGCCACTGAGCCACCTCGTCCATGGTTTTACCCTGGCGGTACAGCTCGTGGGCCTTCAAAATCAAAATGCTCTGGGGCGCGGAAATGCTCAGGGTATCCACCACAACCATCCGGCGCTCGGGGTATTTTTCCAGCAGCTCGTCTCTGGCGGCATACACGTTTTGAAGGGTGCTGGACAGCTGGCTGGAAAAGCTGACAAACAAAATGTCCAATCCTTTTTCAAAGCAGGGCTCAAAGTATTCCAAATAAGCGCCTGTGGGAAGCAGCGAGGTGACGGGCGCCGCGCCGGCGCGCATGTTGTCAAAGTATTCCTTCTGTTTGCCGTTGCGGCCCAGGTCGTCCATGTATTCCTGGCCGTCCACGATGTAGGGCATGTACACCATGGTCATTTCCAGTTGATCCACATAGCCAAATGGCAAATCGGAATCGGAGTCGGTCATAAATACATACGGGTTCATTTGCTTTCCTCCTTTGGGAACGTTTGAGCCAGATAGGCTCCATCAGTCAAAAATGATACTTCTTTATTGTACCTTGTTCGGCCGTTTTTTGCAAGGCTTGCCGCTCAGACCCGGATATGGTAGAATAATGGGCGATGGGGAGCGTTTTTTCGGCCCGTTCCCAAAAGTTCGCCTGCGGCGATCCTTTATTCACACAAGGCTCCGCTGCTGTCTGAGCCGCAAGCGCCCGCGCTCCGGCGCGAAGGCGGTGCGTTTTCTCTTTTACTTGCGGGCGCAAGCCGGCTGATACCCAAAAAGGCCGTCCCTCTGACAACGCTTTTGAAAGCGGTTTTCCGCCTTCTTGGAAAGGAACACAAGCCAATGAAAGCACTCTCCCGAAAACAAACGAACCTGTGGCTGGTTTTTGGCTACGCGCTGCTGCTGTCGGCGGCGGTTCTGTACTTTTGCACCAAGTCATCGCCGGGCTATGCCATCAACGACTGGTGCGACGCCAACATTTATTTAACCATCGGCAAGGGGATGACCCGGGGAAAGGTCATGTATCGCGACCTATACGACCACAAAGGGCCGCTGCTCTACGCCCTGCACTATGTGGCGGCGTTGATTTCCTTCCGGGATTTTTTCGGCGTTTATCTTCTGGAAATCGTTCAGGCTGCCTTCTTTCTGTTTTTCAGCCATCGTATCATTCGCCTGTACGCCTCTGAGCGCAGCGCCTGGCTGCTGACGCCGGTGCTTGCCGTGGCGGTCTATGCCTCCCTCAGTTTTTCCCAGGGCGACAGCGCCGAGGAAATGTGCCTGCCCCTGATGGCGGCTCAAATGTACCTGCTTCTGCGCCGCTTTTCCAAAGACGAGCTTTTATCCCGCGGCGAGCTGACGACCACGGGCGTTTTGGCGGGCTGCGTATTCTGGATCAAGTTTACCGTGGTGGGTGTGCCGGCGGGGCTGGCCCTGGGGGCGCTGCTGCCGTTGGCGCTGCACCGCCAGTGGAAACCGGCTTTCCAGGCCCTGGGCTGGATGGTTGCCGGCGTTTTTCTCTCCACCCTGCCCTGGATTGCCTATTTCGCCCTGAACAACGCCGTTTATGACTGGCTGAAGGTGTATATTGGCCACAACCTGTTTTTGTACAGCAATACCGAATCCCTCACCCTGCCCGAGCGGCTGCAGGCCATTGTCGTCTGGATTGGCAGCTGGCTGCTGCAAAACTGGGCCTATACGCCTCTCGTGCTGCTAGGGCCCATCTGGCTCAGCCTGCGCTACAGGAGTCAAAAGGCCATGACCCGAGCCATATGGCTGGCGCTGGCCATCGGCGCCCTCTTTGTGTTTATCAGCGGAAAGCAATACACCTATTACGGATTGGCCCTGGCGGTTTTAGCGCCTCTTGGTCTGGCTGCGCTGGGCAGCCGGTTGGATTCCTGGCTGAGCCGTCTCTCTCAAAAGCGCGGCTTGCTTTCGGGGCTTTTTGCCGGCGTTTCCGTTCTCTGTGTGGCGCTTTGCTGGTTCAGTCCCAACATTCACCCGCTGGTAGGCGCGCCCTTTGGCGCTGCCAAGGAAGATACCATGGAGTATCAAATCGTAGCCGCCATGGATGATTTGACGGACGACACCACACTTTTGAACTTCGGCTTTATGGACGGCGGCTTCTACACGGCTGCCGGGCTTGTGCCGAATGTAAAGTACTTCTGCCAAACCAACGTGCCTTTGCCGGAAATGCGTTCCGAGCAACGTCGCTATGTTTCCGACGAGCTATGCGAATACGTGGTAAGCTACATGATTAAGGAAAAGCTTTTCGAGCATTATGAAATCATTGCCGAAGCGGAAAGCCCCAACTTCTGGTATCCGCAGGTTTCGTTGTATCGGCTGAAGCCCGAATACCGGTAGAGGCTTCCAGTTACCTGGGCCCAGGATGCATTGAACGTCGATGAACTGAAAGCCGGTTTTCACATAAAAAGAAAGCTGCTCTTTTGTTTTTCCTGAAGAATGGCAGCCGCCGAATATAAGCCTTCAGATTCGCCTATCAATATGAGGAGAAAGAAAAATGATTGTTCTTGAAACCGAAAGGCTCCTCCTGCGTAACCTTTCGGAAAAGGATGCGGATATGATGTTTGATTATCGCAATAATGAACTATGTGCAAAATATCAACGTGGACAGGCAAAAGCGTTTGATGATATTGCTAAGTTGATCGAGCGCCACAAAAGCGACGTACTCTCTGTTGATCATCCGTTTATGCTGTCGGTTGCGCTGAAGCAATCGGATGCAATGATTGGCGAAATTGTCGTTATGCCCGAAGACGGCACGATTTCTATGGGATACACATTTCACTACCATTATCATCGAAAAGGATACGCATACGAAGCATTAACGGCACTTATTGATCTCCTGCATGAAAAGTATCCGTTATGGGATTTTATCAGTTTTACAGAGCCGGATAATATGCCAAGCATGGCGCTGCTGAAAAAACTGGGCTATCAAGATATGGGATACCTGCCTGCTATGGAATCCCGTGTGTTTGGCAAATGGACAACCCCTGCTACTGAAGCAAAGATAGCGCAGGCAGCAAACAAATGATTCAAGACGATGATTGCTATCTGAAGCGCCCAAATGAAAACTCAGTCTGAAAACCTGACCATCCGTCAAGCAGCGGCCGCCGGCGCTGAGCAGCTTACCGTTTTGGGAATGACGTTGGACGGCACGCACGGTCTTTCCCAATGGAGGAATGATCACCTTTGCATGACCAGCCTTAACTGCAAAAGAATGGGGCGTCAAAAAACGAAGGTACAGGAGGCACTGCCTCCTGGCGAGGTTTTGGGGGCGGAACCCCTAAGCCTTGTGTCATCATCTTTTTCCTGCGGACGAATGTAGCGATGTTCGCGGGCGCACGCTCTCCTATACGGGGTGGATGGTCTGAAAAGGGTGAGCCGTTGCTGAAAAAGTGGAGGCAGTGCCTCCTGCCGGGGTTTTAGGGGCGGAGCCCCTAAGCCTTGTGCCGCAGCACTTTCCCCGTGAACCAGCGAAGCGCTGCTTCCAGCGATGGCGGCCAATCAGGGGTTTTTTCGACAGTCTGAAAAGGGTGAGCCGTTGCTGTTGCAACGGCCCACCCTTTTGTTATCAAGTATCATTCCGCCTCAAGCAGCCTTTTTTCAGCGCCAAACACATCCAATGGGCTGTGCAGTTCCAGCTGCAGCTTTCCATGGTGCAATGTTGCCTGCATGGCAAAGGCGTGAGGCGCGTTGCGCATACGGCACTCCAGCGCTACACCGCCGGGGAACGCGTGCGCTGCCGCCGACAAGTGCAGCAGCTGTCTCTGGCTGCGAGGCATCAAAGTGTGCAAATTGGGAAAAAAATTTCGCAGATACAAATGGTTTTCCCTCCACTGCCCGGATGAAGCCGTCAGCCGCTGTACGCCGTTTGCATCGCAAAAATCTACGCTGGCGCCGGCTTCATCCGCCTGCACCCGCAAAGCCAGCAGACCCGCCGGGTTTTCCTGAAGCGCCCGCCAGCCGGTATCCATTCGGCAGCCATGCAGCGTTCCCTCGGGCTCATAGGCCGTGCGGGGCACAGCGCTGTTGCCAGGCGTTTTCATTTGCTCCACAAAGCTCCAAAGCGCTTCAAACTCCTGCGGCATATCGGTGCTTTCCGCAAGCAGAGCCACTACCATGCGCCGCTGAGGGAGCACGGCGCACACCTGGCCAAAGGCGCCGTCGCCCCGGTATCCCTCCCGGCAATTGCGCCAAAACTGGAAGCCATAGCCGGCCGTCCAGTCAGGCGAACCATTGCGCACATTATCCTTCTGCTTGCCGGTAGCCATTTGCACCCAGTCCCGGCTCAAAACCTGTCGCCCATTCCACTGGCCTTCATTCAGGTACAGCAGCCCAAGTTTGGCCACATCGTCACAGCTTAGGTACAGCCCCGTACCGCCCTCGCAATGCCCGTCTGCGCAGCTTTCCCACGTAAAGGCATCAATGCCCAGCGATTCGAACACCGTTTGGGCCAGCCACTGCGGCGCAGGCATGCCCGTGACCCTGCGCACCACCTCCGCCAGCAGACAGGTACCGCCGGTGTTATACACAAAGGTTGTTCCTGGCTCATACGCCAGCGGCGTTTCAAAAAACGCCTGCACGTCGTCCTGTGCAAACGCCATTTTAGGCATCACACAGGCGGCATGGCCGTCAGCCATGGTCATCACATGGCGCAGCTCCATCCGCTGCCAGCCTTCCTCTTGCTGGCACAGCGGCGCATATTCCGGGAAAAATGACAGCACCTTATCCTCCGGCTTCAGCAGTCCCCGATCATAGGCCGCGCCTAGGGCGGTGGAGGTAAAGCTCTTGCTGAGGGAATACAGCTGCCGCTTATCGTCGCAGCGGTAAGGATCCACATTCCAGCGGATGAGACGCCGTCCATTTTCAAACACCTCCAGACAATGGGCCTGGGTGCCGGTTCTTTCCAATCGGTTTAGAAAAGAAGCCAACGCCGACGACGATACGCTTGCGTCCAGATACCGCTCCATCATTTCTTACTCCTTCTGGTTGGTCAGGGTCCAGTCACGGCCGGGCGCTTCCTGCATCATGCTTTCCGGCAGCGTCATTCCCTCCTTAAGCACATAGCCCACGTCAAAGTCCCGGTTATTGCTGCCGCTAATGACCTGGAAGGCGTCGCTTTCAGCCAGACTGCCGTCTCCCCCGGTAAGGCAGCTGGAAATAATGCGCAGCTGCGGTACGGGAGTGGTAGGCGTCAAAGCCGGGTCCGCTTTGGCCTGCAAAACATATTCGCCGGGATACACATTATCCAGCAGATAGTAGCCGTAGGCGTCGGTGGTGGTTTCATACATGGTTTGGCCGTTTTGCACCAGGGCGATGGTCACACCGGGCAGGCGTTTTTCCTCGCCGTCCAGCAGCCCGTTGCCGTTTTCATCCAGCCAGGCCAAGTCGCCTACCTTGGCAGGCTTGATGTACAGAATATTCTTTTCCAGCTGGTGCTTGGCCATTTCCAACGTAAAGGAACCGCTGGAGCCTGCATCGCCCTCGCTGGTGAGAATCGCCGACGCGCCGTCCTGATAGTTGGGGTCGCCCGGCCGCACAAAAATCATGCCGCTCGGTTTTTCCGCCTGCAGCTCATACTGCCCGGGCCAGAGGCCGTCAAAGCGGTAAGCGCCGTTTTCATCCGTCACGGTCTTGCCAATGGGCTTGCCATCCTTCCAAAGCTGCACGGCTAACCCGGTCACCGGAGAGCGTGCGCCGCTTTCATCCAGATACGCATGGCCGGCAATGCTGGTACGGGACACCAGCCCCGTCTGAAGCCCGGTCACCTGCCGCCCTTCGTCCACAAGCAGGCCGGTTTGCCGCATTTGGCTGCCGGACAGGACAAAGGTGCCTGCGGCCTCGCCCGCAGGCGAAGCCTGCTCCGGCAGGGAGAAGCTCACGGTATAGCTGCCCGGCCGCACCTTTTCAAACCGGAAGCCCTTTTCATCGGTTCGAACCGTGGCAACCGTTTCACCAGAGGCCTCGTCGGTCAGGTTGAGCGTCAGGCCGCTCACAATCCATTCCTGCTCCTGCTGCTTGCCGTCCTGGTTTTCATCCATCCATACCTGACCCTCGATGGTCGCAGGGCGCGCTACGCCAAGGGCTTTCTTGCTATGGCCCGCCAGCGCCGCCCAGGGGAAATCCGCCAGCGTAACCTGGCCTTCCGCAGGCCAGAGAACGCCGTCGCCATCCGGCGAATGGCTGAAAATATATCCTTCCGGAGCTTGCGCCATCAGGCTGTAACTGCCGGGACGCAGGCCGCGAATGTGAAAACTGCCGTCTGAGCCGGTTTCTGCTTCAGCGCTTTGCGTGCCGGTGAAGGCAAGCCGCACGCCCGCCATGGGCTCCTCGCCCGCATCCTGCACGCCGTTACCGTTTACGTCGTGGAAGGCAACGCCCTCATAGCTGCCCAATTCCACCGCTCCTGCCAGCGGCAACGTAACTTTTTCACCCATGGTTACCTGGAAGGCGTCCGTTTGGGTCTGCGCGCCGTTATGAGAAACGGTGTTGCCGCCCTGCGCGGTATGCGCCATTTCATAATGTTCCGGCAGCAAATACATGAGCGTATACTCGCCCGGCATTACGCCGTCAAAGAAATAGCTGCCGTCGGGCTGCACGTTTTGGATCAAATCCATTTCAGCGGCCTGAGAATACAACCGTACCTGCACCTGAACGGCTCCCGGTTCGTTCTCGTCCCACAGGCCGTTGTCGTTGCTGTCGTAAAACAGCTGCCCGCTGACGGTGGAGGATGGCAACATGCCGGCGTTTATGTCCGAGTAGCTTTCGCCCATGGCCACATCCAGGGCTGCGGTAACGCCTGCCTCGTCCTGAAGCATGGCAACATGGTTGCCGCCTTTTTCCTGGTCGCGCAGGCGGGTAAAGCCGTAGCCCTTTTTCCGCTGCACCTGCACGGTATAGCGGCCGGGCAGGATGCCGGAAAGCTTGTAGCTGCCCTTGGCCCCGGTGGTATCGCTGGCAACCACATGACCGTCTGCATCCACAGCGCTCACCTTCAGGCCGGAGATCGCCTTTTCCTTACCGTTCCAAACGCCGTTATAGTCGGCGTCCTCAAATACCGTGCCGGTAATAACGGCCCCCCGGGCCACGCCCACCAGCGCATAGGCTTCTCCGCCGCTGACAATGCTCAGAGGCTGGATACTGCTTTCCCGGCGGCCGTTTCGCTGCGCAAACAGGTTTACCTGCTCCGCCGCTCCTGCGCCGGTTGCGCTGAAGATGGATCCGTCGTCCGGCAGAACGGCCCGCAGGCGATAATCGCCGCCGCGAAGGTTTTCAATGGCGAAGGTTCCGTCCGAAGCGGTCACGGTTTTCCCCAGGGATTCGCCGTTGCTGATTTTGATGGCTTCCACGGTAACGCCCGCATAGCCGGGCTCCCCTTCATCCAGCACGCCGTTATAGTTCAAATCCAAAAACGCCTGACCGCGAATGGCCCCGCGCTGCACAAGGCCCACATTTTTCCCGGTAAGCTGAGCCGCCTTTTTCAGCACATATTCCCGCTCCCGGGTGGAGCCGCTGAAAATGCTGCGCAGATCGCCGCCTGTTTTGGAATAGCGGGCATACAGCATGCCCGCTGGCAGCGTAGCGGAAATGGTGTACGTATCGTCCGGCAGGCCGTCGAAGCTGTACCGGCCGTCCGCGCCGCTTTGTACATCCAGGCTCAGGCCGGTGCGTTTACCCTGCAAATGCAGCGCAACTCCCTCCACGCCGGGCTCGCCATCGTCCAGCACGCCGTTGTTGTTCATATCCTCAAACACCATGCCGCTCAGGCTGCCCACCTGATAGGCCGCTGCGGAAACCGTCCAGGTTTCGCCGGCGGAGAGCTGCTTTTCCAGCTGAGCCTGCTTCTGGCCCGCCGCGTCAAAGCTGTTTTCGCTTCCCTGCGCCGTCAGCACATAGCCCTGAGGCAGCGTCAGCGCCAGGGTATACGCGCCCGGCTTCACATACAAAGCGGCCTGGCCGTTTTGATCGGTGGTCAGGGTGAAGGCGTCCCCGTTCTCCGGCAGCAGCTGGGCTACCGCGCCGGACAGACTGCGTTCGTTCTTGGCCCGCGCGCCGTCCGCGTTTGCGTCCTGAAAAGCCGTCAGCTGCACCTGCGCCGCCTGCCGCAGGGCAATATCCATCCGCACCGTTTCACCATCCGCCAGCGAAAAAGCTTGAGAGCAGGGCAGGCCAGCCGATGTGCTCTGCTCGCTGCCGCCCACGCCGGACACATACAGCGAATAGTTTTGCAGCGGGCTCACCACCCGGTATTCCCCCGCCGCCAGCCCTTCAAAGGCAAAAGCGCCGTACATATCGGTAAGCCCGTCCGCCACGGTTTTCCAACCGCCGGCTGTTTTTTGCTCCAGGCGAACGGGCGCCCCCGTCATCAACTGCTCGCCAGCATCGCAAACCGCGTTCAGGTTATCGTCCATAAACGCGCAACCGGAAACGGCGCCCTCGCCCTGGGCCGCGGCGCAGCCCAGAGCCAGACAAATAATCACCGTCAGCAGCCACCAAACGGGACGAAACGTTGCAGTCTTCATTCGCACAAGCCTCCATCAATCGTTTCCATACCTATAAAAAACCAGTTTCATACTAAAGCATCCTTTCCGCTTTGTCAACCCACAGCAGGCTCCCTCTCAAAGCCCGCCGTTCCTGCATCGCCGGCAAATCCCGGCCTGCGCTGCAAGGCGGGCGAATGTAAAACTTGCCCGCCATCCCATTTCTCTCTGCAAGGAAACTCATGACCATCGGCTTAGCCGGTGGTCACAGGCCGTCAAAAACGCTGGTCTGACGGCGATCTTTTCAGCCGAGAGACACTTGCCTGCTCGCGCAACGCGCCTAAGGAAGGCCTTGCTGTGCAGGCTCAAACTGTCGAAAAACCCTCTGCGAGAGAGCGCGTCCGTGCACACGTTTGTTCGCAGGGAAAATGCTGCGGCATAAGGCTTAGGGACTCCGCCTCCTGCACCTCCACTTTGCCGGCGGACTAAGCCTTGCTGCGCAAGGCTGCCGTACCCGCAAACATCGCTGCGCTGGTTCGCGGGAAAAACAGGATGGCGCAAGGACTAGGACTTCGCCCCTAAAGCCCGGGCAGGAGACATTGCCTCCTCACTCCCTTTGGATACAAGCTAAAACAGCCTGATTTTCTGTTTCCAGAAAATCAGGCTGTTTGCAATCAGCGTTCGCCCAGGCTCAACCCGCCCTTTCAGGCGGGTCGGCCGGGGTACGGGAGCTTAGCCCCTATGCGAATTAGCGGCCGAACTGGCAGTCATTGTTGCCGGAATCGGTGATCCACATTTCCAGCATGTTGATGGGGTCGTTGAAGTCGGCGATCCAGCCTTCGCGAGCGAAGTCGAAGTTGCCGTCCTTACGATCCTGCAGGAAC
This sequence comes from uncultured Clostridia bacterium, assembly GCA_934621485.1. Lineage (GTDB taxonomy): Bacteria > Bacillota > Clostridia > Christensenellales > Aristaeellaceae > Limiplasma. The sequence continues at coordinate 13,877 of CAKTUS010000043.1, forward strand.
ACGTTCCAGTCGCATACACGGATGGTCATGTTGATGCCGATGGCGGCGAAGTCCTGCTGCATGCACTCGGCGGCGGCGATGTGGCCGGAGGACTCGTTGGTCAGGTACTCGATGTTGATGGGGGTGTTGGCAGACAGCATGCCGTTGTCGTCGAACTCATAGCCGGCGGTCTTCAGCAGCTCGATAGCGCCTTCCACGTCCACATCCTCAGCGTAGTAGCCGTCGCCCACAGGGAAGGTGTAAGCGTCGTCGTTGGTCTTAAAGATGCCGCCGTTGCCATCCATCATACCAGCGGGGATGAAGGAGGTGGCAACCTTCTGGCCGCACTGGGCCACGGTGTCCACGATGTACTGACGATCAATCAGCTTGGAGAAAGCTTCGCGCATGGCGTTGGCCTGCTCCACGGTCTTGCCGTCAAACAGAGAGCTCTTCACGTTGAAGGCGGCATAGTAGGTGCCCAGAGCGTCGATGACGTGGAACTCGGGATCGCTGGACAGGCTGGCCACCATGTCGGTGGGCACGGTGTCGATGAAGTCCACATCGCCGGCCTGATAGGCAGCGTAGATGGCGGTATCGTCAGCGGACAGCATGAAGGTGATGGTGTTCAGGGACACCTTGTCGGCATCGTAGTAGTTGGGGTTCTTGGTATAGGTCATGGATTCGTTGTGCTTCCACTCGGTGCAGGTGAAGGCGCCGTTGGAGATGAAGCCGGCTTCCTTGCACCAGGCTTCGGGGTTGGAGCCGTCGGCGTCGGCAGCCTCAATAGCAGCCTTGGGCACGGGGAAGAAGGTGGGGAAGGCAGCCAGGTCCAGCATGTAGGCGCAGGGAGCCTCCAGTTCAACGGTCAGGGTCTTGCCATCTTCGGAAGCGGTTACAGCCAGGTTGTCGGGATAGCCCTTGATGCCGGCAAACATGTAAGCGTAGTCCGCGCCAGTGGCGGGAGACGCAGCGCGCTTCCAGGCATATTCAAAGTCGGCGGCGGTCAGGTCGGAGCCGTCGGACCACTTCAGGCCATCCTTCAGGGTGAACACGTAGGTGAGGCCATCATCGCTAACAGTGTAGCCCTCAGCGCAGGCGGGAGCAGTGTTGCCGGTGGCGTCGTAGGTGTACAGGCCAGCAAAGCTCAGAGAGGCCAGGCAGGCGCCGTCCACAGAGGAGTTCAGAGCGGGGTCAAGGTGATCCGGCTCGGAAGCGATGTTCACAGCCAGGGTATCCTTGTCGCCGTTGGTGGCGTACTGGAAGAACTTGGTCTGGAACAGGTTGGCGTAGATGCCCTCTACCGCAGACTTCTGCATATACAGGTCGTTGTAGTAGTATAGCGGAATCACGGCGTAGGTCGCCATCAGCATGTCCTCAGCCTTGTGCATGAGGGCTTCGCGCTCCGCGAAGTCGGTAGTGGTCTTGATCTCGGTGATCAAGGCGTCGTACTCGTCCCACTTCGGTTCGGAGCCTTCGTCAGCGACAGCGATAGCGCAGGACATGAGCATGACCAGAGCCAGCACCAAAGAAAGCAGCTTTTTCATCGGTATTTCCTCCTAGATGATATTTCCAAAAGCGGTTTTCCGCCTTTAGAGTCAATAATGGGGATTCCAGCAGGCAATGGAATGGCCGGGGGCCGTTTCCTGCAGGCTGGGGCACTCCTTTGCGCATTGCTCGGTGGCAAAGCGGCAGCGGGTGCGGAAGGGACAGCCGGTGGGCATGTGCAAGGGGCTGGGCACATCGCCCTCCAGCGGGATGCGGTGGCGGGTTTTGGCCACATCCGGGTCGGGAATGGGAATGGCGGAAATCAGGCTTTGGGTGTAGGGATGCTGGGGATTGTTGATGATTTCATCCCCAGGGCCGATTTCCACAATGCGGCCCAAGTACATCACCGCAATGCGGCGGGAAATGTGCTGCACCACCAGCAGGTCGTGGGCGATGAACAGATACGCGATGCCCAGTTTGTGCTGGAGCTCCTCAAAGGTATTAATCACCTGAGCCTGAATGGACACATCCAGCGCGGACACCGGCTCGTCGCACACAATGAACTTGGGGTTCACCGCCAAAGCCCGGGCAATGCCGATGCGCTGGCGCTGGCCGCCGGAAAACTCATGCGCGTAGCGACGGGCATGGTCGCTGTTGAGGCCCACCAGATTGAGCAGCTCGGCAATGCGCTCGTCCCGCTCCTTCCTGGTGGCGCACAGGTGGTGAATGTCCAGAGGCTCACCCACAATGTCGCTCACCGTCATGCGGGGGTTCAGGGAAGAATAGGGATCCTGGAATACGATCTGCATATCCTTCCGAAATTCATGAACGTTTTGCGGGGTAATCTTCCTGCCGTTGTAGATCACTTCGCCGCTGGTAGGTTTATACAGGTGCAGAATGGTGCGGCCCACCGTGGTTTTGCCGCAGCCGCTTTCGCCAACCAGGCCCAGGGTTTCGCCCGCGTCGATATCAAAGCTGACGCCGTCCACAGCCTTCAGGGGAATGGTACCGAACCAGCCGTTCTTGATGGGAAAATACTGCTTGAGGTCCTTCACCTGCAACAGATGCTCACTCATGGCGCACTTCCTCCTTCGCGGCCTCATCGTATACCTGCTTTACATTCATCCAGCAGGAGGCGATGTGGCTGTCGTTCACCCGCACTTCCTCAGGCAGCTCGCTGAGGCAAATCTTCATGCAGTGATCGCAGCGGGAGGCAAAGGCGCATCCCTTGGGCATGTTGGTTAAATCCACAGGAGACCCGGCGATGGGCTCCAGCTTGGCGTGGTTGGTGTCCAGCTTGGGGATGGAGCGCAACAGTCCCTTGGTGTACTCGTGGCGGGGATTGTAGAAAATTTCGTCCACGGTGCCGCGCTCGCAAACGCGGCCCGCATACATCACGATAATCTCGTCGCACATGTCGGCGATAACGCCCAAATCGTGGGTAATCATGATGATGGCCATACCCAGCTTTTTTTGCAGGCTCTTCATCAGCTCCAGAATCTGGGCCTGAATGGTTACGTCCAGAGCGGTGGTAGGCTCGTCGGCAATCAGGATATCCGGCTCGCAGGCCAGGGCCATGGCAATCATCACGCGCTGGCGCATGCCTCCGCTCAGTTCGTGAGGATACTGCTTCAGGCGCTTCTCCGGCTCGTTGACGCCCACCAGCTGGAGCATTTCCAGCGCCCGTTCATTAGCTTGTTTGCGGTTGCGGCCGGTATGCAGCAAAATGGCCTCCCGCAGCTGGTTGCCAATGGTGAAGGTGGGGTTCAGGCTGGTCATGGGATCCTGGAAAATGATGCTGACCCGCTTGCCGCGGAACTGGCGCATCTGCTTCTCGGAATAGTTAACGATGTTTTCTCCGTTAAAGAGAATTTCGCCGCCGGTAATTCTGCCGGGCTCCACCAGAATCCGCATGATGGAATAGGCGGTAACGCTCTTGCCCGAGCCGCTTTCGCCCACGATGCCCAGCACCTTGCCCTTGTCCAGGTTGAAGGAAATGCCGTTCACCGCGCGAACCTCGCCGGCGTCCACGTTAAAGGTGGTGCTCAGGTTTTTGACCTGCAGAAGTGGCATACTCATTTTTCTCTTACCTCCTCAGCTTGGGGTCAAAAGCGTCGCGCAGGCCGTCGCCCAGCAGGTTGAAGCTTAGCACAATCAAGCAGATGGCCACAGCGGGGTAGAGCATTTTCCAGGGGTACAGCTGCATACCGCCGCGGGCCGCGTTGGCCAGAGAACCCAGCGACGGCATAGGGGCCTGCACGCCAAGGCCGATGAAGCTCAGGAAGCTTTCGGTGAAAATGGCGGAAGGCACCTGCAGAGCCACGGAGATGAAAATAACGCTCATACAGTTGGGCAGAATATGCTTGCGAATGATACGGCCGGATTTAGCGCCCATGGCCTTGGCGGCCAGCACATACTCGTTGTTTTTGATGGACAAAATCTGGCCGCGCACCAGACGGGCCATGCCCACCCAGTACAGCAGGCCGAACACCACAAACAGGGAAATCATGTTATTGCCGATTTTCGCCAGCGCCGTGCCCTGAATGATGGGGCCGATGGTTTGGCCCAGCACCACGCTGAGCAAAATCACCATCAGGGTATCCGGCAGGGAATAAATGATATCTACAATACGCATCATCACCAGGTCTACCTTGCCGCCAAAGTAGCCGGAAATGGAGCCGTACAGCAGGCCGATCACCAGCACAATCAGGCTGGCGAACAGGCCCACCAGCAGGCTGACCCTGGCGCCGTATACCACGCGGATGAAATAGTCGCGGCAAAGCTCATCCGTGCCGAAAATGTGCGGGAAGATGCTTTCGCCCCGTTCGATGGCCTGCTTTTCCAGCTTGGAGTATTCAAAAGGAGCCAGGTTTTTGGCGCTCTTATCGCGCTTGCCGTCCACGGTGATCATTTCGGAATAGCTGTAGGGGTACACCATGGGCACCACCACAATCATCAGCGTCAAAACCACCAGTACGATGATGCTGGCCACGGCCAGGGGGTTTTTCATCAGCTTGCGCATACCGTCACGGAAAAAGGTGGTGGATTCGCGCATGGTTTCGTGCTGCTGCTTTTCCTCCTCTGTGGCGGGGGAAAACTTGCGCAGGTCAATTTGCATGCTCAGGAAATGCTTCCGGGGAAGCATGTCGTCCTTGAACTGGTGTGTCATGTATGCTTCCTCCTTATTCCAGGGTAATGCGGGGGTCTACCAGCTTGTAGACCAGGTCGCTGATGAGGGTGGCCAGCACCATCAAAACCGCCAGGAAAATGGTGGTGGCCATAATCAGGGGATAGTCCTGATTGCCGATGGATTTCACAAACTGCGTGCCCAGGCCGCCGATGGTGAACACGGTTTCCACCACCATGGAGCCGGTGAGGATGTAGGCCGTCATGGGCCCCACGTAGGTAATGACGGGAATGAGGCCGTTACGCAGCGCGTGTTTGAAAATAACCAGCGAGCCGCGCACGCCCTTGGCCCGGGCGGTGCGGATGTAATCCTGCCCCAGTACGTCCAGCATGCTGGACTTGGTCAGGCGGGTGATGTACGCCATGGGCGACATGGCCAGCGCGATGACCGGCAGGATGTAATTGGGGTCCGCCGGATTCCACACGCCGATCCACTTAAGCTGCAAGCAGAACACCAGCAGCAAAATGGTTGCCAGCACGAAGTTGGGCACGGACACCAGGAGCGTGGTGAAGAAAATGATAATGCGGTCGGCCCATTTGCCTCGGTTCAGGGCGGCCACGCAGCCCAGCACCAGGCCCATCACCACGGCGATTACCGCAGCCATCAGGCCCAGCCTGGCAGATACGCCAAAGCTTTCCTTGATGATATCGCTGATTTCGCGGTTGGTTTTGGTGGAAATGCCCAAATCGCCGCGAAGGAGGTTTTTGATGTAGTTGACAAACTGCTCGCCCAGGGGCTTATCCAGGCCGAAGCGCTTTTCCAGCATGGCCTGCGTAGCAGGATCCTTGGCCTTTTCACTGGCGAAGGGGCCGCCGGGAATGGCGTTCATCGCAAAAAACGTGATGGCCGCAATAATGAGAACAGTGAGGATTGCAAGCAAAATTCGCTTGACCGCATACTTGAGCATTCCAAAGCTCCTCTCCCGTCCGGCGAAGCGATACCCGCGCCGGCGTACTAACAGAGGAGTCCTTCTTTGATGGCTTCCCCATCAAAGAACAGGGGCGCCCCTGTTGTATAAGTGACATTTTACTCTTTCACGCTTCAATATGCAATCCGTGCCCGCAAAAAATTCACACAAAAAACAAGAAAAAAACAACCGTCTCTTCTTAGCAACGCCTTTTTGGCGTCAAAAGCAGCCAAAAAAGACCGCCTTTCCTGCAAACGGCGGTCTTCTTTGCGCAGATTATTCAATCTTTTTATGGTTTTTTGCTTCGGACGATTCTCAAACCCTTTTCTCCTTTTGTTTTCATTCATTGTTTTCCAAAAAACGGTTTTGCAGGAGTGATTGCAAAAAATTCATTTTTCGCTTTCCAACCATTTTTTCCAGGTTTCCTCATCCGCGCCAACCGTCACCTTTGCGCCGTTGCGCACAACGGGGCTGCGCAGCGCGCCCGGGTCGCGCAAAAGCTCCGCCACAATCAGGCTGTCCGTACTCATATGCGCCACAGGGCGCTCCAGCGCCTTTTTTCCCTCTCGGTCCACCAGCGCCTTGGCCCCCGCAGCCCGCACAAAAACCTCCAGCTCTTTGGGTCCCAGCTTGTGTTTTTTCAAATCCATCAGCTGATAAGGGATGCGGCGTTCCTTGAAAAAGCGTTCCGCCTTCAGTACGTCCTGGTTCTTTTTAGCTGCATAAATCTGGATATTCATGGGTTGGCCGCCTTTCGGTTGGGGTTGCGCCGGATGTCGCCGCCCACAAAGCCCAAGCGCGCGCAGCTGCTTTCATCCAGCAGCCGGGAGGCAATGCGTTCAGTGTAGCGCTCCTGTAATTCCCGCGGGTTCAAATTCGTGCTAATCACCGTGTGCCGGCCGGCCAGCTGGCGCTCGTTCAGCAGGTTAAACAGCTGCGTAACGGTTACGTTGTTCATCAGCGGCTCGGTACCCAGGTCGTC
>CAKTUS010000044.1 GCA_934621485.1 uncultured Clostridia bacterium
CTCTCGTAGAGGGGTTTTCAACAGTCTGAGCCTTGCTGCGCAAGGCTTCGGATCGTCCCAAAAGTGGATAAGCAGGAGGCAGAGCGGTTGCTCGAACGCGGGGAGGGCAACGACCGTAGTTTTTCTTCATTTCGCGCCCCACTTAAGGTTCGTTAACCGCCTATGGCGGTTGTGCTCGCCGGGCCCCGTTTTCCTCCGTTGCCTGCCATGGCTTTCAGGGCTCTGCCCCTAAGCTTTGTGCCGCAGGGCCGGTTGCTTTTGAACCAGCAGGGCTTGTGACCGGTAACCCCTGCCGCTGAAGCTGCGGACAGCCGGCGGCAGGCGCCGGGCCTCGCCGTTCTGCGGCGTTCAGCCTTTGCTGCCGCTTCTTTTGGCGTCTTGACGGCGAAACAGCAGGGTAGAGGAAAGATGTTCCATGGTCAGGCTCCTTTTGCATAGTAAATCATTTGTTGCAAAACTCATGTTCTGCAACATTGGTTTTTATTATATGAGATTGACGAAAAATTGTCAAGCGAAATCAGCGCCAGTTTTGAAACAGCTGTAAAAAGGCGGCCAGCAGGCCCGGCATCGGCACATCCTGAGCGGCAACCGCCGCCACTTTGGCAATGACCTGACTTCCCAGCTTTACCCGCACTACGCCCAATGCATCCCCGGCGGACAGCGGAGCGGCAACCTCCTGGGGAAGCTCCACCTCCATAGACAGCTGCTTTTCCTGTCCAAGGCGCATCAGCATGCTTAGCCCGCTGCCGGCGGCGGCCTCCACCCGGTCGGCCATGCCCAACCGTACCGAAACGCTCTTGCCCAGCCGGTCCCCTTTTTTCAGCAGGATAACCCTCTTGTAGCCGTTAAAGCCGTAGTCCAGCATGGCCCGGGCCTCGTTAAACCGGGTTTGGCTTACGGGCGTGCCCAACACAATGGCAATGAGGCGCAGCCCGTTTTTTTCGGCCGTAGCGCACAGACAATACTTGCTGACGTCGGCGCTGCCGGTTTTCAGGCCGTCGCATCCCTCGTAAAAACGCACCAGGCGGTTGGTATTGGTCAGATCGGTGGTACGGCCGCTGGGATGGGTCAGGGTGTCCATCCAGACGGAGGCATGGGTGAAATAGTCCGGGTATTTGCAGATTTCGCAGCACAGCGTTGCCACATCGCGGGCGGTGGTGTACTGGCGATCATCCGGCAGGCCCGTAGCGTTGGTATAAAAGGTGTTTTCCATGCCCAGTTCGGCGGCGCGCTGGTTCATCTGCTCGGCAAAGGCGTTTTCGCTGCCTGCCATGTGCTCGGCCAGGGCGCAGGCGGCGTCGTTGGCGCTGGCAATAATGGCGGCGTGCAGCAGGGTTTCCAGAGAGTATACCGCCCCGGCGTCCAGCAGGGCCTGACTGCCAATTTGGGCCGCCGCTTCCCGGCTGACGGTGATGGGATCGTCCAGGCGAATCACTCCGGCCTGAAGCTGCTCCAGACACAACAGCAGAGTCATCAGCTTGGTGACGCTGGCCACCTGGCGGCGCTCGTCCGCATTTTTTTCAAAGATCACCGTGCCGGTGCCGGCCTCCAGCAGCATGGCGCTGGGGGAGGTTAGCTCCAAGGGAACGCCCGTTTCCAGGGGCGCGGCGAGGGCGGGCAGCGGCAGCAGGCACAGAACCAGCGTCCAGGCCGCAAGGGATAAGAGATACCGTTTCATGGCTGACGACTCCTTCCGTGGCGGGATGTGGTGAGATAGCATACGCGGAAGCAATGGGAAAATATGCGGCGCGAAAGCGGCCGGCGCGTTTCCTGTCTCACAGGCTTGTCAAACCTGTGAGACAGGAAAGAAACAGAACGGCATGGGGCGGGAGCTGCTGCGGCTTTGGAGAGCGGCCGCCCGCCCGCCAAAGCCCCTTGAGCGAGAAGAAACGATTGGAAGCGCAGAAGCTGTCCAATATGGTTGGAACGCCGCAGGATGAGGCGCTTATTTGCCACACTTGGTTGCGAAAAAAATCGACTCATGATACAATACTGGTAGTTTCTGCTTTTCCATTACCAAGGAGGATAACGACTCATGCTGCGTAATCAAATGGGATGCTTTTTGCTGGCGCTACTGCTGGTATGTCCGATTTGGGGCTTGGCCGCCGAAGGCGATTCCTTTGCCACCTATGTAATGCCCGAGGGCGCGGAAACCTTGTTTGTTACCGATATCTCCCAGTTTGAAGCCCCGCAGGGCATGGAAACCATGTACGCCGCCATGGGGCGCGTCACCAGCAAGGGGGATATTTACATTATTCGCATGAAAAACGGGCTGGCGTTGGCCAGCGTCAGCTGTCGCACCCTGTCCCGCAGCCTGACGGCGGAAGAGCTGCTGGCTCTAACGCCCCAAATTCTGAACCGATTGCAGCAGGAATTTGAAACGGTGGATCCGTCCAGCGTAACGGTGGAAGTGAACCGGCAGTTTGAAAACCCGGCGCTGTGCGTTTCTCTCACGGTTTCTCCCGGCGCGGACGGCCCCTCCTTTTCCCTGCAAGGCGCCGCCTTTTCCCAGGGAATGGAGATGATGGAGGTTTGGTCCATCATGCCCACAGACGACACCCTGCCCGGCCTGGCCAACGACCGCAGCGATATGGAGTCGTTCCTGAGTTCGCTGCATTTCGGAGAAACCGACGACTCCGTATCCGCTTCCTCCATCGATGGCCTGCTGACCGCCGTTGCGCTGCCGGACAGCCAGCCCTATGCCGACCCGGACGGCGCCTTTACCGTTCAGTTGCCAACGGGCAGCCTCATTCTTACTCCTCACAGCACCCAGGAAGAGCGAAGCAGCATCCGCCAGCAGTACATCGCCGCCCATTCAGAAGGAGCGGACCGGTTGTTTGATTCGGTGATGGGCGACATCGACGATGAAAACGCCACCGTGGTCTTTTCTCCGGATTTTCAAGCCATTATCGAGTTTTTCTGTGAGGACGCCCCGTTTTTTCAGGGCTATACGCCCCGGCAGTTTTTCAGCATTGCTCCGGGCATCGCCTCTTCCCTAAACGAAAAGTTCGACCATGCCATGTGCTTGGAAAGCGACAAAACTCTTACCCTGTCCGGTTTGGAGCATGCCATTCTCAGCTTCTGGATGCGGGATGGGGAAATGAACCTGCGGCTGGACGCCATTGCCGCCGTAGAAGGCGACAGCACCCTGCGGGAAATCGACCTGCTTATGCCGGTTCAAGCCGACAGCGCCGCCCAGCGGGACCGCCTGTTGGCTTTGCTGATGCAAACGCTGCAATACATTTCGGCGCCCTAAATCGCCACACTACAGGAAACGAGGTTCTCTCATGAAAACCGTAAGCGTCATCGTGCCCTGCTATAACGAGCAGGAAGCCGTTCCTCTGTTTTACAACGCCTTTTTGAAGGAGACAGCCGGCATGCCGGTGCAGTTTGAATTCTGGTTTGTGGACGACGGCAGCCGGGATGAAACCCTGGCCGCTTTTGTCCGCCTTCGCCAGCAGGATTCGCGGGTGCACTATATCAGCTTTTCCCGCAACTTTGGCAAGGAGAGCGCCATGTATGCCGGCATGCAGGCCGCCACGGGCGACTATGTGGCCATCATGGACGCGGATTTGCAGGACCCGCCCCGTCTGCTGAAGAGCATGCTGCACGGCATCCAGGAAGAGGGCTACGACTGTGTGGCCAGCCGCCGGGTAACCCGTGCGGGCGAACCCAAGGTACGCAGCTTTTTTGCCCGCAGTTTTTACCGGCTGATTAACCACATCAGCCAGACGGAAATTGTGGATGGCGCTCGAGATTTTCGCCTCATGACCCGTCAAATGGTGAACAGCATCCTGAGTCTGACCGAAGTGAGCCGTTTTTCCAAGGGGATTTTCAGTTGGGTGGGCTATCGCACCAAGTGGCTGGAGTACGAAAATGTGGAGCGCGTGGCCGGCGAAACCAAATGGTCCTTCTGGAAGCTGCTGCTGTATTCCTTTGACGGCATCGTGGGCTTTTCCACCGCGCCGCTGGCCCTGGCTTCCATTTTGGGCTTTGTGTTCTGCCTGGTGGCCTTTTTGCTGATTCTGTTCTTCTTTTTCAAAACCGTCATCTGGGGCGATCCGGTGGCTGGTTTCCCAGCCACCATCTGCATCATTTTGCTGCTGGGCGGTATTCAGCTGTTCTGCATTGGTATTTTGGGGCAGTATTTAAGCAAAACCTATTTGGAAACCAAAAAAAGGCCGATTTACATTGCCCGCATCAAGGAATAAACGCGCAGAAAACCCGGGACGCAAGCTTCCGAAGGAAGCGCGGGCGGAGCTTTGGAGGACGGGAATTTGCCTGTTCGCCGGGCGAGTAATCAAAGAGCGCTTCTCGGCAGAAAAGACCGCCGTCAGGCGAGCTTGTAACGTCCTCACGCTTTCCAAGCACTGAAGCTTTGGAAGGCGTTTTGTTTTTTCATCAGGTAAGGAAAAACGCCAGGCGCGAACACACTCCGGCAAAGCATAAGAAAGCCCCCTCGAAGGAGGATGGGCGGGTTGCTGAAAAAGTGGAAGTGCAGGAGACGCTGTCTCCTGCCGGGGTTTTAGGGGCGGAGCCCCTAAGCCTTATGCCGCAGCACATTCCCCGAGAACCAGCGAAGCGCCGCTTCCAGACGATGGCGGCCAATCAGGGGTTTCCGACAGTCAGCCCCCTCGAAGGAGGGGCTGACCTTTCTGCGGATGCGGGCGGCGTCCCTCAAGAGCGAAGCAATTGCCACAGCTGGGCCACGCCCGGGCTGGTGAAGGTGGGCTTCACGTCGCTTTGGCTCAAATCCTCGGGGGTGGTTTCGCCGCTGAAAACCAAAACGGTGTCCATTCCCGCGTTTACGCCGCAGGCAATGTCGGTATAAATCCGGTCGCCGATTACCACAGCGTCCTGGGGCTGGCAGCCTGCCTTTCGGGCGGCCAGCAGCGCAATGGCAGGCTCCGGCTTGCCAATGAAGTAGGGCTTGCGCTTGGTGGCGTTAAACAGCATTTGGCTTACTGATCCGCAGTCCGGCACATAGCCGTAGGCGGTGGGGCATACCCAGTCCGGGTTGGTGGCCAGATACTCTACGCCTCGCCCCAGCAGGATGCAGGCGTCCTCCAGCTTGCGAAAGGTGAGCTCCGTGTCAAACCCCATCAGCAGGCAGTCGATGCCGTCCTCCAGATGGTCGGTTACCGGAAAGCCTGCGTCGATCAGCTGGCGGCGAAAGCTGGCGGTTCCCAGAGCGTACAGCTTATGGCCATGGTAATGGGCCCGCAAATAGGCGCAGGCGGCGTCGGTGGAGGTGAAGAAGTCCTCCGGTGTTGCCGCAATGCCCAGCCTGCCCAGCTTTTCCACATACTTGTCCACCGATTTGGAAGAATTGTTGGTCAGGAACAGATAACGGGCTCCCTGAGCGCGAATGGCCTCCAAAAAGTCCAGGCAGTGAGGAAACAGGTTGTCATCCAAATACAGAGTGCCGTCCATGTCCAGCAGGAACAGCTTTTTGCGTCGCAGCGCGGTTTGCAGATTCATCAGCCTTCTCCTTTTCTGCCGGGCCATCGCCGCCATAGCCCCAGAGCGGCCCGCTCCGCCAGCCGGTACAGCCGGGCCAGCGCTTCCGCTACAAGAGCAGTTATCGCCAGATTGGCCGCCAGCAGGCACAGCCAGCACACAAACCAGTTTTGAAAGGGCAAAAGCGGCTTCAGGCAATACAACGCCGAGCTGCCCACGCCCTGAGCAAAGTAATAGAACAAAGCATTTTGTCCAATGTGAACCAGCAACCGGCTTTGCACGGGCTCCTTTCGTCCCCGCAGCAGCAACGCCACGCCAATGGCGGGCAGCGATGCGAACAGATAGGGCAGCTGAGGCGGAAACTTGCTTTGCTGAAGCGCATAGCCGGTTTGCAGCATCCGGGCGCTGACGTACCATCCGGCGGCCGCCAGGGCGCACAGCGCCAGCACCGCCTTCCAGGAGGAAAGCTTCCAATCGCAGCAGCCAATCAGCAATCCCACGCACCACAGCAGGGCGTAGAATCCATCCGTCTGGCTTAGACCCGGCAGCAGGCTGCTATCCGCGTTCATGGCCAGGTACAAAAAGGCCAGCGTTCCCGCCAGCAGTTTGTAAGCCCGGGGTCCCCGGCGGGACCCCAGCAGGTACAGCGCCAGCTGCCCCAGCAGGCTTACCCGGAAATACACCGGCAGGAACCACACCGAATAGCCCACGCTGGGAAACGACCAGAAGCTGGTGTGAAAAAACAGGTTTTGAAACAGGTCGCGAGCTCCGCTTACGCCGGAAAGCCCCGCGACGGCGCTGACAAGCGCCAGCAGCAGCACAAACAGGGCCCATTTGCACCAGGTAAGGGCCAGGCTTTTCAGGGTTTTATCCATCCGGTCCGGACGAAAACTGGCGCTCCAACCGGCCAGCACAAAAAACAGGGGTACGTCCCACAAAAGCGTCAGGCTTTGAAACCAGGCAGGCACGTAGCTGTCGCCGGAATGGAAGGCGGTATGAATAGCCACCACGCCCAGGGCCGCCGCGCCGCGCAGGGCGTCCAGCAGCGAGTCTCGTTTAGGCTGGATCATTGCAGGTAGGAAAGCAGCAGGCCGCGGGCGGCCTCCACATCGCGCAGGTCAATCACTTCGCAGGCGCTGTGCACATACCGGCAGGGAATGGATACGGTGCCCACCTTCACGCCGCTGCGGGACAGCTGAATGGAGCTGGCGTCGGTACCGCCAAAGGGCAGCACCTCCCGCTGGGTCTTTACGCCCGCCTTTTCACCGGCGGCCAGCAAATCGCGCACCACGTCCGGGTTAGAAATGCTGCCCCGGTCCATTATCTTTACCGCGGCGCCGTCGCCCAGCTTTACGGCGGGGAACTTGGTTTCCGGGGTGTCGCCGTTGGCGGTTACATCCAGGGCGATGCCCACGTCCGGTTCCATGGTGAAGGCGGCGGTCTTTGCGCCGCGGCAGCCTACCTCCTCTTGGGTGGAGAATACGGCGATCACGGTGTCCCGGGTCTGCTTGGGCAGCCCCTGCAAAACGCTGACCAGCAGGGCGCAGGCCACACGGTCGTCCATGGCGGGCGCGGCTACCCGGTGCTGGCCCAGGCGGAAGCAATCGTTGGCGTACACAGCCATATCGCCCAGCTGCACCATTTGCAGCGCCTCGGCCTCGTCCGCCGCGCCGATATCGATGAACATATGCTGCATGCCGGCGTTTTCCCCCTCGCGTGTGGGCTGCTGGGCGATAACGCCCTGCACGCCGTTTGCAAAGGATACGTGGCGGGTTTTGCTCACGTTCAGGTTAATGCCGCCTACGGGCATCACCCGCAGATAGCCTTCCTTTTCCACCGCAATCACAATGAAGCCGATGTGATCCATATGGGCGGACAGCATCACCCGGCCGCCGCCGGGCTGGCCGTTTTTGACGCAAATCAGGTTGCCCATGGCGTCGCGGGAAATGCTGTCCACACAGGGCTTTACCAGGGCTTCTATTTCATTGGCCACGCGATCCTCATGGCCGGAGGGGCCGTATACGTTCACCATTTGCCTGATAAGATCAAACATGGGGTTTCCACCTCTTTCTTAGTTTTCAAGCCAGCAGCGGGCCAATTGATACTGAGCCTCCACGTCGCCCAGGTCCACAACGCCCATGGGGGTGCGGGGATAGCGCACGGGCACGCCCAGCACGCAGGTTTTTACGCCGCTGTGCTGGCGCTGTACGCCGCTGCTTTCTCCGGCGGGGCTTACGGTTTCCTCGACCTGGTGGGCCACGCCATGTTTTTGCGCCAGGTTCATGAGCTGACGGAACAAGTCCGGCTGCGCGATGCCGCCCCGGTCCATAAAGCTGACGGCCACGCCGCCGCCCAGGCGGCACAGGCGGCGGGTTTTGTCCGCATCGCCCAGGTCGTTGGCCTGCGCGCCCTCCAGCAGCAGGGCTTCGTCGGGGCACAGGCGATAGGCCGCGCCGGTAGCGCCCTTGCCGCCCACTTCATACAGGGTGGTGAACACAAAATCGGTATCGCCTGCCACATCTGCATTCAAAAGCCGCAACAGGTTGTAGCAGCCCACCCGGCCGTCCAGCGCCTTGCCCCGCAGCTTGTTTTGCCCAAAGGGGACGCAGTCCGCCACAAAGGTGACGGGGGTGCCCATGGGCGCTTTAGCCAGGGCCTCGTCCTTGTCCTTTGCGCCGATGTCCACATACAGCTGACCAATGGGCAGCACGTTTTTGCGGTCCTCAGCGGTTTGCAGGTGAATGGCCATTGCGCCGATTACGCCATAGAGGGGCTCCTGCCCCTCCTGAGGATAGCCTACCAGCACCCGCTTGCTTACCAGCATGCGCGCGTCTACATCGCCGATGGGACGAATATTCAAAAGGCCCTCGTCCGTAGCGGAAATCGCCATCAGGCCCGCTTCGTCCATATGAGCGCTCACCATTCGGCGGGGGGCCTGGGCATTGCGGCCCGCCTTGTGAACCACCACATTGCCCATGCGGTCCATGGTCACGTTTTCCTTTCCGGCTATGCGTTCGCAGGCCGTCAGCACGGCCTGGCGCACCCGTTCCTCCCGGCCGCTCACGCCGCAAAGCTCGCTCAGGGTTTTCAGTTCCATAGCGCTTCGTCCCACCCTTCGTCCAAGTCGCACAGGAAGTGAGCCAGCAGGCGGCCACACTCGCGCATCACATTCATATCCAGCAGTTCCACCGTGGTGTGCATGTATTTGAGGGGCAGGTCGATAAGCACCGTGGGCACACCCTCCCTCGCAAAGGCGATTTCGTCCGCATCGGTCCAGGTTTCATCAACGGCCAGCTCCGTATTCAAGGCAATGCCGTGATCCTTGGCCGTCCGCTTCAGCCTCTCCAGCAGCCGGTGCTGAATGAAGGGGCCGCAGGTGGCGGCAGGCGCGTCCAAAGGCACAGTGGTGTCCGGCCTGCTGCCGGGAATGGTGGCGTGAGTTACGTCCAGGGCCACGGCCAAGTCGGGCCGGATGGAATAGGCGGCCACGGTTGCGCCTTTGGATCCCACCTCCTCCTGGGTGGTGGCCACAAAGTACACGTCGCAGGCGTGGTTCATTTTTTGCAGCCGCTCCGCCGCCTCCAGCAGACAACCCACGCAGGCACGGTCGTCCATGGTTTTGGAGGCGCAACGGTCGTTCAAAAGCCGGGTAGCGGGACCTGCCAGCGTAATCAGGTCGCCGATATGCACCAGGGCTTTCACCTGCTCCGGCGGCAGGCCCAGGTCCACAAACAGCTCTTCCCGCTGGTAATTGCGCTTTTTTTCCTCCGCACTTTGGGTAACGGGCGCGGCTGCGCCCACCATGCCCTCCAGCACGACGGGAGAGCCGTCTGGCTGATGAGCATGCACTTTTACCAGCGAAGCGGGCAGAATACGGGGATCCACGCCGCCCACCTGACCCATGCGCAGGCTGCCGTCCGGCAGAATATCCGCCGCCATCAGGGCAATTTCATCCTGATGGGCCGCCAGCATCACCCGGGGAGCAGGACGGCCGTCCGCCATGGGGCGGGTGGCTTTTTTGAATGCAATTACGTTATACAGCGCATCCACCGTTACGCTGTCTGCCAGTGGTTCAAACTTGCTTTTGAACCACTGAGCCGAGGCGGCTTCGTGGCCGCTGGGACCAATCTGGCCGCTCATCTCGGTAAGATAGTGAAAAATATCCATGCTTCCTATCTGCCTTTCTTTTGTCCGTTTGGGGCACGGGTTCATTATAGCGAAAATAGGGAAGAAATACAATAATCAGGGACTAGAAAGCCAGAGCAACAGCCTTTCCATCCTCATTCAACGAAGCGGCGCGAGTATACGCCGCATTGGTCGAGCGGAATGGGCGGATTGCCCTTGATTGAGAGCGCAGGTTTGCATTTCGCCGTACTTGCAATAGGGCATTTGCCCTGCGGGAAAAACAAAAGCGACTGCACAGGCTGTCGAAAAGCCCCATAGGAGAGCGCGCCTGCGGACATCGCTACGCCGGTTCGCGGGAAAACATGATGACATAAGACTCAGGAGCGGATCCCCTAAAACCCCGGCAGGAGGGCAGCTCCTCCCGCACCTCCCTTTTTTGACGGTCCTAGCGGCCGCGCAAGCCGTCCAAAAGCCCGCCTGACGGCGCTTTGATGAGAGACGTTCCCATCAGCTGCGTGCCGATACCCGCCGGCGCGCCCGCATCAGCGTCAGGCCGAATCGCAAATCCCGGTTGGCCGTAAGGGCTGCGCTTCCCGCCGTCAGGCGCCTGCGCGGGTTTCGATTCTGCTTGACAGAGCGCCTGCTTCAAAGCGGAAAAAACACAATCCGCTTTGTTCTTTTTGTGGTACAATAGACCTGCGTTTCAAAGGAGGATCCCGCCATGAAGACCGCCATTCTGTATGCTTCCACCCACCATGGCAACACCCGCAAGGTGGTGCGGGCCATTGCCGAAGCATCGCCCGATGTAACCCTGCTGGATGTAACCCGCGCCGCGCCGGACGGCCTGAGCGGCTTTGACCGCATCGGTCTGGCTTCGGGCGTTTACTACGGCAACTATCATACGGCCCTGCTTCGCTATGCGCAGGAGCACCTGCCCGGCGGCGTGCCGGTGTTTTTCCTTCATACCGCCGGTTCGCCCAGACGCAGCCACTGCCGCGAGGCGGAGCGGATTGCAGCCGGCAAGGGCTGTCCCCTTCTGGGCGTGTATTTCTGCAAGGGTTTTGACACCTTCGGCCCCTTTCGGCTCATCGGCGGCATTGCCAAGGGGCATCCCACCGCCCGGGAGCTCCAGGCGGCGGTCGCTTTCTACCGTGGCCTTTGATAACGCCAGTTTTTTGCGAAAGGATGCGCGTTTGCATGCAAACTCACCTCACCCGGGACCAGGCTTACGCCCTGCTTACCAAGTACAACCACGAGTCTTTCCACATTCAGCACGCCCTGACGGTGGAAAGCGTAATGCGTTATTTTGCCCGCTCCCTGGGCTACGGCCAGGAGGAGGATTTTTGGGGGCTGGTTGGGCTTTTACACGATGTGGATTTTGAGCTTTACCCCGAGCAGCACTGCCAGAAGGCCCCCGCCATGCTGGCCGAAATCGGCGCCGAGCCGGAGCTGGTGCATGCCGTGGTGAGCCATGGCTACGGCATTTGCTGCGACATAGCGCCCGAACATGAAATGGAAAAGGCGCTTTTCGCCACCGACGAGCTCACCGGCCTGATTGGCGCGGCGGCCCTGATGCGTCCCAGCAAAAGCGTAAATGATATGGAGCTTTCCAGTGTAAAAAAGAAATTCAAGGACAAAAAATTTGCCGCCGGCTGTTCCCGCGATGTGATTCGCCGCGGCGCGGAGATGTTGGGCTGGGATTTGGACAAGCTGCTTTCAGAGACCCTGGCCGCCATGCAGGCCAGCCCTGTGGTGCAGTAAAGTCTGGGCCCCTTGCGGTTTTGTTTGCCGCAGGGGGCCGTTTTTTGGTTTCAGTTTCTCACGGCCTTCGGATGCATTGGAAAAAAACGCTTCAAAGCCTGGTTACCTTTTGGCATGGAAAACCGTCTGAAGAGTTGTCAGAACATACCGGAAGGGGGAAAGAGCCGTGGAACGACAGCAGCTGGGAGAGCGGCTCTGGGATCTGCGCGCAAACCTGCTGCGCTTGGCCCTCAGCATTACGCAAAACGCCCACGATGCGGAGGGCGCCGTGTCTGCCGCCATGGTCAAGGCTTTGCAGCAGGCGGAAGCTCTGCGCAAGCCGGACTGCCTGAAGCCCTGGGCCATGCGCATTACCGCCCGGTGCTGCTATGACCAGCTGCGCCGCCGAAAGCGGGAAACCCCGGTGGAGTGTGTGCCTGAAACGCCGGTGCTGCAAAGCGACGGCGAATTGTACGGCCTGCTGCTCAGCCTGCCGGCGCTCTATGCCCAGGTGCTGATTCTGTATTACTACGAGGGCTTTTCCACCCAGGAGATGGCGGCAGTGCTGCGCTTGCCCCGGCCCGCGGTGTCCATGCGGCTCAGCCGGGGCCGCAAAATGCTCAAAGACTGTCTTGAAAAGGAGGCGGCGGAAGATGAATCCATTTGACCGAAACATGCGCCTTCGTGCCCAGCAGGAGGCTTTTACCGTGAGCGGTGAAACCGAAAAAAGGCTTTGGCGAACTCTCTTGTGCGCCGAATCGGATCGTCCGCCGGCGCGCCGCTCCCCTGGACGGAGTTGGGCTATAGCGGCGGCGTTGCTGCTGTGCGCGGCGGTTTTCACCCTGACCGGCCGTCCCATAAAGGACGAAACCGTGCAGCCGCTGACCCAGCCCACGGCGGAAACGCCGATGGCGGCGACCCTGGCTTCCGAGCCGGAAGCGGTTATGCCCCAAACAGACTGGCGGGTGGACGTAAGCCCGGGCAAAACGGAATTTCACACCGTCATCCTGAATCCGGGCGCGGCAGCGGTGTATATAGAGTGGCAGCCAATCATGGACCCGCTGGCTGATGCGGCCTTGGCTCAAAGCCCCCGGGAAGGGTTCTATCTGACAAGCGGCCAGCAGGTTGAGGATCAGGCGGTGTACTACAGCCGGGACAGCGGAGCGCAGGATATGGTGCTCAGCATCCGCTGGACGGTTTACGAGCTGCTTGTGCCCGTACACGCTGAGGAAACCTGGGCCCAGGAGCCCCAAGAGGCTCTGTCCCAGCAGGAGCGGCTGGAGCAGGCCGTCATCGAAGGGCAAATTGCCGTGGTGGACGGTCAACTGGCGCTGTCGGACAGCTTTGCCCAAGCCTACCAGCAAAGCCCGCTGGCCTACTATACCGACCACGGCATGATGCAGCAGCGTTTTTCCTTCTCCGACCGAAAAACGGTAGAAAGCGCGGCCAGCCAATGGACCCAGGACGCGCTGAGCGCTCAGCCCGTGGCAACCGTGTCCATGAACGGCTACACCGCTCGCTTTCTGCAAGTGCAGCGCCTGACCACCGCGCCCTACGTTATCATGGATTTGCAGTTTGATTCCCAGCAGGAGCAGCAGCGGTTTCAGCAGCGCTATGGAGAATGTGCCTTTGTGTTGCGCCCTCAAAACGGAGGCTCTTTTGCCAGCGAACAGGCAAGCAGCACAGCCTTTGTGTACAACGCGGCGGGCCATGCCTGGACGCAACGGGAAAATGGGCAAAGTCAGTATCACCTGTCTTTTCTTTCCATGAGCACGTTGCCCATTACGCCTCAGGAGCTGGCAGACGGCTTGGCCATGGTTCCCTTTGTGCGCCGGCAAATGCGCTATGATTGGGATGGAGCGATTGCGCTGCCCTAATCCGTACAGCGGACGACGACTGGGGGGGAGCAGAAGCGTTCACCCTTTTCATCGCGGCTACGCCCGTGATGAAAAGGGCTTTCTGGTCTCGCGTCGGAAAAGCCTTATTCCCAGCGGAAGAAACGGATGGCAAGGCCCGTGCAAAGCGCGGTGAGCCCAATCATCACGCAAACCGGCAGCAGCACATTCCCCGTGTCTGCGCCCAGAAACGCATTTTTCATCATGGCGACGCCCTGCGTCAGTGGGAAGAAGCTTACCAGCTTCTGCATTGCGCGTGGCATCACTTCAATGGGCAGCGTTGTGCCGGAAAACACCAACATGGGGAAATAGAGAAGGGATGCAATCACGCTGGATTGTTTGGTGTTTTTGGCTACGCCGCCCACCAGCATACCGATGGAAAGCGTCGATAGCATCGTGAGCAGCCAGCTGCCCATGAAACCCAAAAGCGAGCCGTGCAGCCTCACTCCCCAAACCAGCGCAACAGCAGCCAGCGTTACAAGCGACGCCAGGCAGTACCCCACATACATCGCCAGTTCTACCGCCAGGATAAACACAGGACTGACCGGGGTAACCCGGAAGCGTTTGAGCACCTTGCGCTCTCTGGAACCAGCCACCGCCTGGGGCAGGCCCATCAGGCCGCCCGCGCAAATGGCAATGGCGCTGGCCGCACCGAAAGACTGCTCTAAAAAGGTATAGCCGGCGCCATCATAGGCGGGCTTTGTACCGTAAATCAGGCCCAGAATACTGAAAACAACCAGCGGCATGATGATGGCAAAGATGGGCATGTTCATATCCCGCAGGCTAAGTTTTCCCTCTGTTTTCAGAAAAATCCAAAAGCGTTTCATTCGTCCGCCTCCTCTGAAAGCTGCAAATACGCCTCCTCAAAGCGCCGGCAGCCGCATTGTTTTTTGGCCTGCTCCACAGTGCCCCGGAAAACGGCAACTCCCTGTTTCAAAATGCAGATTTGGTCGCACAGCGCCTCGACCTCATCCATAAAGTGCGACGTCAAAAAAACCGTCAGTCCTTGTTCCTTAAGGGATTCCAGGGTTTTCCACACGGTGTGGCGGGCCCGTGCGTCAAGGCCGGTGGTCAGCTCGTCCAGAAACACTACCTCCGGCTGCGGAATCAACGCCAGCACAATGAAAAGCCGCTGTCTTTCGCCGCCGGACAGGCTTTTCACCGCCGCCTTTATCTTATCACCGATGCCGAATTGCCGGCACAGTCCGCGCCAATCGGCTGGCCTGCGGTACAGGCTGGCGGTTTCCTGGCAAAGCTCGGCCACCTTGATTTCCTGCTGATAGTCTCCCTCCTGGAACTGCACGCCGATGCGTTCAAAAAGCGCGCGGCGGTTTTGCTTCGGCTCTTGCCCCAGCAGGCGCACCGTACCCGCATCCGCCTGCTTTGTGCCAAGGATGCACTCCATCGTTGTGCTTTTTCCGGCGCCATTTGCGCCAAGCAGCCCGAATACCGTACCTCTTGGCACGGTAAAGCTCAGATGATCAACCGTGGTTTTTCCCTCGTAGGCTTTGGTAAGCCCCTGCACAAAAATCGCTTCGCTCATTTCTGAAGCCTCCGAACCGCCCGCAGCTCGATGTACCCGCGCTGACCGCGGGGCTCTAACTGGATGCGCGGGTTCTCATCATCCCAGCGGTAGCCGACGACGGACGGGTCATAGCCGTCCATCGCAGCCTGCAGGGTTCGAATGGCTTGGCAGTAGTCCTCCTCCTGAAAGGGCTGCCCCTGAAACATCAGGTATTCCGCTTCCGGCAGATGAATCATCTCAAACCCTTCGGGAATGACGCCCAGATAGCCGGTTTCAACCTCCACGCCCTGCACATAGGTAGAGGTATTCGGTTTTTTGTACCTGGCCGGCAGCCACATGGAAACAGGCTCGCCGCAAAGGGAAGGCATGCTCATGAGGATGCCCCATACGTCGCAGCTTACCTCCTGGCAATACGGAAAATAGTCCTCCGCCTGCCTGCCGCGCTTAATGATGCACAGCCGTTCCGGCTTGCGGACGGTTTGAATGAAAATGGGCTGAATATTGGACACGTCAACGCTCTCCTTTCTCAGTTCACGATACTTTGCTCCGTAAGGAATGAAGAACGCGACCGGTACGGGATGCTTCAGGTAGTCGCTGGGGTTCAAACCAAATTCCCGGTAAAACGCCCGTGTGAAAGTGTCCGCATTGGCAAAGCCTGCGCAATAGGCAGCGTCAATCACCTTTGTCTCTCCACTCCGAAGCTGCCTGGCCGCCTGCGTGAGCCGGCATTTTCTGATGTATTCCGCAGGCGTCAGGCCCAGATGTTCCCGGAACAGCCGGTAGGAATACCACGGAGAAAACAGGGAGATACGCGCCAAATCGGACAGGCTGATTTCCTCCGCCTGGTTCTTTTCAATGTAATCCTGCATCCGCTGGACAGCCAATACCTGTTCTTTCATGATACACTTTACTCCTTACAGGTACATTGTACCGTGCGGCGCAGGCACTTTCTCGACGTTTCTTGCTATTTTGGCGCTTCCCATACATATAACCGAGAAAGACAAACCGGGTCTTTCGGGACGAGAAAGCGGTTGCAGCGCCAATTAAGAGGATTCGTTCCGGCATAGGGCGTCGGCGACAGGCACAAAAGGCGCAGATGCGGCGAGCCAGCCAGCCGAAGCGCCAAACCGCATGGAACCGGACGGAGCAGGCCACGCCGTCACGGATGAAAAAGCGTTGTGCTACGGCTTTTCAGCGTCATTGGGTACGTTCTGCTCTGTACCGGCCGTTTTGCAGCGGTACAACACCGCGCACAGCAGCAAAAAAACGCCGCACAGGCCAAAGCACCAACCGGTTCCCACGGCAACCAGCAGGAACGAGGCAAACAACGAAAGCATCTCCATCACGTTAACGCCTATATTCATAACGGACAGCGCGGCAGCCCGATGATTCTCCAGCGCCAAAGTATCAATCAGCCGGTTTTGCTGCTCTTCCACATAGAAGGTGGCAAGATCCAGAAAAAGGGGCAGCAGCACCATCATCACAATCAAGAGCCCTGTAGTGCGCAGCAGCCCAAACCCCAGCAACACCGCGCCGCTAAGCAAGCAAAAAAGCAGGGTCAATTTCCTTTTGGCATATTTTTGGCACAAATGAATGAGCGGCTCCGCCAGCATCTGCACAACAGAATAAACGATGATGATTGCCGATAGCCAGGTGAGCAGAACGCCGCTTTTCTCCAGCATTTCCGCATAGAAAAAGTTCACCAGCAGCCACGCCACGCTGAATAAGGACAGCAGCAGGGTAAGCAGCCTTGTCCGCCGGTCCCGCAAAAGAAGCAAAAGCAGCGACCGGCTCGTTTTCCCCGGGCGCGTTTCCGATGGACTGCCGTACGCTTCCCGGCGCAAAAGCAGCGCGCAGACCAGTCCGGCCGCGCCGGAAAGAACGGTGGCAATCAGCAGCCCTTTCAGAGAAAAGGATTCATAAATCACGGCATACACAGCCGTGCTGAGCAGAAAGCCCGCCGTTCCAAAGTTCGCCGCACGCGCCGTTTTTGGGAGATAGTCCTCCTCCCCGCAAAGCGCATAAAGGTAGGCGCTGCCTGTGCCGGAGGACAGACAGGCTGAAACGCCCTCCACCACCGCTTCCACCACAAAAAGCGGAAGGGACCGCAGCAGATAGGCCGCCAGCAGCAGGCCTCGCGCAATGAGCAAAAGCAGCTGGGAAAGGATCAGCGAGTTGCGATAGCCCATACGATCCGTTAAATAGCCGGTGGGCATTTCGCCCAATGCGATGACGGCGGAAAGCAACACTTGCAGCAGAAAAAACTGCCCCTCGCTGATACCGGCCCGGGTTCGCACCAAGAGCGCCACCGGGGCGAAAAACACCAATCCGCCAAAGAAACTCATGCCCTCATAGGCGTCCGTCTTGTATCTTTTCATTGCTTTTCACACTTGTTTTCTTAATCCTGGCAGCCGTCTGTTTACCGGCAAGCGTCCCGTTGCTGACCTGGCCGCCGCTGAAAAACAGACGAGCAGCCGCGGGGCAATCGCGAGAAAGCCGTTCCGAGAAGGGCCGCCAGCTTCATTGCGCCGGCAACCGTATGCTCCCATGTTTCTCTTTCTTTCTCTGCAATGGATATTCCTTCTGAAATATGAGGATAGAAGCCATCGTTTGGGTTGGAGCGCCGCAAACGGCGGCGATATTCTCATGGGAACAGAGGAATCCCTCCCTTAAACTGAGCCGCCTCTTCCAGCAACGGTCCTTTCGCCCCCATCGTAAAGGCAATATCGCTGCTGCGAATGGAAAGCAACCGCATTTCAGGCTCCAGATGCAGAAGCAACATCATTTCTTCCGTCAACCAGATTTCGCCTGTTTCTGAGATGACCGTCCAGCAATAGGCTCGTCCCTTATAGGGAAGGAAAGAACCTGCGGGGGGTCTCGTACTGCAAAAGCTCCGGCGTTTCAGCCAGAATGTGCCCCAGCATGGACGGCAGAAGCAGTCCTTGCCGCGTCACGCAGAAGCCGCCCGTGCTCTTGCTTCCGGTAAACAAATACACCTTTCCTTCTGAAGCAATATGGTATTCCTCGACTGCCTGCGGAGGAAACTGCACTCGCCCATCCTGCCGAATGACCGATTCTCCAAAAACAAATTTTCCGCCCTTGTTCATCTGCGGCATAACTTTTCTGTCCTTCTGTTTTTAGAGAACGGCCCTTGCAATCTCCATGGTCGCCATTTTCAGCACTGCTCCGCCAGCCATGATATCAAACCAGATTTCGCGCGCCCGCTGCGTTTTGGCAATCGGCGTTGCGATGGCGGCTGTCAGGATAAGCCCCGCGCCGACGCAGCCTGCGATGGTTGGAACGCTAATCAGCGGAAACAAGCCCGGCGCGCAGCCGCCGTCAACGGCGTGCTGGATGGTCTTGTCTAGGCCGTCCCGGGCCGCCGCAAAGCAGCAGGCCACCAGGCCAAACGTCAGCAGAAAGGCGCTTCTGCGCCCCCAATGAGAGATGGCGGCTCGATGCGCAATAGAATAGCCGATAAACCCTAATAAGGCAACGATCAGGAGCGTTGTCACCGTCGTTACAGCGTTTCCGAAATAGTGTTTCATGTCCCTTTCCCTCTTTCTTCATTCGATATATCCGGCTTCTCTTTTGCAGCGCTTTTGACCGAAAAACTTGCAGAAAAGCCTGCGGCCACTTCGGAAACGAGCCTTCTTTCCGGACGTGACCGATCGGTCGCTATTATAGTTACCAATCGGTCACTTGTCAAGGCGCCAGCACAACGCCGGCTGATTCACCATCGCCCTTACGGCGCTGCATGCCGCCATGCCCCGGCAATTGCGCCCCGGCCGCAGGGCCTCTATAGGCAGAGAAGGCTCTGGCAATCCTTGACAAGTCTATTCCACGGATAAAGGCTTTGGTTGGCTTCTTCAAAATGCCGTACGTCCAAATCATCGACTAAACCGGCGGCTCCATTCGTCCCTATCAGGGCCTGCCAGCGGCAAGCGCTGCTGGTGTTGTGAAAAACAGACGCTTGCGCCAGCCGCTCTGCAAGTCATAAAGGAGCCCATCCAGCCCTACCGGCTGCATACAAGCCCTTTCTGTGATTCTCCCCTTGTTTCCATGGCTGCTGTCGCCGTTATCAAAACCATTCTTTCTTTCATTTCGCCATGCATCTTGAAATGAAAGCTCACTGTTTTCAGCGGCTCTGTCCAGGGGTTTCTGCTGAAACGGATATTAAAAAGGAAACCTCATGTTAAATTGAAGTGTTCTCAAAAGAAAGGGCCTCCATTATCCCCCAACCGTTCGGTGGTGAATGTCATTGTGTAAGCCGCAAGTTCGTTCCAGTCTTTTAAGATACGTTTTGAATCATTCAGAAGTAAGCCGCCTTGCGGCACTCGTTAAGCATTTCTACACAATGGAGCCATTGATGCATTGGTTTCGCTTTATCAATCATATATATCCTAATTTCGTTTGCATCTCATGTGTTCGTCAAGTGAAAAGTGACGCAAAAGGTCACCTCAAAAGTTAGCAGCGTCAACGCCGGGTAAGAAGTAGG
>CAKTUS010000045.1 GCA_934621485.1 uncultured Clostridia bacterium
GCACGGAAAGCTGCGGCAAAACGACCCTGACCAAGTGTCTGGCCAAGCTGTACAACACCTCCTGGTCGGAGGAGGTAGGCCGCTACTATGCCCGGGATTATCTGGGCAATGACGAAACCATCTATACCGACGAGGACTTCAGCCGCATCGCCCATATCCAGTACGAGCAGGATTACCACGCCCTGCGCACCGCCAATAAGGTCTGCTTCTTTGACACCGACGCCACCTATACCGATTATTTCAGCGAGCTGTACATGGGCCACCGCAACGAGCTGGTGGAAAAGTACATCGACCATAACCGCTACGACCTGCTGATTTACCTGACCCCGGATGTGAAATGGGTGGCCGACGGCCAGCGGCTGAACGGCGAGGAGGAGAAGCGCCGCAAGCTCAGCAAGCGTTTATACGACATGTATGTCAGCTATGGCTTTGGCGGCAAAATCGTGGTGGTCAGCGGCAGCTACGAGCAGCGGCTGGCCCAGGCCATCGACCTGGTGGATACCCTGCTGGAAGGCGCTCAGCCCTGAAAAGGTACCAATTTTTCCATCTCCCTTTTTCGCTATTGACAGGGCGGGCAAGGGTCCCTATAATAGGAACAGAGCTTCCTGAGGTGTGCGCCAGGGCCTTGTTTTTACCCACATCATCTTAAACGGAGCCCGCGTTCGTTGGCAGGATGTCATGCCCCCGTTTCTTTTGAAATCGCCAGGGGAAGGCAGAGCGCCATGGTAGGGCAACCGGCCTGCTAAACATAGCGGGTGAAAAAACGGGTACAGCGGCACTTTGGGTCTCCATGAGCTTACCATCAGTCGGATGGAGGCTCTTTTTTGTTGCCTTCTTTGACATAACGTGGTATCATTTTCCGGGAGTCCAATTCAAAAAAGGAGAAACATCATGAAAAAAGCCGAAATTGCCGCCATGATTGACCATACCCTGCTGAAGGCTTTTGCCACCAAGCCGCAGATTGAGCAGCTCTGCAAGGAAGCCGCCGAATATCACTTTGCCTCGGTGTGTGTAAACCCTGCCTATGTAGCCCTGGCAGCCCGGCAGCTGAAGGGAACGGGGGTAAAGGTATGCACCGTTATCGGCTTTCCGTTGGGAGCCAACACCTCCGCCGCCAAGGCTTTTGAAACCAGGGACGCCATTCAAAACGGCGCGGATGAGGTGGACATGGTTATCAACGTAGGAGCCATGAAATCCGGCGACTATGAGCTGGTGGAAAAAGACATTCAAGCCGTCGTGGACGCCGCCAACGGCACCCTTGTGAAGGTCATTATCGAAACCTGCTATTTGACCGATGAAGAAAAGATCGTCGCCTGCAAGGCCGCCGCCAAGGCCGGCGCAAATTTTGTGAAAACCTCAACCGGCTTTGGCACCGGCGGCGCTACTCCTGCCGATGTGGCCCTGATGCGCAAAAGCATTCCCGATACGATGAAGGTGAAGGCTTCCGGCGGGGTTCACAACTACGATGAAGCCATGGCCGTTATCCAGGCCGGCGCCAGCCGCATTGGCGCCAGCGCAGGCATGGCCATTGTGGCCGCTGCCGAGGATTGAGTCCTTAAACGCGAGTTTCCGGCATGCCTGCCGGCTTAGCCGTTGGTTTGACTAAGTCCCGCAAGGGCGTACAGGGTTCACACGCATTGAAAATCTGCCAACTGTACGGCTTTTACTGGCAGTCCCTAAAGGGACTGTCAGACTGTCGAAAAAAACGGATGGTATCGGAGGGCTTCGGCCCTCCGATTCAGAGTGTCGAATAATTCCTCATTGGCCGCCATCGCCCGGAAGCAGCGCTTCGCTGGTTTGCAGGGAAAATGCCGCGGCATAAGGCTTAGGGGCTCCGCCCCTAAAACCCCGGCAGGAGGCACTGCCTCCTGCGCCTCCACTTTTTCAGCAACCTTAGCCCTGCTCGAAGCGGGGCTTTTTACAAAAAAGCAGTTTGATTTTTCAAGCGCAGAAAATCAAACTGCTTTTCGCTGTATGCTTTAGCGGAAACCTCCGCCTGTTTAGCCGGTGACGGCAAGAGAAAAAGAACTGAGAACGCTTGCAAATAGCCGTTGGGTTACCCTGTGAATGGTTTGCGGAGCAACGGATGCCGTTGTTTTTCACAATGCCGGTGTCTTGCCGCCTGGCGGTTAAGTGAGCGCTTGATTTGGAGAGAGGGCAAAAACGCTTGAGAACGACGGACAAACCCGCTCGAATCGCGTGTCGCCATGGTTCTTTATCAATAAAAGCTTTGGCCGCATCCTACGTCTTCCATTTTGCGCCTGCCTTTGATACGCTGCTTTGCCAGCGCCGCTGAGCCGATGAGGTAACCCTCTAGCAGGCGGAAACCCTGCCAATTCGATTTCTCCGGCGTTCCCGAAACGCCCCCTGAATGAAGCCTTACAAGGGCTTGCGCATGAAAATGGCTTTTCGGCTGGAGCCGTCCTTCAGGCGGAAGGCGTCCGGATGTTCGCCCATCACCTCAAAACCCATCTTCCGGTACAGGGCGAAGGCCCGCTCATTCCCTTCAATCATTTCCAATTCCAGCTGACACACGCCCTCCCGCTGTCTGGCCGTTTCAATCATTTCGGCAAAAAGCGCCGTCCCGATGCCCACTCCCCAATACTCCTTAAGCAGGCCGATCATTACTGCGGCGCGATGCCGGGTTTTCATGGAATTCATGAAGATGATTTGACAGTTTCCCGCGATTTTCCCCTCCACCGTACACACAATCATCAGGCTGTTCGGGTCCTCCAGAGTGTTCTGCAAGTATGCCGTCTCGCCTTTGACCGCGTACTCCATTTCCTCGGGATATCTGGCCAGGTAATCCGTTTCGCCGCAGGCTTTTTGTAAATATGCCACCATCTCGGCGGCGTCCCCGGCGCAGGGAGCTCTCAGCAATGCCTGGCGTCCGTCTTTGAGCGTGATGCTTTTGGTTTCATACTTCATTTGCTTTCCTCTTTTCTTCTGCCCAAATATCGCAGCGTGTGTTTCCGATAGGCCCGATACGCTTCCCCGAAGGTAGCTTCCATGTAGGCTTCCTCCTGCAAAATCTGCAAATGGAGCATGACCATGGCAAACAGGGAACACGTAAGCGTCAACGGGTTTCCATACATCAGCAGCTCTCCGGCATACATCAAATCAAACCCCAGGAAAGCCGGATTGCGGCTGAAAGCATAGATGCCGCCGGTTACCAGCTTGGTTTGATCCTTTTCGGGAATCCCGGCCCGCCAGCTATCCTTCATGCAAAGGACGGCCGCCATGAATACCGCATCGCCTGCCAGCGCAACGCAAAAGCCAACCAAACGAACCGCGCCTGGCAGCAAACTCCATTCCAAAGCAATGGACAGCAGCTGGGCCAGTACCACGCTTACCACGGCCACTCCCATCAGCGTTTCCACGCGATGAAGGTTCTTTTCCTTTCTGCGGCCAATCTGATTGGTCTGGATTCCCTGCCTTTTCTGCATCCACAGCTTTCCGTAATAAACGCCATAAAACAACGCCAGCGCCAGCAAAGCCAGCCACCGGTATGGCACGGTCTGTCTCATCCCGCTTCCTCCGTTTTTTCTTAGCAGCGGCCGTACAGCCGCCGGTTTCACAAGTATACCATTTTTCTCCATTCTATTGCAAGCGAAAGGGCGTTGCCTTTACGGCAAGACGGAACCAAACGTTTGTGGCCTGCCTTACCCCGAACCGTTCTTGCAAGCTTGATGAAGAAGGGTTGCGGGAAGGATTTTTTGTGATATAATCGGTATATACCGAAAACAAGGAGGCGTGATATGCCAAGGCCACAGCGTTGCCGAAGAAGCTGCCAGCAAACGCCGTTTGATTCCTTTTTCCCACAGGGCGGCGGCAGAGGCGAGCCTATCGTGCTCACGCTGGACGAATACGAAACGCTTCGGCTGATAGACCTGGAAGAAAAAAGCCATGAGCAATGCGCCCTGCAAATGGATATTGCCCGTTCTACGGTGCAGGAAATTTATGAAAGCGCGCGCCGCAAGGTTTCCGCCTGCCTGGTGCATGGGAAAAGGCTGCGCATTGCAGGGGGCAATTGCCGCATCTGCAACGGTCGGGAGCAGGGGCGGTGCGGCTGCTGCCAGCACATCCCCCTTTCTTTGAACAAAAAACAAAAAGGAGATACCCTCATGAAAATTGCCATTCCTTACGAAAACGGTCAGGTTTTTCAGCATTTTGGTCATACGGAGCAGTTTAAGCTGTACACCGTAGAAGACGGCAAGCTCACCGCCAGCGAAGTCGTATCCACCAACGGCAGCGGTCATGGCGCATTGGCCGGCTTTCTCATGAGCCACGGCGTGGATACGCTCCTCTGCGGAGGCATTGGCAGCGGCGCGCAGGCGGCCCTGGCTCAAATGGGGATTCGCCTCTACGGCGGCGTTACCGGAGAGGCGGATGAGGCGCTGCGCTCCTTCCTTGAGGGGCGGCTGCGCTGCGACCCGGAGGTGCGCTGCGCCCATCATGCCCATCATTCTGACGAGCACGCCTGCGGAGAACACGGCTGTGGCCAGCACGGCTGCCACTAAAGCCGCGTTCTTTTTAGCAAACGCTCTTGTAAAGGCGGCGGCGTTGACTGCTGCTTTCCACACAATTCATATTCAAAAGCGCCGTCCAAGCATGGTTCGGCGCTTTTTTAACAGGCTTGCCGCCGGGTTTTTCTGATCATCTTCCAAAAACCGGATCTTTTTCTGCGTCCGTCCTTCTGTTCCCAAAGTCGAAACGACTCATCGCTTCTTCATGATTTTCAAGGATTTCGTTTTTCCGCTACCGGAAGGCTGATTTCTGTGACAAACTTTTGCGGGTCGCTGGTAAGTCCGTAGTCAATCATGGTAATTTCTCTGGAAAAGCCGCTGACGGTAAGTCCGCGGGCCCGCACCTCAGCCATAAGCCGGCGGTACTGCTCCGGCGCTTCCGCATGCCCGCCGCAGAAGCGCACGGACAGGCTGGGTGTACAGGGCAGCCGCATGGTTGGTCCGGAAAAGCTATCCTCCTCGTCCAGCATCAAAAAAAGGCCGTCATATTGGTCAAAGCAGCCTTGGTTCAGTTTTTCGGCGGAAATGCTCACGCCCACCTTTCCCAAAAAGACGGAGGCCTCCCGCTGGGCCTGCTCCAGTTTGCGGATGGGCGCTTCCATATCTAAAAAATGATGAATTTGCAAGGTTTGACTCACCCATGCCAAACGGCAGGCGGGCAGCTGCTTACCGGAAATCACGCCGATGACCGAGTTCTTTGCATCCCGAATCTGGCGAAGCCGGTTGTCGATTTTTCGCTCCACCCGCTTTAACTCCTGCTGCCGGTCAACCACCGCTTTCTTCTGCTGAAGCAGCTTTTCTTCAATCCGCTCTACGTCGCGGTTTTGCAAAAAATCCGCAATATCGGAAAGCGGCATATCCAGCGCCCGGAGATACCGAATGGTGTTGAGCACCTCAAACTGGCGCACGCTGTAATAGCGGTAGCCCGTATGAGAATCCACCGTTTCCGGCGTCAGCAGCCCCAGCGCTTCATAGTGGCGCAGACTGCTCATGCTTGTATGAAACAGGCGGGCCATATCGCCAATGCGAAACAGTTTATCCATGAGCGTTTCCTCCTGCCATCCCCCTGCTCCGGCGCTGCAAAAGGGCAAAAGCAACGCAACAGATGAGCACAGACACCAGTGAACCGGCAGCCGTGGCCAGGCCCATGGGCAGCAGGGTTTGGGGAAACAGCGTGGAGGCCAGATATACCCCGGGAACCCGTACCAATGCAATGGCGATTACATTGTGCAAAAACGACAACCCCGAGCGGCCAACGGCACAGAAATACCCGCTGAAGCTGAAATGCACTCCGGCAAACAGACAATCCCAAATATAGCCCTGCAAATACTGGCCGCCCGCCGCTATCGCCGCCTCATCCGCCGTAAACAGCGCCACCACAGGCCGGGCAATCCACTGCATGAGCACCGCTGCCGTCAGCCCAAAGCCAGCCGCAATCATCATGGCATATTTCAGCGTTTGAACAGCACGCGCGGGTTTGCCTGCCCCTATGTTCTGCGCCCCTAAAGCCGAAACGGTGGACAGCATGGAGGAGGGAACCAAAAACAGAAAGCTGATCACCTTTTCCACAATGCCTACAGCGGCCGCGTCCGTCAATCCCCGATGGTTGGCAATGATGGTAATCACGATAAAAGCCACTTGAATCAGCCCATCCTGAAGGGCAATGGGTACGCCTATGGAAAGGATGCTTCCCATCACATCCCTTTGAGGCCGACAGGTTTCCTTGGTCAACGCAAGTCCGCCTTTTTTGCTTTTTACGGTCCACAGCGCTATTCCCACGCTGATTGCCTGAGCCAGGGTGGTGCCAAACGCAGCGCCGGCAGGCCCCAGATGAAATGCGCCCATAAACAGGTAGTCCAGCGCAATATTGGCCGCGCATGCCACCGCAATAAAGGACAGGGGGCTTTTGCTGTCGCCCATTCCGCGAAAGATGGCACTGAGAATATTATAAGCCGTAATCAAAGGAATACCGCTGAAGCAGATGACGAGATAGCGCGCCGTGCCTGCCACAGCCTCCTCCGGCGTAGCCATGACCGCCACAATGGGGCGCACGAGCATCAGCAGCACAGCCGTCAGCACCAGCGACAGCGTCATAAACAGCGTAACGGTATTTCCAACGCCCCGCGCCGCCCTTTGGCGGTCGCCGCCGCCCACCGCCTGGCCAATAAGTACTGTAGGCCCCATGGCAAGGCCCACGATCATCACCGTCAGCATGTGCATCACCTGGCTGCCCACCGATACCGCCGTGGTGCCCGCCACGCCTTCATATTGGCCAATGATGAATAAGTCCGCCATGCCATACAGCGTCTGTAAAAAGTAAGACAGCAGATAAGGCAGCGAAAAAACCAGCACATTGCGAAAAACGCTTCCCGTGGTTAAGTTCCTTTCCATAATATCGGCGTCCTCCTCCCGATGGTTTCTTTTGTATTATAAACATTACAACAGTTGTAAGGTCAATCTTTTCCGGCAAAAAACCTGTATTTTTGCTGCTTTTTCCGCTGGCAGGACGTCGCCTTCCTGCATTGTTTTCAAAGTGTATTTTTGGGATTTGTCCTGTTGACAAACGGTTTATGTCGATGTATTATTTATTCACACTTTTTTGCATAATTATTCAGCTTGAAGTGTTCCCAAAGCTTGAAAGAGCCGCCCGCGTCCCATTTTCCAAATACAGACGCACGCTCAAAATGAAAGAAAGGAAGTATCATTATGAAAAAACTGTTTGTTCTCTCCTTGGCCCTGCTGCTTTCCCTGTGCTGTGCAACCGCCCTGGCGGACGGCGGCAAAAGCCTTGCGGATGTGCAAAGCGCCGGCAAGCTGGTTATGGCGACCAGTCCGGACTTTCCGCCGTTTGAGTCGCTTTCCCCAGACGGCCAGGTGGAAGGCATCGAGGTGGATTTGCTGAACCTGATTTGCGAAAAGCTGGGCGTAGCGCTTTCCATCGAGCAAATGGATTTTGAATCCGTATTGCCCGGCGTGCAGGCCGGTAAGTACGATGTGGGCGTATCCGGGATTTCCGTAACGGAAAAGCGGCAGAAAAACGCTCTGTTTACCGCTCCCTACTGCCTGGCGGCGCAGGCCATTGTGGTTACGGAGGGCAGCCCCATTTCCGGCAAGGCCGACCTGACCGGCAAAAAAATCTCCGTGCAGACCGGCACCACCGCCGAAAGCTTCTGCATGGAAAACGGCTATAACGTCAGCTCCTTCACCGCCAACAACGATGCGGAGATGGCGCTGGTGAAGGGCAAGGTAGACGCCTGGGTTATCGACGACCTGACCGCCTCGGAAATGGTGGCCGCCTATAATGCTGAAAACGCCGATCAGCTGGTCATCCTCTCCGAAGCCATGACCACCGAGCCTTACGCCTTTGCCTTCAAGCTGGGCAGCAACGACCTGGTCGCCGCCGTCAACGACGTTTTGAACCAGCTGATAGCCGACGGCACCGTAGCGCAGCTCTTTGCCGAGTATGGCGCGCCCTACACCTCTCCTCTGACCGCCGAGTAACCTCATTGCCGCGAGCGCCGCTTGGCAGGCAGAAAGGAGCCAGGACATGAACCCGTGGATGCAAAAGCTCTATGAAACCTTTATTGAAACCAAATACTACCGGCTGATGCTACAGGGCTTTGGCAATACCATGCTCATTACCCTGGGTGCGTTGTTCATCGGCGTGATAATCGGCACGGTTGTCGCCATTGCCAAGTACTACTCCGAGGATGTGCCCGCCCTTCGCCCCCTGTATTTGCTGTGCGACCTGTATGTAACCGTCATTCGCGGGATTCCCGTGGTGGTGCTGCTGCTGATTTTCTTTTTTATTGTTATGCAGACGGCTGACGGCGTAACCGTAGGAATACTCACCTTCGGCATCAATTCCGGCGCATACATGGCGGAGCTGGCCCGCAGCGGCATCGGAGCCATCGACGGCGGGCAGATGGAAGCGGCCCGCAGCTTGGGCATGAGCAAATTGCAGGCTATGCGGAAAATCATTCTGCCACAGGCGGTGCGAAATATTCTGCCTGCCATTGGCAACGAACTAATCGCCCTGCTCAAGGAAACCTCTGTGGCAGGCTATGTGGCCGTGGTGGATTTAACCCGGGCGGGCAACCTGGTGCGCAACAACACCTATGACGCGGTGAACCCGCTGCTTACCGTGGCGCTGACGTATTTACTGCTGGTGGTGGCGCTCAGCAGCCTGCTGGGCAAGCTGGAAAGGAGGCTGTCCAGAAGTGCTAAGCGTTAAGGGGCTGCAAAAGGAATTTGAAGGCCAACCGGTTTTGCGCGGCATTGACGTAGACATTCGCCAGGGCGACGTCGTTTGCGTCATCGGCCCCTCCGGCTCCGGCAAAAGCACCTTTCTGCGCTGTCTGAATCTGTTGGAAAAGCCCACGGCAGGCCATATTGTGTTCAAAGGGGACGAGCTTACCGGCAAAAAGGTGGATTTGGACGCACACCGGCAAAAGATGGGCATGGTGTTTCAGCACTTTAACCTGTTTCCTCATATGACGGTGCTGGAAAACCTGACCTGCGCTCCCATGATGCTGAAAAAGCTCAGCAAGGAGCAGGCGGAGCAAAAGGCCATGACGCTGCTGGCGCGGGTGGGCCTGGCGGACCGGGCCAAGGCGTATCCGGATCAGCTGTCCGGCGGTCAAAAACAACGAGTGGCCATCGTGCGCGCCCTGTGCATGGAGCCGGATGTGATGCTCTTTGACGAGCCTACCAGCGCCCTGGATCCGGAAATGGTGGGCGAAGTGCTGGAGGTAATGAAGGAGCTGGCCCGCGACGGTATGACCATGGTGGTGGTTACTCATGAAATGAATTTTGCCCGGGAGGTTTCCAATCGGGTGCTGTTTTTGGATGACGGCGTCATTGCCGAGGAAGGCGCGCCCCAGCAACTGTTTACCGCTCCCCGCTGCGAGCGGCTGCGCACCTTCCTGAACAAAGTGCTGTAAACGGAGGAAAAAGCAACATGAGCATCAAGGGAAAAAGCTTTTTGAAGCTGCTGGACTTTTCGCCGGAGGAAATCGGCGCGCTGCTGAGCCTGGCAGCCCGTCTTAAGGCGCTCAAAAAGGCCGGAACGCCTCACCGCCTGTGCGACGGCGGCAACGTCGCCCTCATTTTTGAAAAAACCAGCACCCGCACCCGCTGCAGCTTTGAAGTAGGCGCCCGGGATCTGGGCATGGGCGTAACCTGTCTGGATCCCACCGACTCCCAGCTGGGCAAAAAGGAATCGGTGGCCGACACAGCCCGGGTGCTGGGGAGGCTGTACGACGGCATTGAATACCGCGGCTTTGGACAGGAAGTGGCGGAGGAACTGGCGGCCTATGCCGGCGTGCCTGTGTGGAACGGCCTGACAAACGAGTTTCATCCCACGCAGATTTTGGCGGATTTTTTAACCATTCAGGAGCATTTCGGCCGCCTGCAGGGAATCAAGCTGGTCTATCTGGGCGACGCGCGCTACAACATGGGGAACTCGCTCATGGTAGGAGCGGCCAAAATGGGCCTGCACTTCGTGGCCTGCGCCCCCAAAGCCTACCTGCCGGCGCAGGCGCTGGCGGCTCAGTGCCAGGCCATCGCCAGGGAAACCGGCGCAACGATTCGCTTCGAGGAGAACCCTGCCAAGGCCGTGCAGGGGGCTCATGTGCTCTATACCGACGTATGGGTTTCCATGGGCGAGCCGGAAAGCGTATGGGCGCAGCGCATCCAGGCGCTTTCTCCCTACCAGGTAAACCAGGCGCTCATGGACAAGGCATCTCCTGACGCGGTATTCATGCACTGCCTGCCCGCCTTCCACGACTGGAAAACCGGCATCGGGCGGGAAATGGGCCAAAAGTTTGGCCGAAGTGAGATGGAAGTGACCGATCAGGTGTTTGAAAGCCCGGCCTCCATTGTGTTTGACGAGGCGGAAAACCGCATGCACACCATTAAAGCGGTCATGCTGGCTACGCTCAAAGGAGAAAACGCCCTATGAAAAAGGCTTATCTGGCGCTGGAAAACGGCATGTTTTGGGAGGGGGAAAGCTTTGGCGCGCCTCTGGAAAGCACCGGCGAGCTGGTTTTTACCACCGGCATGTGCGGCTATTTGGAAACGCTGACCGATCCCAGCTATGCCGGGCAAATCGTTCTGCAAACCTTTCCCCTCATCGGCAATTATGGGGTTATCCCTGAGGATTTTGAGGGAAATTGCCTGGTAAAGGGGTATGTGGTTCGGCAGGTATGCAGCACGCCCTCCAACTTTCGCAGTCAGAGAACGCTGGATGACTTTCTCAAGGAACAGGGCGTACCGGGCATTTGCGGCATTGATACCCGCGCCGTTACCCGTTTTCTGCGGGAAGCCGGCACCATGAACGCGCGAATCTGCGCTTCCCTTCCTACCGATTGGGCAGCTATTGGCGCTTACCGGATTCAGGGAGCCGTGAAAGCCGCCTCCGTCCGCCTGCCCTGTGAGCTGGAGCCCGAAGGACCCGAAACCTGCCGCGTTGTGCTGATGGATTACGGCGCCAAGCGCAGCATCGCCCGGGAATTGCAGCGCCGGGGCGCACGGGTGCTGGTGCTGCCGGCCGGCGCGTCCGCCCAGGAGGTGCTGGGCTGGAAGCCGGATGGCGTTATGCTGTCCAACGGTCCCGGCGATCCGGCGGAGTGTGTCAAGCAGGTGGCCGTCATTCGCAGTTTGGCGGGCCAGGTTCCTCTCTTTGGCATTTGCCTGGGGCATCAGTTGTTGGCGCTGGCCATGGGCGGCAGCACCTGCAAGCTGAAATACGGTCATCGCGGCGTCAATCAGCCCGTGCGCGACCTGGAAACCGGGCGCACCTATATCACCAGTCAAAATCACGGGTACGCTGTTTTGGCCGATGGTTTGCCCAAGGCCAGGCTGCGCTATGTCAACGCCAACGACGCCACCTGCGAGGGCCTTGATTATCCATCCATCAACGCCTTTTCCGTACAGTTTCACCCGGAAGCCTGCGCCGGCCCCCGGGATTGCCGTTTCCTGTTCGACCGTTTCTTTGCCAATATGGGGGTGAATGTGCATGCCGCGGAATGAAAGCATCCGCAAGACGCTGGTTATCGGCTCCGGCCCCATCGTCATCGGCCAGGCGGCCGAGTTTGACTATGCAGGGGCGCAAGCCTGCCGGGTGCTGCGCCAAGCCGGGGTGAATGTGGTGCTGGTCAACTCCAATCCGGCCACCATCATGACCGACCGGGCTCTGGCCGATGAAATCTATCTGGAGCCTCTGACGGCGGAAACGGTAAAGCGCATCATCCGCAAGGAACGTCCGGACAGCCTGCTGGCCGGGCTGGGCGGCCAAACCGGCCTGAACCTGTCCATGCAGCTGTATCACGAGGGTTTTTTGCAGCAGATGGGCGTTCGGCTCATTGGCACCAACGTGGAAGCCATCGATAAGGCGGAGGACCGGGAGTTGTTCAAGGAAACCATGGCGCTCATCGGCCAGCCCACCATTCCTTCCGATATTGCCCAGAACGTGGAGCAGGCGCTGACCGCAGCGAGCCGTATCGGCTATCCCGTCATCGTGCGACCCGCTTTCACCCTGGGCGGCGCAGGCGGTGGCGTGGCGCAAACGGCGCAGGAGCTGCGCGGCATTGCCCAAGGGGGCCTGGACGCCTCCCCCATTCGCCAGATACTGGTGGAAAAATATATCTATGGCTGGAAAGAAATTGAGTTTGAAACCATGCGGGACGCTGCGGGCAACGTGATTGCCGTTTGCAGCATGGAAAACTTCGATCCCGTAGGCGTTCACACCGGAGACTCCATCGTGGTGGCCCCCGCGCTGACGCTTTCCGACAAGGAATATCAGCTGCTGCGCAGCGCCTCCCTGGACATCATTTCCGCGCTGGGAATCGTGGGCGGCTGCAACTGCCAGTTTGCCTTAAACCCGGAAAGCTTTGACTATGCCGTTATTGAAGTGAACCCACGGGTATCCCGCTCCTCGGCGCTGGCCAGCAAGGCCACCGGCTACCCGATTGCCAAAATCACTACGCAAATCGCCCTGGGCTACACCCTGGACGAAATTTGCAACGACATCACCGGCAAAACCTGCGCCTGCTTTGAACCGGCGCTGGACTATGTGGTGGTGAAGCTTCCAAAATGGCCCTTTGACAAGTTTCCCGGCGTTTCCCGCAAGCTGGGCACCCAAATGAAGGCCACAGGCGAGGTAATGGCCATCGGTCAAAGCTTTGAGGAAGCGCTGATGAAGGCCGTACGGGGTGCAGAGATTTCCCTGGACAGTCTGAACGCTCCGCCCTGCGACAGCTCGCCGGTAACGGAACGTCTGGAACGCATGGACGACCGGCGGCTGTTCACCATTTTTGAAGCGTTGAAAAGCGGCGTTTCGGTAGAGACCATTCACAAAAAGACCCGCATCGACCGCTGGTTTTTGTGGCGGCTGGAAAACCTGGCCCGCTTTGAACAAGCCTTCCGCGGCGATGAAGACTATGCGGCCGCCAAGCGCCTGGGGTACACCGACCAGGCGTTGCAAACCCTGTTTGGCTATACGCCGAAGGAACCGCTGTTTGCCAGCTACAAAATGGTGGATACCTGCGGCGCGGAGTTCCGTGCTGAAACGCCTTACTTCTACGCCTGCTATGACGCGGAATGTGAATCCCGCCTGTGGCCCCGCTCTCAAAAGCCTGTGGTGCTGGTGCTGGGCAGTGGCCCCATCCGCATTGGTCAGGGCATCGAGTTCGACTATTCCTCCGTGCATTGTGTATGGACGGTTCGGGAAATGGGCTATGAAGCCGTGCTGGTAAACAACAACCCGGAAACCGTGTCCACCGACTACGACACCGCCGACCGGCTGTACTTTGAACCGCTTTGCCCGGAGGATGTGATGAACATTATTCGGGTGGAAAAACCGGTTGGCGTGGTGGTGGCTTTTGGCGGGCAAACCGCTATCAAGCTCACCGGCTATCTGGCCAGGCAGGGCATCCCCATTTTGGGCACCTCCGCCGAGGGCATCGACCTGGCCGAAGACCGGGAGCGCTTTGATCGCCTGCTGGAAACCATGGGGATTCGCCGTCCCATGGGCCGGGCTGTGCAAACCCTGGACGAGGCTTTGAGCGCCGCCGGGGAGCTGGGTTACCCGGTGCTGCTGCGCCCTTCCTACGTGATCGGCGGGCAAAACATGCAAATTGTACACGACGCCAACGAAGTGGATGTGTACATGCGCCGCATCCTGGCCCAGGGCATTGAAAACCCTGTGCTGGTAGACAAATACATGCCGGGAATCGAACTGGAAGTGGACGTTATTTCCGACGGAACAGACGTGCTCATTCCCGGCGTGATGGAGCACATCGAACGGGCGGGCGTACATAGCGGCGACTCCATTGCGGTTTATCCTCCTTACAACCTGGACGACCGCATGCTGCACCGGCTGCTTTCTTCTTCCGAAAAGCTGGCGCTGGCTCTGGGGACCCGCGGATTGGTGAACATTCAGTATCTCATTTATCAGGGCGAGCTGTTCGTCATCGAGGTGAACCCCCGGGCCTCCCGCACCATTCCCTATATCAGCAAGGTTACCGGCGTGCCCATGGTGGACCTGGCCTCCCGCGTCATGCTGGGCGAATCGCTGAATGACCTGGGTTACGGCAGCGGCCTGATGACCGTGCCGCCCTACTACGCCGTGAAAGCGCCTGTGTTCAGCTTTGAAAAGCTGAATGGAGCAAACGGTTATCTGGGCCCGGAAATGAAGTCCACCGGCGAGGTGCTGGGCATTGGCAAAACCCTTGGCGAAGCGCTGTTTAAGGCGCTGACAGCCTCCGGGCTGCGAATTCAAGGCGCCTTCGGCGAGCGGGCCGGCTTCTTTTTGAGCGTGGACAGCCACGACCAGGCCGAGGTGCCGCCCCTGGCGCAAAAGCTGCACAATCTTGGCTTCAGCCTATACGCCACGGAGGAAACCGCCGCCACCATTGCCAGCCTGGGCGTTCAGGTGCAAACCGTGTCAACGCTGGGCCGCGACAGCCGTGTCTTTGACCTGATGGAAAGCGGCGCCATTCACGCCGTTTTGTACACCGGCGCGCTGGCGGACGCTACCCTGGGGGACTATATCGCCCTGCAACGCCGGGCCTTGCAGCTGTCCATTCCCTGCCTGACCTCGCTGGATACCGCCAACGCGCTGGTCAGCAGCATCGCCAGCCGTTTCACGCAAAGCAACACCGAGCTGGTGGATATCAACCGTCTACGGCATTGCCGGGAAAAGCTGGTCTTTTCCAAAATGCAGGCAACCGGCGACGATTACGTTTTCCTGGAGAATTTTGACGGACGCATCGCCTGTCCGGAATCCCTGTGCCTGACCCTGTGCGACCGCCACACCGGCATAGGCGGCTTCGGTCTGGTACTGATGGAGAACTCGTCCTGCGCCGACGCCAAAATGCGGGTGTTTAACCGGGACGGCTCCGAAGGCGGCGTAGCGGGCAACTGTATCCGCTCTGTAGCCAAATACCTGTTTGACCACGGCATTGTGAAACGGGAAGTCATGACCATTGAAACCGGCGGCGGGGTGAAGCGCGTTCGCGTGTACACCATGCGGGGCCAGGTGACTTCCGCCAGCGTAGACATGGGGCCCGCACAGCTGGAAACCGCCTCTATTCCCTGCACCCTTCCCATGGAGCGCGTCATCAATCAGCCTGTGCGTATTGCTCAAAAAGAGTGGCGCATCACCTGCGTAAGCATGGGAAATCCCCATTGCGTGGTCTTTTGCGACAGGCCCGACCTATTGAACCTTGCCGAGCTGGGCCCCTGTTTTGAAAATGCCGACCTGTTTCCTCAGCGCGTCAATACAGAGTTTGTGCGCGTTGTCAATCCCACGCTGCTGGAGATGCGCGTCTATGAGCGGGGCAACGGCGAAACCTCCGCCTGCGGCACCGGCGCCTGCGCCGCGGTGGTGGCTGCCGTGCTCAACGGCTTGTGCAAAAAGGAAACCGACGTAACCGTGCGCGTGCCCGGCGGCGAGCTGCTGGTGCACTACAGCCACAGCGGCGTTACTCTTTCCGGCCCCACGGAGCTGGTTTACGAAGGGGTCGCCACCTACTAGGGCAACGCCGCACAAATGAGGTGGTCGGCCGGCGAATGGATTTTTCGTCAGATGCAAATTTCGAAGGTTTGCTGGCGGTAAATCGAGAGATTTGCATGCCGCAGACGGCGGAAAAGGCATCGTCCGACGCGCCGCCGAATTGTGCGGTGGCGTCCCAGGTTTTCGGCAAGAGAAGGCGAACCGCTGTGAATCCTTGAGACAGGCGAAAGGAAGTGAAAAGCGCCCTGTTTTTTTCCAAGAAGCACCGTTTCCGAAAACGCCTTGCCGGCCAAGGCGTAGCGCGCTGCGTTTTCTGTTTTATGAATGTAAGAAAAGATTCTCTGAGAACGAAAGCCTCATTCCATGCGAATGAGGCTTTCGGGTTTTACCCTCGGCTGCGCCGTCTGCCAAAAGCCACCAACGCGCCGGCCACGGCAAGCGCGGCCAATGCCGCCAGAGCCCATACCTCCGGCCGGCTTTTATCACCGGTGGCGGGCGGCAGGCCGGGCTCTGGAGTTGGCGCAGGCGAGCTGCCATACACATTGCGGAAGACCAGCTGAGGCTCGC
Organism: uncultured Clostridia bacterium; assembly: GCA_934621485.1. Lineage (GTDB taxonomy): Bacteria > Bacillota > Clostridia > Christensenellales > Aristaeellaceae > Limiplasma. The sequence continues at coordinate 16,111 of CAKTUS010000045.1, forward strand.
CCTGCACCGTTGCCGTCAACTGATCGCTTGCATATTCAACCAGCACATCCACCGAATAGGCGGCGCCATCATACGCAACGTTTGGCAAATCGCCCCGCACTTCGCGAACGGTATAGCGGTGCAGGCCAACGTCGTCATGGGTGTATTCAATATAGTTAAAGGCAATGCTGCCATCGGCCCGGTTGATTCCTCGGGAAACCTCCCGGTTTTGTTCATCTGTTACCGTAAAATGAAACTCGCCCGCCAGCAGATCCCGGCCCGCCAGGCGCTTGGTTCCCTTCAGCAGCACAGACGCTCCGATCGGCACTTCCGCCTGGCGGGTACACAGCGCATTTTGATACTCTCCGTTGGGATTCTGATACAAATCCAGCTGGTAGTCGCGCGGCAGGGTATCCAAAGGCGTAATCAATTCCAGATAGGCCGGCCAAGCACTGGGATAGTCCTTAAAAAGCTGAAAATTGGAAATATACTGGGAAATATCGATAGAATCCGTATAGTACCAAACCGCCAATTGCGTAATGCCCCTCAGGGCAGCAGGGGACAGGTCATACTTTTTCATCAGGTTCGTTCCATTGTGCGGATAGCCCTGATAGCAGATGGATAAAATCGCCTTATGAAACGCCTCCGGATCCATGGTTCTGACGTTTTCACTGGTCATTTGATAGAATTGTTCGGCTGTAGCTTTTTCTATTTTGTTTACGGCTTGTCCGCCTTCGTGCCTGGTGGGCGGGAGTTTTTTGAAATAATTATAGCAGTACGTTACCCTATCTTCTCCATTATCCCGGACGTACAACGAATCCACATAAGGGTTTGTGCCATCACCCGTGAAAAAAAGGTACTGTTCTTCAGAAACGGCAAGGGTTTTCGGCATACACATCGCCAGAATTGTTAGAAAAATCGTCAGAAACCGCGTAGTGCTTTTCACGCCCGTCATCTCCCTTAAGTATGAAATTTGTTTTTAATTTAACATATTTAAAAGAAAAGCGCAATACATTTTATTATTTTTTGTTGCAAAATTGTAATTTTACTACCATGCGATGATCCTGGTGTCTTTTCGGAAACCAAGGCACAAAACAGTACCTACTTTACAAAGCCGTTTCTCAGCGTTATCATCCTTTTGCGGTTTGAAAACCCGGAAGGAGGAACCGACATGACGCAGGAAGAACGCAGGCATTTTTTGCTGCAGGCCCTGCTTGCGGAGAGCGCCGCCTATGCAAATACCGTCATTCCAGAAGATGTGAACGCACAAAAGCAGCTTTTGCGCGGGCTTATGAACCTGCGTGCGCCCCTGCCCTGCAACGATGACTTTTTACGTGTGCAGGACGAGTACCTGTCCTGTGAAATTGCCGCAAAAGGCGTCACCGACGCCAAAACGCTTATCCCCGTCAAAGATGGGCTGTGCCTATGGCAGGGGGATATCACCACCCTGAAATGCGATGCCATCGTCAACGCCGCCAACAGCGGCATGACCGGCTGCTACGTGCCGAACCACCGCTGCATTGACAACTGTATCCACACCTTTTCAGGAGTACAGCTTCGGCTTGCCTGCGACCGGCTCATGCAAGCGCAGGGCCGCCCGGAGGCAACCGGCCAGGCCAAAATCACGCCCGCCTTCAACTTGCCCTGCCGTTTTGTGCTGCATACCGTAGGCCCTATTGTAAACGGCCCGCTAACGCCTGCACACTGCCGCCAATTGTCGGCTTGCTACCGCGCCTGCCTCACCCTGGCGGCGCAGCAGGGGCTGGAAAGCATAGCATTTTGCTGCATTTCCACCGGCGAGTTTCACTTTCCCCACGAAAAAGCGGCCCAAATCGCCGTTTCCACCGTTCAGGACTTTTGCCAAAACCCAACCAGTATTCAAAGGGTGATTTTTAATGTATTCAAAGAAATTGACCGAGACTGTTACCAGCGTCTGCTCTGTGCATGAGCGGCTGCGCAGCGCTCTCCATCAGGCAGAAGCCGTGGTCATTGGCGCAGGAGCCGGGCTGTCCGCCGCTGCCGGCTTCACCTATAGCGGCAAGCGCTTTACCCGCTATTTTGCGGATTTCGGCCGACGGTATGGCTTTCAGGACATGTATTCCGGCGGGTTTTATCCGTACTCGACGCCCGAAGAGCGTTGGGCGTACTGGAGCCGCTACATCTACATCAATCGCTATATGAGCGCCCCAAAGCCCGTCTATGAAAACCTGTTTTCGCTCGTAAAGGAGAAGGACTACTTTGTGCTGACCACCAATGTAGACCATTGCTTTCAAAAAGCCGGGTTTGAAAAGCGGCGGTTATTCTACACACAGGGCGACTTCGGCCTGTTCCAATGCAGCGCCCCCTGCCGCCAGGAAACCTTCGATAATGCCGAAGCCATTCGAGCCATGGTCGTTGCGCAAGGTTATTCCATCGCAACAGACGGCCGTCTTGCCTTGCCCGAGGGAACCGCTGCCAAAATGCACGTTCCAACAGAGCGCCTTCCCCTCTGCCCCCGTTGCGGCAAACCGATGACCATGAATCTGCGCTCGGACGATACCTTTGTTGAAGACGCGGGCTGGCATCGTGCGGCGGAGCGATACGCTGCTTTTTTGCGTACCCTTAAACAGCGCCGGGTTCTGTTTTTGGAGCTTGGCGTCGGGTACAACACCCCCGGCATCATCAAGTATCCCTTTTGGCAAATGACGGCTAAGAACCCAAATGCCATCTATGCTTGTATCAATCAGGGGCAGGCTTTTACGCCACCTGAAATAGCAGCAAGAGCTATTTGCATAAACCAAGATGACAAAATTGCGTTGGATCAATTATCTGCGTAGAGAAATATTTACAACCACATAACGTAAGAGCTGCTGGACGGCGGCAAAAGAAAAAAAGCCGTCGTACAGCAGCCCTATTAACACGCCCATTTGAAACGGCGGCTTTGATTTTCAGAGCCGCCGTTTCTTTGCGCTTACACAAACCAATGACGACTTGCAGGGACACGGTAGCC
>CAKTUS010000046.1 GCA_934621485.1 uncultured Clostridia bacterium
GAGCCTGTCTTTACAGGTTTGATCTATGTTGTATTACACCGGTTGCCCGCGTGAGCGAGCGACAAAAGCTTCCGGCTTTCGCCAACGGTTTTTAGCCTTTTACCGCGCCGCCAACAATTCCCTTGATAAAGGTATCCTGTACGCTGAAGAAAAAAATCAGCACTGGCAGACCCATCATGATGGACGCGGCCATAATGCCTCCCCAGTCGCTGGCATCCTCGCCGATCAGGGTGGACAGACCCACGGTGATGGTCTTGGAAGCTTCCGAACCGGTAAAGGTGTACGCAAACAGGAACTCCTCCCACGACAGCATGAAGGCATACAGCCCTACCGCGAACAGGCCGGAGGAGATCATGGGCAGCACTACTTTCCAAATGGCCTGGATCTTATTACACCCGTCGATCAACGCGGCCTCCTCCACGGAAAAAGGAATGGTCTTGATAAAGCCCCGGGCCATCCACACGGTATAGGGCACCATGATGAACAGGTGTGTGAAGGAAAGGCCCAGGCTGCTGTTGATAAGCCGCACGTTGACCAGCATAATGTACAGCGGGATCAGCGTGGCGGTCTGCGGCAGCAATTTTACCAGCAGAATACCGGTGGTTACCGCGTTTTTGCCCCGGAACTGGAACCGGGCCAGAGCATATCCCGCGGGAATGGCGCACACCAGGCACAGCGCGGTTGCCGTGAGCGATGTGATGAGCGAGTTGAGCATGTAGCGGGGTAGTTTGGTCTGCACCAAGATGCGGTGAAAGCTTTCAAAGCTGACGCTATTGGACCACAGCTTGGGCGGACTGATGAAAATTTCGCTCTGGTCGCGTATGGCACAGGTCAGCATCCAGAAATAAGGGAACAAAGCGACAATGACCAGAATCAGCAGCACGGCGTAGGCCAGGGTGCAGCGCACGATCTTTCTGCGTTTCATCAGTAGATCCCCTCCTCGGCCTTTTCCGTGGTGTTGATATAGATCAGCGCCAGAATGACGATAAATACCAGAAACGTGGTGGAGGCCGCCGCACCGAAGTTGAAGTTGTTGGCGGCAATGCCGTTGTTGTAGATATAGTTCTGGATCACCATGGTGGATCGGGCCGGTCCGCCTCCGGTGATGGTATGTACGATGGTAAACTGGTTGAAGGAGGAGATCATGGAAATCAGCATCAACGAACGAATAATGGGAAACAGCAGCGGCAGCGTGATTTTGATCAATCGCTGGAAGCCCATGCAGCCGTCCAGCTCCGCAGCCTCATATACATCCTCTGAAACAGATTGCAGACCACTGAGGTACATAAGCATAATAAAGGGCGCGCGTTTCCAGATGTAGATGACCCCCAAGCAAAACAGCGCCATGTGATGATCGCTCAGGAAGGTGAGATGCGTGCCGAACGCCCGGTTGATGGCATAGCTGAGAATTCCGAAGTCGTTGTTGTACATCCACTTCCATACGGCACAGATGGCGATGACCGGCGTCATCCAGGGAATAATGAGCAAGGAACGAAACAGGGCCTGGCCCTTAAGGCGCATATTCATCAGAAAGGCCATCAGCATACCCACCATCATTTCCATGGAAACGGTGAACAACGCCCACTTGCCCGTGTTGCCCAAAGCGCGCCAGAACCATTTATCTTTGAACAGGCGCTGGTAATTGGCCAGGGAAAAAGCGCCAGACTTGCTGGTGAGGCTCAGGGTCACGTTGTTAATGATGGGGTAAATTGCCAGAATGGTCAGCACAATGATGGCGGGAATAAAGTAATAGATGGGTCTTTCCTTGATACGGATTTTCGGCATAAGACGCTTCACCTGCTTTTTACGCTTGATGGATTCAAAAGCGGGGAGCCCGGGCTTCCCCCAGAGGCCTGGGCTCCCCAAAATGGTTTATTGAGCGTTCTGCTCGTCCAGGATCATCTGAATCTCGTCGGCACAGTCCGCTACGGCTTCCTCCACGGTAGACATGCCGGTCATGACGGACTGCAACATGGTCATCATGGCGTTCTGCGCGCCGGACAGGTTTACAAAGGGAGGCAGCTCACGCACATGGTCAGACAGCATTTCGGAATACGCGCCGTTGATGCCCTCCGTCCACTTCGCTTCCTTCAGGGCTTCGGCCAAGGCGGGCAGCTTGAGCTGCAACTCCATGGCGGCCTTGTTGGTCACTTTGTCGATGAAAATGGCGGCTCCCTTGGGATTCTCGGCAGCCTTGGGGATAACGATGTTCCAGCCGCCCATGCCCACATCGGCCACGCCGTTCTTGCCGGGATAGAGGGCAGTGCCCACGTCGATCACGTCCACCAGGTTAGAGTTGACCGCGCCGATGTTATCCATGTACATGGCCACGGTGCCGGAGGCTACCATCTGGCAGATGGTGGCGGAATCCAACTCCATGGTGCTTTCGGGGGCCAGGCCCTCCAGGTAGAACTGGGTGTAGTGGCGCACGGCCTCGCAGGTGGCCTCGGAATTCAGGGTGCAGGTTTTACCGTCCTCGGAGTAAACTTCACCGCCGGCAGACCAGATGGCGGGCACGATACGGAACCAGATATTTCCTGCGGAGGTGCCAGGGTAGGCGAAGCCGTACTGCTTGGAGCCGTCTTCCTTGGTTTTGGTCAGCTTCTTGGCGCACTCATACAGCTCATCCCAGGTGGTGGGAGGGGTATCAATACCGGCCTCTGCAAACAGGGTCTTGTTGTATACCAGTGCCAGCGCAGTTTTGCTCTGCGGCACGCCGTAGATGTGTTCTCCGTCCTCCATCAGTTCGAAGAAAGCGGGATTGAACTCTGCCTTCAGGTCGCGACCCAGATCGGCCATGAGGCCCTCCAGGGGCAGCAGCAGCCCTTCCACCATAAAGCCGTTGGTGGAGGTGGCGGACTGGCTCATTACATCGGGCGCACCTACGCCGGCGCGACAAGCGGTGAGCTGCTTGGAATTAAGCTCACTATAGGCGATGGTTTCAATCTCCACTTTGGTACCCGGATATTCGGCTTCAATCTCCTGCTTGGCCTGCTCGAACAACTGCACGCGGGAGCCTTCGTTTTCACCGGAATACCATACGCGAATGGTGCCCAGGGATTCGGCCATGCCCAAAGCGGGCAGGCAGCTGAGCAGTAGGGTCGTTACCAGAAGCCACAGCATGGTTTTTTTCATGGGAATACCTCCTTGTTTTTATGTTGGGGGAAGAAACAAAAACAGAACTCACGTCTGTTTTTTACAAAACTGAAGGGCGTTGATTCAGCGCACCTGACGTACCGCCTCTGTCACCCTAGCGACAAACTGCGGCTGTACGCGGCAATGTGCAAGCAGCTCGTCGATAAAGGCATTAAGCCTGGTATCGTCGTAATCCATGTCGATATGAGACAGACGGGTAGGTACGTTCAGATCACGGAAAAGCCGCTCCTTACGCTCAATGTCCTCCCAAGGCAAGCCGTTCGCCCGCAATTGAGCCATGATGCCAACGGCCACCACCTCGCCATGCAGGTACTTGCAGGGATCCGGCACGTAACGGGCACGGATCACCTCGTTAAAGCCGTGAGCAATGGCAAAACGTGCGCCTCCCGGACCGGCATAAGCGCCAAAGCCGCTTACCACGCCAATGACGCCCATCAGGCAGGACAACGCGTCGCCGAAGGCGGGAGTCACCCGGTGCAGGCGGTTGTCCTCATAGGCCTGCCGTGCGCAGTGATGCAGTACCTCGTCACACTCCAAAGCCAGCCTCGCGCCTATGAAACGCCCAAAATCAATACTGCCGTATTCTACGCTGCTACGCATACTGGTGTATTCGCAGCTTTTGGCAAAGGCGTCGGCAATACCAGCAGCAAGGTAGCGCTCCGGTGCGTCTGCCAGGATGGAAAGATCCACAAAAACACCCGCTACGCTGTCCCTATGATAGCGTATGGTTTCCTGATGGCCGGTTTGATCGTATAAAACTGAAAGCGGCGCAAAAGCGGCACAGGTAGCCGCAACGGTGGGCAGGGTAAAGACCGGCAGCATCGCCTGTGCCCCCACTGCCTTGGTCAGGTCCATCAGTTTGCCGCCGCCTATACCCAGCAGGCAATCAAAGCGCTGCTCCCGAGCCCAGCGGGCGTAATCGTCAATGTCTGCGGCGGTACAGTAGCCGCGGTAGATGGAAACCTCATAGGAAAGCCGGTTGGCCGTCAGGCCGGGGAGCAGCGTTTCCCGTACGGCAGCAAAAGCCCGCTTACCCGACAAAATACCCACACGGCAACGGCTTAGCCGTTTCAGTTCCCCGCCTACCGCAACAGAGGAATGCTCTCCCTGAATGTAATTGCCTGCACCGGTACGCATAATCATCAGCTTGTTATCCATCATGCAACTGGCTCCTTTTGTGTTTCTTTCACCGGGCGTACTGTTTCCGTAGCGGGGCTGAAATCTTCTATGAAACGTTCATCTGTCATTCATTATAGAGAACATGCTCAATAGCAATCAACAAGTTTTTTTTGATGTTTTTCAATTGTTTTACGATTCGAAAAAAAGAAGCGTTTGGCTGAAAAGCAAACGCTACCTAAAAAACAGTGCTCCATCTGTCGATACAGAATCACAAATCTTTTTTGAAACGAAAAACCGGGCTTTTCAACCCTAGCGCACGGATTTGCGCCAGGCGCTGGGGGCCATATTGCAAATTTGGCGAAAAGCACGGTTGAAATTGGCGGCGTTGTTGTAGCCGCAGGCTTGGGCTACGTCCGTCATGCTCATAGAGCTGCTGGACAGCAGGTTCTGGGCCAGTTCAATCCGCTTGGCAGTGATGTAGTTCCAGGGCGACATGCCGTTGAGGCGTTTGAAGATGGCGGAAAAATAGCAGGGGCTCAGGTGGGCAATATCGGCCAGCTGCTCCAGCCGAAGCTGGTCGGACAGGTGGGTCTGTATGTAAGTCATGACGGCCTCCACCTGCTCCAGATTGGTGACGGATGGTATATTCTGCCGGCGATACACAGCCGGCGGCAGCATCCGGTTGAACAACACCAGCATTCGCAAAAGCAGCACCTTTACCATAGCTTCGTAATCAGCTTCCTGGCCTATGAACTCCTGCTCCATGTGCATTAACAATTCACTCGCTTGATCAGTGTTGGCGCAGCGGGGCAGGCGGTACTCCATGGTACCGTCCAGTTCTTCAAAAATCCGCAGATATTTGGCGTCAAACAGGTTGCTGCCCCGGGACCAAATAAACCGCGGCTCAAAATGCAGAGTCAAAAATACAATACCCTCGGGGCCGGTTATGTCCGAAAAGCAGTGCTGTACCATGCTGCCGCACAGAAAAATATCCCCCGGTTCTATGGGGTAGGTCTTGCGGTTTACCACATAAGTACCATAGCCCTCCAAAAACAGGGCGATTTCAATTTCCGGGTGAAAATGGTTTTTCTGAGGCCTTGCAAAGGGCATGGCTCCCAGGCGTCTAAGACGCACAAAGCAGCTGTTGGGGTCGCTTTGATCCTTGATCTCATATTCCTTTGACCATAAAATATAGGGCGGATTCTGTCGCATAGCGGCTCCTTTCCCGATGAATGACATGCTGTTGCTACCGGCATGATAAACGAAAAAGCAGTGTTTGTAAAGTATGCCGCGCAATTATTCCAGGTGGGATAAAGCGTTTTCATATCAACCTTTCCTACAGGGAAAGAGAATTTTTCTCTGCTGAAACAGATAACTCATGAGTATTGCCGTGCGGAAAGGGTCCTGTCGTCTGACATGCCTTTTTTTCATTCAGGAAATAAACCACCCCTCCGGACATACGCTCAACCAGGGAGGTGGAGATAAATGAAAAAATGCGAGGCGCCCGTGGTTCATTGCGAATATGCCAAGGCAGACAAGAGCCTTGCCCAACTGCTGGAGGAATCTTTTCGGCTTTATCTTACCCGTGTTCTTGCGGGGGAGAAGCTGCCTGCGGCAACCTTTGTACGATGAATGGCCGCTTATTTGCAAGGAGGAAAGCATGTTCCTGGAAATAAGCAATCCCATGGATTATCATGTGGCCCTGTACATTCGGCTATCAAAGGAGGATGAAAGCGAAGGCCCCTCTCAAAGCGTTACAAACCAGCAATCCCTGCTGAATGAGTTTGCCTGGCAGCACCGGCTGCCCGTTTTCGATACCTATATCGACGACGGCTTCAGCGGTACCAGTTTCGACCGTCCGGCTTTTCGTCGAATGATCGAAGACATCGAGGCCGGAAAGGTCAACATGGTCGTCACCAAGGACCTGTCCCGCCTGGGGCGTGATTACATCATGACCGGCCACTACATGGAGCGGTATTTTCCGGAAAAACGGGTGCGCTACATTTCTCTGCTGGATGGTATCGATACCGGCGTGGAGTCTACCGCCAACGACATCACTCCCTTCCGGGCCATTATGAACGATATGTACGCCAAGGACATCTCAAAGAAAATCAAGTCCGTGAAGCGGGATCAGCAGCGCAAGGGGCAGTTTATCGGCGGCAAACCCATGTATGGCTACAAGATGCACCCTACGGAAAAAAACAAGATCGTCATTGACGAAAAAGCGGCCCCTGTTGTGCGGCGGATTTTCGCCATGGCGCTGGAAGGTGTCAGCTGCCGGCAGATCGCCGTCCGGCTGAATGAAGAACACATTCCAACCCCCGCCGCCTACGCCGGGCTGACCCTGGGCATAAAGGGAGCATACTCCGGCTTGTGGTCGTCGGAGCGCATTTCGGAGATGCTGCGAAACGAAACCTACAGAGGCCACATGGTGCAGGGGCGGACGGTGAAAATCAGCTATAAGTCCAAGAAATGTCTTATGCAGGCCCCTGAAAACTGGGTCGTGGTGAAAAACACCCATGAACCGCTGGTAGATGAGGAAACCTTTCAAAAGGTACAGATGATGGTTAACAGCCGCAAGCATACCCGCAGCCGCACCTACGACTTCCTGCTGAAAGGGCTGATCTACTGCCACGAATGTGGCTATCCCATGGCGGTGATGAATCGCCCCAATGCCGCCGGGGAAGAAAGGCTGTTCTTCGTCTGCCGCACCTATCAGCGGTTTACCAAGGCGGGGCTATGCACCTGCCACTCCATCAAAGAGCAGACGGTGACGGAAGCGGTCATTTCCAAGGTAAAGGAGGTGTGTCAGGCTTTTCTTCGCCCGGACAGGTTGCAGCCCATTGCCGCCGCGGCAGTAGAGAGCGCCCGGAAAGAGGATGACGATGAAGCGGAGCTACTGACCCTGCACGGCAAAATCGAGAGCCTGACCGCTCATTTGGAGCAGATGTACATGGACCGGTTGAGCGGCCTGTTGTCTGAGGCGGACTTTCAGCGCGTCTACAAGCGCATCAAGGCGGACCGGCTGACGCTGGAAGAAAAGCGGAAACAGCTGGAGGCGCAGAAAAAAAGCCCGGTCTCCACAGAGGACCGGGCAAGGGCACTGGTGCGGCAGTATCTGGCCTCGGCCTACAGCAGCCGCCAGCTGCTGGTCAGCCTGATCGAACGGGTGGAGCTGACCCAGGACAAACAAATCATCATCAAATTCCGCTTTCATGAGTTGGCGGAACTTTTGTAAGGGGTCATCGTTTTCAATAAGCGCCGCGCAATGTTTCCCGGGTGGAAAAGCACGCCATCGAGCTTTTGCGGGACGCCATTCGGGCTTAGGGCCGGCTCCAAAAGATGGACGACTGGTTCTCCGTCATGCTTTCCAGCACATTGTCATCGCCGGAATGGCTGCCGGTAAAAAAGTCGCGGATGCCCTGCCAAAGCCCTCCCGCGCCGGACAGCTTGGCCTGGGCCACCTGCACCGCCTGCACGCCCTCCAGCAATATGCCGTTGTTAAGCAATTCCGCATGCACGGGAATCACCCGATAGGTATACACCACGCCCGGCTTGGCGGAGGTATCGGCGTAGTACAGGGTTTCCCCGGCAGATCCATGCAGCTCCGTAAGTACAAAGCTCTCGCCGTAGGTGTCCCGCTGCACCCGGTACACCGCCGTATCTGCCGGCTGAATCATCAGCAGCGGGTAGCCGCTGGCGTTATGGCCCACGGTAAAGTTGTTGGGCGACCGGGGCGGCGACCAGATGTCGCTTTTCTTGGTGGGGTGGTTGTCCTTGGTAAAATACTCGGTATAGCGATAGTTGCTGGGGGTCAAATCCACCGCCAGCATGGGCTCTCCCCGCCACTTGATGGCCTGCTTGTCAATTTCCAGGCTGATGATACCCTCAGGCCGGGTAAATTGGGGCTTGTCCTTGCCCTTGTACAGAGCCTTAAAGTAGTCCCGGGCCATGGCGGCGGTATTGTCGCCGCCGCTAACCCAGCCCTGCAATTTGTGCTTGCTGTCCGGCTCGTCAAAGCCCATCCAGAAGGCGCAGGAAATCTCGCTGTTGTAGGCCGCCATCCAAATATCCCGGTTGCCGCCGCCCGTCATGTTCACGGTGCCGGTTTTGCCCGCCACGGGCGTTCCCGCGCCGGACAGCTTGGCTCCGGTGCCATAGGAGGTAACGGACTGCATCAGGCTGGTCATCAGATAAGCGGATTGGGCGCTGAGCACGCGGCTGCCGCTGTCCCGGTGCTGGTAGAGCACCCGGCCCGCGCTGTCGGTCACGCGGCGGATGAAGTGAGCCCCGTGGAAGGAGCCGCCGTTGCCAAAGGGCGCGTAGGCCGCCGCCAGCTGCACGGGCGATACGCCGTAGGTCATGGCGCCCAGCGCCAGGGACAGGTTGGCGTCCCGGTCGTCCAAGGGAATCCCCACGCTGCTCAGGTAGCTGCGCGCGGCCTGCACCCCAATCTGGTTCAGCAGCGAAACCGCCGCCACGTTCAGGCTGCTGGTGAGGGCCGATCGGACGCTGACGTTGCCGTAGTAGGTGTAGCCGGCGTTGCGGGGCTTGTAGCCGTTAAAATTGGTGGGCTCGTCCTTAAGCACGCTGGCCGTCATAAAGCCAAACCTGTCAATAGCAGGCGCATAGGCCGCCAGAGGCTTTAAGGCCGATCCGGGCTGACGGCGCAGCTGGGTGGCCCGGTTAAAGCCCCGGCGCACATCGTAGCTGCGTCCGCCCACAATGGCCAGCACCTCGCCGGTGCGGGTGTCCACGCAGGCCGCGGCCCCCTGCACCTGAGTGCCGTCGCTGGCTTTGGCGGGAAACAGGTCTTTGTCAAACTGCGCATCCAGCGCATCCTGGTGGGCGCGGCTCAGCGTGGTTTCAATCGTCAGGCCCCCGGTGAGCACCTGGTCGCTGGTCATGCCCAGCAGGCTTTCCGCCTCGTCCAGCACCGCGTCTACAAACCAGCCGTACGGCAGGCTTTCCGGCGCTTTCTCTGCCACGGCGATGGTTTCGGCCCGGGCCGCGTCGTGGCGTTGCTGGTCAATCATGCCTTCGGACAGCATGGTGTCCAGAATATATCCCCGGCGGGAACGGTTGGCCGAAGCATTGGGAGCATAGTAGCTGGGGGCCTTAATGCTGGCCGCCAGAGAGGCCGCCTGCGCCAGGGACAAGTCCTTGGCATCTACGTCAAAATAGGTTTGAGCCGCCGCCTGGATGCCGTAGGCCCCGTTGCCAAAGTAAATATAGTTCAGATACATGGCCAAAATGTCGTCCTTGCTCATTTGCCTTTCCAGCTGCCAGGACAGGTAAATTTCCTCCAGCTTGCGGGCAATGGTCTTTTGGGTGCTCAGATGGCTTTGCCGGATGAGCTGCATGGTAATGGTGCTGGCGCCCTGCGCATAGCCGCCCTGACGAATGTTGGCGGCCAGCGCCCCAAACAGGCGCACCACATCCACCCCATGGTGCTGGTAAAACCGCAAATCCTCGGCGGCCAAAAAAGCCTGTCGGGTTTCCAGCGGAATGTCCGAAAGGGGCACCACCACCCGGTTTTCCGTGCCGCGGATTTTGGTAATCAACCGGCCCTCTCCGTCGTACATGGCCCCGGTCTGGGGCGCGGCGGTAATACGCCCGATGTCCAGCTGCTGCCAGTGCGGCACGTCGAAAGCAAAATAGGCTCCTGTGAAAAGCCCCACCGCCAGCACGGCCAATACGCTCAGGGTTGTACGCACCGGATGCCGTTTCACGGGCACGCCGGTTTTTCCAACATCCGGCGTACCCAGGCGCCTGGCTGCCTTCACACCGGTATGAGCCAGCCGCCTGGCTTCCCAGCCTGTCAGGTCTTTTTCCCGGGCAAAATAGGCCGCATTTTTTTGGCACCGGGCCTGTTTTTTCGCTTTGCGCCGCTGCCGGGCGGCGGGCTGGACGGCCGCTTCGTTCTCCGGCTCCAAAGGCCCTTCGCCCTCCTGTGCATGCAGGTGATTTTCCTCCTGAGGATTGGGCGTTTCCTCCATCGCCGGCCGCTCCGGCTGCGGCTCCACAGGCGGTTTCGGCCGCCGGGCAGCTTGTTTTTTCTTTTTCATCCAAATCCCCCCAACCGGCTGAAATCCGCCGTGCGCGGTAACGCCGCTACGCGGGCGTCCGTGGTTACTATGCGCGTTTTGCCCGCGCAAAAACCATGGAAAAGCCAACAATAAGTACCATTTACAGCGATATGCTGCCGCCTGTATACTGGGTATCATTCAGGGAGGGTGAAGGTATGAAATCCATGAATCAACGAAACCTGCTTTGGCTTTTGGGCGCGGCGGCGCTGTCGGTTCCGGCGCTGCTGGCCGCAAGCCGTCCCGAAGGGCCATGGCCCTACGCGCTGCTGATGGGCGTTTCTTTGCTGCTGGCCGCTTTTGGCAAGCGGAAGCAGCCGCAGCTTGCCTCAGGCTTTGCACCCGTTTCGGAGGGGCAGGTGCCTGCCGTGCGTTTTGCCGACGTGGCGGCCAATGAGGAGGCCCTGGAAAGCCTGCGTGATTTGGTCAATCTGCTTCGCTGTCCGGAAGACTACCGCCGCCTGGGAGCCCGTGCTCCCCGCGGCGTGCTGCTACACGGCGCGCCGGGCACCGGCAAAACCCTGATGGCCCGGGCCCTGGCAGGCGAAGCAGGCGTGCCTTTTTTCGCCGTCAACGGCGCGGATTTTGTGGAAATGTACGTGGGGGTTGGGGCCAGCCGGGTGCGGGCGCTGTTTGGCAAAGCGCGCAAGGCGGGCCGGGCGGTCATCTTCTTTGACGAGATTGATGCCATCGGCAAAAAGCGGGACAACCGCAACGACGAACGGGAGCAAACCCTGAACGCCCTTTTGACGGAAATGAGCGGCTTTGACGAAAACAGCGGCATTATGGTGGTGGCGGCCACCAACCGGGCGGATACGCTGGACGAGGCCCTGCTTCGTGCCGGGCGCTTTGACCGGCAAATTGAGGTTCCGTTGCCGGACTATGCCCAGCGGCTGGCGATTTTGCGGGTGCATGCCCGGGGCAAGCCCCTGGCGGAAAATGTGTGCCTGGAAAACATGGCCCGGCAAACCGCGCTGTTTTCCGGGGCCAAGCTGGATTGTCTGATGAACGAAGCGGCCATTTGCGCCGCCAAGCGGGGCGGGCGGACCATTGAGGAGGCAGATCTGCAAAAGGCCATGGATCAAACCCTGTTCGGCAGGGAAAAGCCACGGCCGGAGGAACGGCGGCATGAGCGCCGGGTGACAGCCGCCCACGAGGCGGGTCACGCCGTGGTGACGGCCGTGCTGCTGCCGGAAAACGCCATTCAGAAGGTTTCCATCATTCCCACCAGCCGGGGCGCAGCAGGCTACAGCATGGCCCTGCCGCCGGAAAAGGACTTTCACGAGCGGCGGGAGCTGCTGGCCCATCTGGCAACGGCCCTGGCGGGACGAGAGGCGGAAAGACTGCTGCTGGGCGCGGAGCGGGTAAGCACCGGCGCGGCCAATGACATTGAAAAGGCGGCGGTGCTGGCCCGGCGCATGGTGTGCGAATGGGGCATGCTGCCCTTTAGCGACGAGGTTTACCTGGCTTCATCTGCCCAGCGGGAAGCGGCGCAGCAGCAGTGGCTGGCCGAAGGCCGAAAGCTGGCGGCCTGCGTCCTTGCGCAGCATCAGCCCGTCTGGGAGCGCCTGACCCGGCTTTTGGAGACGGAAGAAGCCGTGGACGGCGCGGCGGTGGCCGCCTGCTTCACCGCCCAGGAGTAAGCCTTTCCCGGAACCGGCCATCGTATGAAACCAAAACAATTCCATCGGAAATTCGCTTTTCAAACCCCTGCCGCTGTGCTATACTAGCCCGTGGAGTTATTTGGAAGGGGGATTTCCCATGGCAAACAACGCACCTATTCGTTTGGACGTCAACCATATGATGAGCGACGTGCTGGGCTTCCAGTACGGCATCGACGCCGACCACGTGGACGGCATGGCTCAGGCCGCCGCCATGGCGCAGCACAGCGTGCAGAAGAACCGCGGCACCGGCTGGCTGGGCTGGATGGACCTGCCCTACAACCAGGAGGAAATCGTGGCCCACATTGAAAAAGTGGCCGCCTCCGTGCGGTCGCAGTTTGACAACTTTGTGGTGCTGGGCATCGGCGGCAGCGCTTTGGGTCCCATTGCCATTCAGCAGGCGCTGAACCACCTGCATTACAACGAGCTGCCTGCCGAAAAGCGCGGCGGTCCCCGCCTGTATGTAGAGGACAACATCGATCCTGAGCGCATGGCTGCCCTGCTGGACGTGATTGATGTGAAGAAAACCTGCTTCAACGTGATCACCAAATCCGGCGCTACCGCCGAAACCATGAGCCAGTACCTGATTATTTCCGAGCTGCTCAAAAAGGAAGTAGGCGCGGACTGGGCCAGGCACATCATCGCCACCACCGATAAGGAAAAGGGCAACCTGATTAAGCTGGCCCGGGAACACGGCTTTGAACTGTTCCATATTCCTGCCACCGTGGGCGGCCGTTTCAGCGAGCTGTGCCCGGTGGGCCTGCTGCCCGCCGCCGTATGCGGCGTCAACATTCGCGACATGCTGGCCGGCGCGGCTGCCATGGACGAGCGCTGCAAGACCGACGATGTGTGGCGCAACCCCGCTCTGCTGGAGGCGGTGCTGCAATACATCGCCATGCAGGAAATGGAGGCCAACGTGCAGGTGGTGATGCCCTACGCCGACAGCCTGCGCTACATGGCCGACTGGTTCTGCCAGCTGTGGGCTGAAAGCCTGGGCAAGAACGTAACCCGCAAGGGCATGGCCGTCAACGTGGGCCAGACCCCCACCAAGGCGCTGGGCGTTACCGACCAGCACAGCCAGCTGCAATTGTATACCGAAGGCCCCTATGACAAGGTAATCACCCTGATGAAGGTGGAAAGCTTCCGGGCCGAGACCCCCATCCCCCACGGCTGCGAGGAATTCCCGGATGTGGCTTTCCTGGGCGGCAAGAGCCTGAACCGGCTGATTGAGGCCGAGCGCCAGGGCACCGAATACGCCCTGTACCGCGCAGGCCGTATGAACCAGACCATCATTCTGCCCGAGGTGAACGCTCACACCATCGGTCAGCTGATTTATTTCTTCGAGATGGCCACCGCCTATACGGGCGAGCTGCTGGACATCGACGCCTTCAACCAGCCCGGCGTGGAGGAAAGCAAAATCGCCAGCTATGCCGTTTTGGGCAACCAGAGTGAAAAATACCAAAAGAAGGCCCAGGAAATGAAGGGCCGCCCTGAAAGCCGCAGGGAGTACATTCTGTAGCCGCTTTGCAGCGCAGGTTTTTCAAAGGCAGCTTGCCCTTCTTTTTCCGGAAAGGCAAGCTGCCTTTGTCCCGCCTGCTCGCCATTCCGCGTTTATTTACAAAAGGAGGAAGAATTTCATGTGGGCTGTTCTGGCCTTGCTGTCCGCCCTGTTTGCGGCGCTTACTTCCATTCTGGCCAAAATCGGCATTAACGGCGTAGGCTCCAATCTGGCTACGGCCATTCGTACCGGCGTGGTGCTGCTGATGTCCTGGGGAATGGTGTTTCTCACCAATCAGCAGGGCGGCATTGGCAGCATCAGCCGAAAGAGCTGGCTGTTTCTGATTTTGTCCGGCCTGGCCACCGGCGCCTCCTGGCTGTGCTATTACCGGGCTTTGCAGCTGGGTGAGGCTTCCAAGGTGGTGCCCATTGACAAGCTCAGCGTGGTCATTACGCTGGCGCTGGCCTTTGCGCTGCTGCATGAACCCTTCACCGCCAAGTCTCTCATCGGCGCGGCGCTCATCACAGCCGGCACGCTGATCATGGTGCTGTAAGGCGATTCCGTCTTTTTCCAGTCCGTCCATGACTTTTCCATGCACTTTTGTTGACGGCCCCCATGGCTTATGCTATAGTGAGAACATGTGAGATTTGGGAGCTTACAGTCAATAGAGGTGAACCTTTTGGAAAAGTACGATGTGCTCATTATCGGCGGCGGCGTTGTGGGCAGCGCCATTGCCCGGGAGCTGGCCCGCAAGCGTTTAACCATTGGCGTGCTGGAAAAAAATCTGGATGTGGTGTGCGAAACCAGCGGGCGCAATTCCGGCGTGGTGCACGGCGGCTTTGCCTATGACAGCGGCACCCTGAAGGCGGCGCTGTGCGTGGAAGGCAACCGGCAAATGGACCGGCTGGCCCAGGAGCTGGGCTTCGATTTTCAGCGCTGCGGCAAGGTGCTGGTGGGCCAGGATGAAGCGGACCTGGAGCAGCTGAAGCGAACGCTGAAGCAGGGCCTTGCCAACGGGGCGACGGGCCTGCGCCTGATAGACCAGGAGGAGCTGCACCGGCTGGTGCCGGCAGCAGTGGGCAAATACGCCATGTTCTCGGAAACCTCCGGGATTCTGGACCCCTTCGGCTATACGGTGGCGCTGGCGGAAAACGCCGCCGAAAATGGCGTGCGGTACCATTTTGACCGGCAGGTTACGGCCATTCGCCGTGAGGAAGGGCGTTATATTCTGGTAACGCCCGCAGAGGAATACAGCGCCCGCTGGGTAGTGAACGCCGCGGGCCTGGGCTGCGGCTCCATTTCGGAAATGCTGGGCATCAAAGGGTACCGCGTCATTGGTTCCAAGGGCGATTATATCATTTTGGACCGGCGCACCGGCGCACTGCTGCCCATGCCCGTGTACCCTGTCCCCAGCAATACCTATATGGGGATTCACGTTACCAACACCACGGACGGCAACGTGATTGTAGGGCCCAACGCGGAAACCGTGACTGACTTTGGCGACTACAGCGTTTCAAACCAGAGCATCGATGGGCTGGCTGAGAGCGCCTCACGCATCTGGCCGCATATCCGGCGGGCGGATTATATTCGCAACTATTCCGGCATCCTGCCCAAATGGGTGGACGATCAGGGCGCGATTCAGGATTTCCGCATTGAAATCCGGCCGGAGCTGGCGCCCAACGCCGTAAACCTGGTTGGCATCGAATCCCCCGGGCTGACGGCGGCGGCGCCCATTGCCCGGTACGTCATTGGGCTGATGCAGCAGTATGAGACGTTTGAGGAAAATCCTGATTTCCAGCCAGTTCGCCGGCACCGGGTAACGCGGTTTGAAGCGCTGAGCGATGAGCAGCGCGCCCGGCTGATAGCCGAGGATCCGGAATGGGGCGAGGTGGTTTGTCGCTGTGAAACGGTCACCAAGGCAGAAATCCGCCAGGCCATTCGCAACCCGCTGGGCGTTCACACCCTAACGGGCGTTAAGTACCGCACACGCGCCATGATGGGCCGTTGTCAGGGCGGCTATTGCCAGATGCGCATTGCTTCCATGATTGAAGAGTCTTATCCGAATGAGCCCAACGTCATCTACCAGCGCAGCCATTCCGGCCTGTTTAGCGGAATGGTGCGCGGCTGAGAGGAGGGCAGGCAATGGAACAAATTGATGTGGTCATTGTAGGCGGCGGTCCCGCAGGGCTGGCGGCCGCTGTGGAATTGTGGAAAAGCGGCGTGCGCAGCCTGTTGATTGTGGAGCGGGAAAAGCAGCTGGGCGGAATTTTGCGCCAGTGTATTCATGACGGCTTTGGCCTGACCCGTTTCGGCGTTTCGCTCAGCGGGCCGGAGTATGCCCAGCGCTTTATCGATCAGGTGGAGCAGCTGGGGATTCCCTATGCGGTGAACACCACGGTAGCCCGCCTGACCCCGGACAGGCAGGTCACGCTGATTTCTCCAGGCGGCCTGCGCACCCTGCAAGCCAGGGCGGTTGTGCTCGCCATGGGCTGCCGCGAGCGCACCCGCGGCGCGCTGGCCATTCCCGGCGACCGTCCCGCAGGCGTGTTTACGGCGGGCGTTGCCCAAGCCTATATCAACCTGTTCAACCGTATGGTTGGCAAGGAAGTCGTGATTTTGGGTTCCGGCGATATCGGCATGATTATGGCGCGCCGCCTCACGCTGGAGGGCGCTCATGTGCAGGCCGTGTTTGAAATTCAGCCCATTCCCAGCGGACTGCCCCGCAACATTGAGCAATGCCTGAACGATTATGGGATTCCGCTGCATCTGCACCATACCATCACGCAGATTCACGGGCGGGAGCGGGTTACGGGCGTTACCGTAGCGCGGGTGGATGACCAGCTTCGGCCGATTGCAGGCACGGAAAAGAAGCTTTGCTGCGACACGGTGATTCTCTCTGTGGGCCTTCTGCCGGAAAATGAGCTGTCCATTGACGCGGGCATTTCGCTGGATTCCCATACCCGCGGGGCTGTGGTGGATGAGTTTTTTCAGACGCAGCGTCCGGGCTTTTTTGCCGCAGGCAACGCGCTGCACGTGCACGACCTGGTAGACTTTGTTTCTGAGGAAGCGGAGCAGCTGGCGCACAGCGTGGCGCAGTATCTGCGGCAGGGCATGCTGCCGCGCTGCCGGACAGCCGTCGCGGCGGGCCGCGGACTGAACCACACGCTGCCTCACTTTATCAGCGGGGAGCGGGATGTAACGCTGTCCCTGCGCGTGGCGCAAAAGGTGGAAAACGGGATGTTAACCGTGCGGCAGGGCGGAAAGGTGATTGCTTCCCGAAAGATGAAACGGGCCATTCCTGCCGAGATGATACGCCTGCCGCTAAAGCGCGAAGTCTTTCACGGCACAGAAACGGTGGAGGTGAGCATGGAATGAAGCGTACCTTTCCCTGCATCGTTTGTCCCAACGGCTGTGAAATCGAAGCGGAGCAATCCGGCGGCAGGCTGACGCTTTCCGGCGCCGCCTGCAAGCGGGGCGAAGCCTATGTGCGTCAGGAGCTGACCGCGCCCAGGCGCACCATCGCCACCTCTGTGCGCCTGCTGCACGGCGAATTGCCGCTGGTAAGCGTTCGGTTGGAGCAGCCGGTAGACCGGGCGCTGATTCCATCGGTCATGGAGGAAATTCGCAGAATTCGGCTGGAAGCGCCGGTTCACATCGGTCAGGTCATCATCGAAAATGTGCTGGGCAGCGGGAGCAACGTCATCATCACCAAAAACGTGGACCGTACGCAGCCCTGAAATTGTTACCAAAGAAAAAAACGGGGGATGCTCATGCTTTCCGGGTTACTGGTTTCTTTGCGGTGCGTTTTGCCCATTGTGGCGCTCATTCTTTTGGGATTTGTTTTACGGAGAATCAACTTTTTAACCGAGGAAGGCATTGCGCAGCTCAATAAGCTGAGCTACCGGATTTTGCTGCCGGTTATGCTGTTTCGCAGCGTCTGTACCGCCGATTTTTCCGCCAGCGCAGACTGGCGGCTGATTGGCATTGCCATTGGCACCTGCTTGTTTTCCTTTGTGGCCGCGGTGGTTCTGTCCTATCTCAAATGCGGAAAGCGCGGGCCGGTTCGCGCCTCCCTGGCGCAGGGCATTTTGCGCAATAACTGCGTGGTTTTTGGCATGTCGCTCATCAGCTCCCTCTATGGCGAGGGACAAACGGGCCTGTTTTCCATGCTGATGGCCTTTGTGATTCCCATCAACAACGTGCTGGCGGTTGTGCTGTTATCCCTGTTCACAAGCCGAAACGTGAAGCCTCTGGCGGTGCTGCGCGGCATTGTTACCAACCCGTTTGTGCTGGCGGTTGCGGCCGGCTTTGCGGTTCAGCTGACCGGCCTGCGCCTGCCCTCGACGGTGGATTCCATTGCCGGCAGCCTTTCCGGCGCCGCGGCCCCCATTGCGCTGCTGGGCGTAGGCGCCGGGCTTCGCTTTACAAATGTAGATCGCCAAACCTGGAGCAACATTGCTTTTGGCGTTTTTGCACGGCTGGTGCTGCTGGCCCTTATTTGCACGCCTGTATACATTCTGCTGGGCATCCGCGGCATGCCGCTGGTGGCGCTGTACATGCTGGTGGCGACGCCCTCGTCCGAATCCTGCTATGTAATGGCCCGTGAAATGGGCGCCGACGCCGAGCTGGCCGGGCAGCTGGTGGTATTCCAAGTGGTGTTTCTGCCGCTGACATTGCTCATCGGTCTGACCATTCTATCTGCCGGCGGATGGATGTAAGGCTGGGCTTTAGGCAGGCAACGGCCCCTCACCCAGCGAACCCGAAGCGTTTTTCCATCTATTGGGACGCAAAAGCGAATGTTGGTGAAAAAGAGATGGAACCAATCGCGCTGGAGTGTGTGCGGCGGTTTATTCCAAAAGGGAAGAAACCGCCAAAGCGCTAACCCCCGATACCCTGACGGAAATGCGCGCATCTTCTGGATATCGACACAGCCTCTTCATCCTTCTTTCATGCCGGAAAAAAGCCGAAGCGCCTCAAAAAGCGCAGTCATGACCGCCGGCTAAGCCGGCGGCTTCATTCGATTCGGCCCCCGGAAGGGCTCAGACTGTCAAAAACCCGGGTGGTATCGGAGGGCCGCGGCCCTCCGATTTTGATTGTCAGCTTTAGCGGAAAGAAACCACCAGCAGAGCTGGTGA
>CAKTUS010000047.1 GCA_934621485.1 uncultured Clostridia bacterium
TGGGTTTCGGCATAGGCTTCCAGGCAGCGGGTAAAGGTGTCTCTCATGGCTTTTGCGCCTCCAATTCCTTCAGCGCCGCATCGTACTCCTCGCCCCGGGCAATGCGGTAATGCCACAGCACGGTGTTTTCCATGAAGCTGACGCCCTTGCCCTTCACCGTATCGGCAATCACCACAATGGGCTTGCCCTGCCCCATGGCGTTTTGCGCCTCGGCATAGGCGGCGTGAAGGGCGTCGTGGTCATGGCCGTTCACACGAATCACATGCCAGCCAAAGCTGCACCACTTATCGTCCAGCGGCTCCAGAGCGATGGTTTCTTCCACCGGAGCCAGGGACTGAATTTTGTTGAAATCGATGGTTACAATCAGGTTGTCCAGTTGATACTGGTGGGCGATCAGCGCGGTTTCCCACACAGCGCCCTCGTCGCACTCGCCGTCGCCGATGATGCAGTACACCCGATGCTTCTGGCCGTTCATCTTGGCGGCCATGGCCATGCCCATGGCCATGGGCAGCCCTTGGCCCAGGCTGCCGGTGGAGGCTTCCACCCCCGGCACGCCCTTGTGGCTTACATGGCCGCTGAAGCGGCTGCCGTTCTGGCAGTGCTGCTTCAGCTCCTCCACAGGGAAAAACCCCTTTTCCGCCAGCGCGGCGTAAATGCCCGCGCCCGCGTGGCCCTTGGACAAAATCAGCCGGTCCCGTTCCGGCATTTTGGGGTTTTGCGGGTTCACGTTCAGCACGTCGGCGTACAGCACCGCCACGATGTCGGCCATGGAAAAAATGCTGGCGATATGCGATGTGCCGCCCCGGCTGGTCATTTCCAGCGCGTGCAGGCGGATATTGTATGCCAGATCAACGCTTCTCATTGGCTTGCTCCTTCTTTATCCGGGATGGTTTTGCAAAACACCTTTTGGAACAGGCATTTCAGCGTTTGGAAAAAAACGCCTGCGTCCAAAGCGAAGGACTGGTTCCTGGCGTACTCAACCCGCATGCGGTTTTTTTCGCCCAGAATCTTGGTTTCATAGCTGCCTTCCGGGTCGTCGTGACCCACCAGCTCGTCCAGGCTGATGAGTTTGAGAGAGCTGGGGTCGCTGATGCCGGGCCTCACCCACAGGATGCACTGCTGCTGCGGCGTATACCGGGTGGTGTAGCGCAGCAGCTCCGGCCGGGGGCCGATGAAGCTCATGTCTCCCTTAAGAATGTTGAACAGCTGAGGCAGCTCGTCCAGCTTACTCCATCGCAGCACCCGCCCCACTTTGGTAACCCGCGGATCGTTCAGCGCCGTGGTAGAGGAAAAGCGGTCGGCGCCCACCACCATGGTACGGAACTTGAGGATAGGGAACGGTCGGTTGTGATACCCGCCTCGCGGTGCCGAATAAAGCACCGGGCCCTTGGAGGTCAGCTTTACGGCCAGGGCAACGGGCAGCATCACCGCCAGACAGGGTGCCAGCAGCAGCAGCGCCAGCACAAAATCCACCGCCCGTTTCACCACCTTGCTGTAAAACGGATGCGACAGGGGCCCGTCCCAGCGGGGGAAAGCCTCCCCCATCGAGCGCAACGGTTCTGTTTGTGCCATGGACGCGCTCCTTTCCGCTTGCAAATGCGTATGCAGTACCACGTTTCATCATAACACACCCGTTAGCGGCTCGTCAAGGAAAATGCGCGTTGCATCGCGCGTTGCGGCGCGGGCTTTCATGCACCCCGTCAAAAAAGCGAAGTAAGTTTTGGTTGAAAACCTTCCATTTTAACCCCTCGTATGCTATAATGAAAAAAGCCAAAAAACCAAACAGGAGGGATCTTTCATGGCCGAAACCAAAACCACCGGCGCATCCGCCCAGAGCAAAACCCCGTTGTATATCGTATGCTTGGCGTTGATTGCCGCTATTATCCTGGCGATTGTAGGCTTTAGCGGCAAAAGCAGCGTACAAAAACTGAATGACGAGCTTACCGCACAGGTGGCCGAGCTGGAGACCCAGGCCGCCGACACCGCCGCCGAGCTGGACGCGGCCGCCGCCGCCAAAACCGATTTGGAAGGCGCAAACGCCGCCCTGACCGCCGAATTGGACACGGCCAAGGCCGACGCCGAAACCCTGAAGGCCGATTTGGAAGCCAAGCTGGCTGAGGCCGAGAGCGCCAAGACCGCCGCAGAGGAAGCCCTGGCCAAGGCAAATACCGACCTGGAAACCGCCAAGGCGGAAGCTCAGGCCCAGAAGACCGATTTGGAGGCCAAGCTGGCTGAGACCGAGAGCGCCAAGACCGCCGCGGATGAAGCCCTGAGCAAGCTGACCACCGAATATGAAGCCCTGAGGGAAGCCGAGGGCAAAACGGCCGAAGAACTGGCCGCCGCCAAGGCTGACGCCGAAGCCAAGCTGAAGGAAACGGAAAGCAAGGTAGCGGAACTGGAGACCAAGGTTGTGGAGCTGGAAGCCGCTCAGACGGAACTGGAGGCCGTAAAGACCGACCTGGAAACCAAGCTGACCGAAGCCGAAACCAAGCTGAAAAAGGTGCAGCCGTAAGAAACGCCTGCGCAAATGAAGAAAGGGGCTCTCCGCGGAGAGCCCCTCAGCCCGTCCAAAAGCTCGCCTGCGGCGAGCTTTTTCGCCAGAAACTGCCGGTAATGTTTTCGGCGTAGCCGAAAACACCCCGCCCGACCGGCAAAGCCGGTCGATACGAATATAGTCAGAGGGGCTGTGGCCCCTCTGACAACTCCCCCGAAGGAGTTTTTCGTCAGCCTGAGCCTTGCGCAGCAAGGCTTTCCTTATGCGCTTTGCCGCCCGGCCAGCCGCACGCAAAGCGCGTCTCCCGGCAGAAGAGTTCGCCGTCAGGTCGGCTTTTTTAACGGCCTGAGAGAGCCGAATATGTGCGGCTCTGCTGTATTTGCCCGTTGCGCAGGCCCTCGCGCCGCTTTGCGGAAGATTCGCCTCATCAGCGCATTTTCCTGTCGCCACATGCAAAAGCCTTTTTTTCGATGGCCTTGTGCTGCTCCGCGCAAACCTGTGGCATTGCCAGACCTTCCATTCTGCGCTTTCTCGGATTCAGGCGCTCTTCTCCGGCTGAAGAATAAAGAGATTTTTTTATACCTCCAAAACCCTTTGCCTCACGAAAACCGCCTCCTTTGTATCCTCGAGCCTGGAAACCATACCCTTGCTGAAGGGATAGATGGAAATCCGCACCCCCTCCATGCGGAATCCTCGCTTTATTGACCAGCCTCCCTTCAAGCCTGGAAACTGTGCTTCTATGAAAAACACAGGTGAAAACTCATATCCCTCCCGCGCTGAATCCTCCGCCTTATTCCATACATACCCCAATCTTCCTGCTCGGGTTCAGGGGCCCTGTCTCTGGCCAGGGGCGCAGGGAGGCGGAACCCCCTGCCGCCAGACGACCTTCGGGCGCATCTATCATCTTTAGAATTTCCAGCTGGTCGCCGGTGGCAGCATCCAGATAAAGCCGGTATTCGCCTCCGTCCCGTTGACCGGATATCTCGTAGCACAGGCGCTCTTCATCCCGGTAAGGAATCACACAAAGCCGGGCCGAAGCGCTCTCCAGCCGCGTGCTCCCCTTTTCCAGCGCCTGATCGCGGGTCCAAACCGGAACCAGCGCCGAACGCTGCGCGTGGTTCATCAGATAGTTGTTGCTCTCCAGCCCCACCAGCTCGCCTGTGTCCATGCGCAGCTGCACCTTAACCAGGTCGGGGTAAAGCAGCACGCCGTCCTGTACCGCCACAAAGTTGATCACCGCCAGCCCGTCGTATACCTGATAATGATTGGCTTCCATATCGCCGTAGCCATGAGCCTTGAGGAACTGCCGTCCCGACTGGATGCAGCTTTCCAGCGATAAGGCGCTTTCAAACTCGGCGCTTTCCGGCATAATCCATAACAGCTTTCCACCGGTTTGGGTTACCTCGGCGTTCAGCACCAAACCGTCGTTCAGGGTGAGAGAAACGCCAAAGCAGGGGATGACGCCGCCGGTCTGCGCCGCCTGCGCGGCGGACTGTACCCGGCTTTCCCCAACAAAGCGCCGGGCAATGTCCATGGCCTGCTCCGCGTCGATTTGTTTTTTCCCCAACGCCTTGGGGCTGCCGCTGCGCCGTGCGTCGGAAAAGGCGCCGTCATAAATCATGCTGGGGTAATCCATGCCGTTGTCGCCATCCGCCAACTGCTCCAGCGGACGAACATCCGCCTGCGCCTCCTGGTAGAACAGGTCCGGCTGCGCCGCCATGTGCAGGCTCTCCCGCAGCATGGCCTCCCGTGCGGCGGCAAACTGGCCCAGCAGCTGAGTGCATTGGGTTTCCAGCTCGTCCAGCTGCTGAAGCGCCGACTCATCCATGTTTTCTCCTCCGGCTGCCAGCAACGCCAGGCTCATGGCATATTCCGACAGCTGGTTGCAAAACTTCAGGGTGTCGCTCATGGCCACATAGCTCAGAGGCAAAGCGCTCAGCCCGCTGACCACGCCGTCCGCCTGGCGGCTGATGCCGCTGAGCAGCTCCACCTGCATCCCCGCGTCCTGAGCCAGAGGCGTTTTGCCCAGCTTGAGCACAATGGACTGCAAATGCTCCTGCGTCTCGCTCAGGCGCTGAGCATAGGCGTCCTCCAGCGCCTGAGCGCTGCGCTGGGCTTGCAGGCCGTAGCTGAATGCCGCAATCCCCGCGGTTATGACGGCCAACCCCAGAAAGGTATACAGCAGAATGTGATGCTTTGGCTGCATGGCGCGCCTCCTTAAATGGCAAAATTGTGCTTGCCGATGCTCAACTGCACCGTGCGGGTCCAAATCCATCCGTTTGTAGCGGTGGAAGGGTTGTAGTAATAGAGACAGCCGCCGGTGGGATCCCAGCCGTTGAGCGCATCCCGGGCGGCGCGCAGGCTGTCCTCGTCCGGGGTCAGGTAAATCTGTCCGTCGCTGACCGCGTCAAAAGCCCCGCTCTGGTATACCACGCCGCTGATGGTGTTGGGAAAGGACGGGCTTTTCACCCGGTTGAGCACCACGGCGGCTACCGCCACCTTGCCCACATACGGCTCGCCCCGGGCCTCGCCGTGCACCAGCCGCCCCAGCAGATAGGTTTCGCTTTCGTTATAACCGGCTGCTGCCACGCTGCCGCTCAGGGTGATGCCCAGGGCCGCCGCTGTGCTTTGCCCCACTACGCCATCGGCCTTCAGGCCGTTTTTGCGCTGAAAGTACACCACCGCGTTGTAGGTGTCCTGGCCGAAAACGCCGTCCACTGTGCCGGTGAAATAACCGTATTGCTGTAATTTTTGCTGAATTTGGGTTACCTGGCTGCCTTTATCTCCCCAGGCCACTACCGCCCCGTCCGCCTGGACAAAGGCAAAAAACAATAGAAATGTCAACAGCGCCGCCAGCAGCTGAAACGCCTGCTCGCCCCTGTTGGGCTTGTTTTCCGGACCCATGACCCAAACCTCCCCTTCTTTACAAACTATGGTCAGGAAAAGTTTGGCCCGTAAGCGGTGAAAGTATGCAGCTTTTCCATCTGTGAAAAAAACAGGCTGAAGCTTTCTGTGTCCGACTTGACTGTCTGCTGCTGTGCGCGGCGCTGTGCCTGGCCATGAGCGCGTTGGCGAAAGGTATGCGGGAATATGCGCAGCCCTGTTAATAATCAGTGGCAGGCGCAATCCTGGTTTTTGGGGATTGCAGCGGTACCCGCCGCTGCCGGGTACCGCTGCGGGTGTATGGAGACAGCGCCCTGACCCGCCCCTTATGGCCGTGCGCAAAAGCGTTGCCAACGGGATTGTTCCGCAAAGCATCCATACCGACGGACAAAAGCCGGTTCCCGTTGCCACTAGGCGCCGGGTGCTGAAAAAGTGGAGGTGCAGGAGGCACTGCCTCCTGCCGGGGTTTTAGGGGCGGACCCCCTAGGCCTTATGCCACAGCATTTTCCCTGCGAACCAACGTAGCCGTGCGCACGGACGCGCTCTCTTGTAGAGGGTTTTTCGGAGAGTTGTCAGAGGGGCCGCAGCCCCTCTGACTGGATTCGTATCGACCGGCTTTGCCGAAAACATTCCTCCAGTCCTTCGTCAGAAAAGATTGCCGTCAGACGAGCTTTTTGGACGGCCTGTCCCTGCGCCTATTGGCTCCGGGTTTACGCAGAAGGGGGAAAAGCCCTGATGATTGGAGAGAACTCTGCTCCCTGACGTTCTCAAATTTTTTTGCACTTTTTTCCTGTTAGGTATTGCATTTCCGACGCAATGCTCTTATACTACCCATAACCCACTAAAACACTGGGTAATGAATTGAAAGGAAGTGCTCCTTATGAACATCCATCACAGCATTACGGAAATGATCGGCCATACGCCCTTGCTGGAGCTGTGTCATTACGAGCGCGACAACGGCCTGACTGCCACCGTGCTGGCCAAGCTGGAGCTGTTTAACCCTGCCGGCAGCGTGAAGGACCGTGTTGCCCTGAACATGCTGGATGATGCTGAGAAGCGCGGCCTTCTGAAGCCGGGCGCTACCCTGGTGGAGCCCACCAGCGGCAACACGGGCGTAGGCTTGGCCTGCGTAGCGGCCACCCGCGGCTATCGCGTCATTTTAACCATGCCGGAAACCATGAGCGTGGAGCGGCGCAACCTGCTGAAAGCCTTCGGAGCCGAGCTGGTGCTTACCGAAGGAAAACGGGGCATGGCGGGCGCCATCGAAAAGGCCAATGAGTTGCTGGCCTCCATTCCCGGCAGTTTCCAGCCCGGCCAGTTTGAAAACCAGGCCAACCCGGCCGCCCATTATACCACCACCGGCCCGGAGATTTGGCAGGACACAGACGGCAAGGTTGATATTTTCGTAGCGGGTGTTGGTACCGGCGGCACCCTTAGCGGTGTAGGCCGCTATCTGAAAGAGCAAAACCCCAAGGTGAAGGTGGTAGCGGTAGAGCCTGCCGGTTCGCCGGTGCTCAGCGGCGGCAAGCCCGGTCCTCATGGACTGATGGGCATTGGCGCCGGCTTCGTGCCCCACACCCTGGATACCTCCGTATACGATGAAATCATCACCGTAAAGGAGCCGGAAGCTTACGCCGCCGGCCGATTTATGGCCCGGCACGAGGGTGTGCTGTGCGGCATCACCTCCGGCGCGGCCGTGCATGCGGCAGGGCTGCTGGCCAAACGTCCCGAAAACCAGGGCAAGCTGATTGTGGCGCTGCTGCCTGATACCGGCGAGCGTTACCTGTCCACCCCTCTGTTCCAGGATTAACCTTTTTGAAGCCGCGCTTCTTCCATTGGAGAGGCGCGGCTTCAAGCTTTTCAAACGCTGTATGAACCATCAGCCTGTGGGGAATCGTCCTATGGCTTGGGCGCTGGTTCCGCAATCGTCGTCTGTGGTATGTTCCTGCCAGCTTCTCGTTTCAGGGATGGCTTTCGCCCTAACAGCCTTTGCCTCCCAAGAAATGCGCGCCCAATAAGCGCCGCATCCGTCATCTGGTGAACGCAGGTAAGGGGGCTACAGCCATCTTCCTCACCGCGATTGTGCAGCGCCATCGTCTCCTGAATTTTTCTCATCCGAGAGCCGGGCTTTTCTTATTTAGGAAGCGCGGCTCTTTTTTATGTTGCCAACTGCGCATGGCTTTCTGCCTGCATAGACGTCGTAAGGGCGCTTTTGTTGGAAAGCTGGCCGCATATGTGCCATCCTGCAAGACGCTCCTTTGGGCGAATGATGGCAGCGGGCGCGTTTTCCCAATACGCTCGTCTTTTTCCTGTGCCAACAGGCTTTTCAAAGGTGCATTTGTTTTTTTTCACAAAAAGGAGCCTGCTTTTCGCAAGCAGGCTCCAGTTTCTTAGATGGAGCAGGGCACGGCGTTGCTGGAGTACAGCTTGCGCTGCGTGTCCTGACCGGCGATACCATCCATATACAGGCCGTTCAGGTCCTGGAACAGCTTCACGGCGTTCTCCGTGGCGGTATCATAAGTACCGGTAATATCGCCGTCGTAATACTTCAGCTCATACAGCGCATATTGCAGCTTGCGCACGCTGGAACCGCTGGAGCCCACCTGCAGCTTGGAATAGCTGCCGCTTTCGCTGGTGCCGCCATACAACAGCCGCTGGGTGCTGGGCCCGGCCATGCCGGTAACCCGCAAGCCGGCTGCCCGCTGGTATGCTTTTACCGCATCCTCGGTGCCGCTGCCGTAGGTGCCGTCAACAGTTCCGCTGTAATAGCCAAAGGCGGACAAAGCGGATTGCAGCGATGTCACCTCGCTCTTTTTGGTGGTAGAGGAGGAAATGGTGGTGTAGCCGTTGGACGAGGCGGTCTTGCCATAGTTGGTGGGGTTGGTCTTGCTGCCGGAGGAACTGCCACCGCCGCCGCCGCCCAGGGCGTTCGCAATGGCGTTCAGAGTGGCCTTACCCGCTATGCCGTCCGCGGTGAGGCCGTTGGCCTGCTGGAAAGCCGCCACGGCCGACGTGGTGCCCGCGCCGTAGTCGCCGTCCACGCTGCCGGTATAATAGCCGAGCGTTTTCAGGTTCTTTTGCAGGGTACGCACGGAATCGCCGTTCATGCCTTCACGAAGGGAGCCCAGGTGGCCCGCCACACTGCTGGCCTTACGGGCCGACGAGGAGTAAAGCTTGGCCAGCGTGCCGGGACCCGCCACGCCGTCGCTGCCCAGCGAATTGCGCTTCTGGAAGGCGATGACCGCCGCCTCGGTGGTTTCGCCAAATTCGCCGTCCGCCGTGCCGGTCAGGTAGCCCAGCACAATCAGCCGGTTTTGCAAGATCTTCACCTGAGCGCCACTGCTGCCCAGGCGCAGATAAATATTGGTTTTGCCGTTGGTATAGGAGCTGGAGGTGGAGGAAGACGAACTGCCGGAGGACGAGCTGCCGGACGAAGAAGAAGCGGCGCTGGCCTTTTTCGCAGAGGAAGAATACAGCTTGTTCAGGGTATTCTTGCCGGCCTTGCCATCGGCGCTGAGACCATTGGCGCTTTGGAAGGCGCGCACAGCGTCCTCCGTGCCGGAGCCGAAGGTGCCGTCCACACTGCCCTTATAGTAGCCCAAATCCTTCAGACGCTGCTGCATGCGCTTCACATCATTGCCCTTGGAGCCGCTCTTGAGCGTAGTGGAGCTGCTGGACGTGCTGCCGGAAGACGAGGACGTGCTGGTAGTGGGTCTCGGGGTGTTGGCCGGGGCCTGGGTGCTGGTAATGGTGGCGGAGTTCACCGTAGGCACCGTGGTGGGCAGCGTAGCGCTGCCGGTGTTGCCGGCGCTGCCAGCCACCGTGGGCTGCACGTTGCTGGGAGGATTGGTGGCCGTATCGTTGCCAAAATTCCAGGAACTCCAGTCCACCTCGTTGCTGGTGGGGGCTGGGGTGGGCGTGGCGGTCACCACAGGGGTGGGCGTAATCACGGTGTCAAAGCTCTGTCCGTTTTGATCCACCGTAAGGCCGTTCTGGTTATCCACCACACGGTCCGGCTCCATGTAGCAGGCGGTGAGCACCGCCAGGGCGGCCAGCAGCACAACGCACAGCGCCGCCCGCTTTCCAATGGACACATGCTTCATATCCATAACACTCCGTTTCGTTATTGAGGTAAGCGCCGAGATAAGCGCCCTCCTCCTTCGCACTTTGCTTGGCGGGAAAAGTAATTGTTACAAAGGTCTTACGCTTTTCACCCTCTGTTTAGCTGTGGAGGGACATGCCTATTGTACAGGGAAATCATTGGAAAATCAACCCCTTTTCTTGAGTTGTCCATTTTTACAACGACAAACAGGAGCATTTTCTTGCGCTCGAAATGAAATATTTTTGTCATAAAAGACGTTTGTTAGTCATATTTTGCGAACGATTTTCCCAGTCGAAGGGAAAACAGGGCCGTTTCCTTTACCCGCATCCCTGTTCCCGCCTCCAGCGCCTGCCGGTAATATTCCATCTGGCGATGATACCGGGGCCACAGTTCTTCTGCGCTTTCCACCCGGTCGGTTTTATAGTCCGCCAGCACCCATGCCCCGTTTTCCACAAAGCACAGGTCAATGACGCCTTGCAGCGTGGTGTGGAACGGCTGATGCACTTCCAGGGCGAAGCTCCATTCTCGCTGCACGGTTTGGGCAGCCAGCATACGGCGGCCCAGATCGCTTTCCAGAAAACGGGCAATCATTCCACGGTCGCACAACGCGGCCTCTTGGGCGGTAAGCGTGCCGAAGGCTTCCAGCCGCTCCACCTCCCGGCATACATAGGCGTACAGCTTTTTGGGGTCGTCTGCCGCCTGCCGCGCGCCCTCCAGCTGCATCAAGCCCAGCACCCGATGCGTCTGCACGCCGGTTTGCAGCGCCTTTTCCTCCCTGGGCGGGGCCATAAACGCGGGCAGGGCGGGCGTATCTTCCAGCAGACGGGGTTTTTGCAGGGGATAGCGCTTGGTTTCGGCGGTTTCCTCCTCCCCATCCGGGGTTTCCCCGTTTTCCATGGCCCGGCAAAGCGCCGTCACGCCTATCTTGAAGGGATAATGAGGCCGTTCCAGCTGCCCCAGCAGCGGGTCCAGCCGCCGGGATGGGTCGTTGGGGATTCGGTGCAGACCGGCGGGGCGACTTTCCGGCAGCGCGGGCAGCAAGGGAACCGGCGTACGCCGCTGCCGGGCGTTTTGCTTTGTGATACAAGGGTCTATGTGGAAAACCATCCGCCAAAGTGCCCTTTTTTGTGGAAAACTTGTGGAAAGTGTGGGTAACTGCTCGACAGGGTTGATTTTCCATGGTTTTTCTGTGGATAACGAGTCGAACTGTTTCCAAATTTCAAAGGTATCTTCCTGAGCGGCGCTTTGCAGTACCCAATCCAGCATGCTTTTGGCGCTGCGCACCGCATGAACGCCACGGCCGCCCACCGGCAGTCTTTCGCCGTCCGCCAGACCTTTCAGGCTCATGCTGCCAACCAGCACCAGCCGGTTCTTGGGCCGGGTCATGGCTACATACAGCAGCCGGGCCCGCTCAGCTCTCTGGGCGTTCTTTTCCTTCAGCGCGATGGCTCCCTGCAGCAGCGTGGGCCTGCGGGTGCGGGCCTTTTCGTTCACATAGGTGAGAGCGAAGCCCATATCGCCGTGCATGCTCACATCCCGGGTGGGCGCCCGGCGCAGCAGGGCGTTGCCCATGCCCATCACATATACGGTAGGAAACTCCAACCCCTTGGATTTGTGAATGGTCATGATGCGAACCACATTTTCCCATGGGTTTACCACGGCCGGGCTGGCCTCGTCGCCGTTTTCCTGCGACAACACCAGGGACTCCACAAAGCCGTGCAGCCCTTCGGCGTGGGTTTTTTCCCAATCCGCCGCCCGCTGACAGATGAGCCGCAAATTCGCCTGCCTTGCCTTGCCGCCGGGCTGCACCCCGTAATAGGCATACAATCCGCTGCGAGTAAGAAAATCCCACAGATACTGGGACAGAGGCATGTTTTGCAGATAAAACCGTTCCTTTTCCAGGGTGTCCAGCGCGTCGCGGCAGCTGCTTTTCAAGGGCTCCGGCCCGTTTTCCGCGGCGTTTTCCACAGCCAGCACATAGCTGGCTTCTTTTTCCGGTTTCAGCAGCCGCACATCCGCCAGCATTTGTTCGGTAAACTGGAACAGAGGACTGCGCAAAACGGCGATCAGCGCCACGTCGTTCATCAAATTGTCCAGCAGCAGCAGGTACTGAATCAGCTGGGCCGCCTCCTGAGAATGAAACACATCCCCCGCGCCTTTGCAATATACGGGCACGCCCATGCGGCGCAGCACCGTTTCCACCTTATCCGCCACTTTTTTGGCCGCCGGCAGCAAAATGGCGATGTCGCTGTACTGAAGCCGATCGCCGGGACGGCCGGTTTCATCCGGCACGGGCAAATCCACGGTAGCCAGAATATCCCGGGCGATGAGCTCCGCCTCGGCCAGCACCATATCCTGAGAACGGCGGCCCTCCGAATTGAGCACATGGACCTGGGGAACCGGATCGCCCCGGGTAGGCTGACCCGGATACAGCATGGCGTCAGCGTTGTAATCAATTTCGGTCACCCGGCGATCCATCACATGGGAAAACACCCGGTTTACCGCATCCAGAACCGCTGTTTTGGAGCGAAAATTACGGTTCAGCACAATTCTGCGGCAGGCGGCGTCCGTGTCCGGCGAAAAGCGGTCCAGCTTTTCCAAAAACAAAGCCGGTTCCGCCAGGCGAAAGCGATAGATGCTTTGCTTTACATCTCCCACGTAAAAATAGCTTTGGAAGCCGTCCTTCCGTTTCAGCGCGTTCAGGATGGCCTCCTGAAGCCGGCTCACATCCTGATACTCGTCTACAAACACCGCGTCGTAGCGGCCGGCCAGTTCCTTACGCAGGGCGGGAACCTGTAAAATGCTCAGCGTCATGTGTTCCAGGTCGCCAAAGTCTATCAGGCCCTGTTCCCGTTTTTCCTGAGTAAAGCGCTCATGGAACAGCTGCACCGCCTTTTGCAGGCCGCGGGCGGCCGGAGCCATAACAGCCATGTCCGAAAGGGCCTGGCCGCAATCCGCAGGCAGCAGCTTTTTGATTTCATCCACCAGATCCTTGTAGCGGGCGCGAAGGTCCTTAAACTGATCCGCCAACGCCGCTTCATCGCCGGTGGCCGGCTTGAACACCTCCAGGCGCGCAAATTTGCATCGGTCCACAGCGTTCATGAAAGCACGCAGCCCTGCGGCGCAGCCGGCGTTCAGCTCATCCAGCGTGACGCGGTCGGCGTTCAGGGTTTTCCGGTAAGCTTCCGGAAAAGCGGACTCCTGGGTCATGCTTTGGGCCTGTGCCCACAGGCTGTCCATTGCGTCTATCAGCAACGCCGCTTCCTGACAAAAGGCTTTGGCCATGGGTTCCTCATCCAACGTGGCCAGCAGCCAGGCATGCTCTGCATGCTCTTTCAGCCATTCCATGGAATCGGGCCGAGACAGTACAAAGGCATAGAGATGATCCATCATATCCGACAGGTTGCGCTCCGGAAACTTATCTGTCAGCGAGGCCAAATCGTCATCCGTTTTGGCCAGCGAGTACAGTTGGTCCAGCGTTTCTTCCTTAGATTGGCTGTAGAGCGCGGCGCGGGTTCGTTCGTCGCACAGGCCGAACTGGGGGTCGATACCGCAGTGCTGAAAGTTTTGCCGCACTGCCTGCTGGCAAAACGCGTGAATGGTGGAAATCTGCGCCAGGGGTACCAGGTCGGCCTGGCGCGCTAGGCGCGGGTCGTTTCCGCTCAGGGCGCTGAGACGGGTTTCCAGCCGTTCCCGCATTTCTCCGGCGGCGGCCCGGGTAAAGGTAACGATGAGCATGCGGTCGATGCTATAGCCCCGCGTGAGTATCATCTGCACAATACGCTCCACCAGCACGGCGGTTTTACCGCTGCCTGCGGCGGCGGATACCAGCAGCTCCTGATTGCGCGCATCGATGGCTTCCTGTTGTGCCGGGGTGAATCGCATACTTGTTTCCTCCTTCGCGCAAACTACCTGTGGCGCCGGCCTCTATTGTACAACATTTACGTCCGCCTTTCAACGCGCCGTTGTTTCACGTGAAACATCTCGGGTCTCCCCAAAAACGCCCCGAACCGCAGAGCTTGTGTAAAACTTCCCGCCGTGTCAGCTTGTCGGGACGAACGCATCGTCGCCTTTGCAGCGAAAATCCGAACACTGCGCCCATCCATTACGTTCATGATTTTTAACCGGCTACACTCTCTTGCCGGTTATACCCCCGATTTGCTTACAGTCGAAAGAGCCCGTTCTTTCCGGACTACGTTTCAGGGTGGCAACATGTTTCACGTGAAACATGTTGCCGGCATTCTCCTGTTGTTTCACGTGAAACAATCGAAGAACGCAGGGCCTTATTTGCGTTTCACCGGCAACAGTGCTATAATACCAACGTTTCTGTTGCTCTTTGCAGGATAAGGAGGAAGAAAGAACCGATGCCTACCACATCCTTTGACGTGGACTCCATCAAACAAAGCATTATAGGCAAGCTGCAACGCTATTACGGCGTTACCGTGCCCGACGCTACGTCCCAGCAGCTTTACCGCGCTCTGGCCAGCACCGTGCGGGATCAGATTATGCAAAAGTGGATGATCTGCCGGAAAAACCGTAAATATGAAGATCGGAAAATGGTGTACTACCTGTCAGTAGAGTTTCTCACCGGCCGCAGCCTGAACTGTAACCTGATTAACCTGTGCAGCCAGCAGGATTATATGCAGGCGTTGAAGGAACTGGATATCGACGTGCGCAGGGTGCTGCCCGAGGAGCCGGAACCGGGCCTGGGCAACGGCGGTTTGGGCCGCCTGGCCGCCTGCTTTCTGGACAGCCTGTCCAGCCTGAACATTCCCGCCATGGGCTGCACCATTCGCTACGAATACGGGCTGTTCCGGCAAAAGCTGGTGGAAGGCCAGCAGGTGGAGCTGCCGGATAACTGGCTGCAAAACGGAAACGTGTGGGAAATTCCCGCCACGGAGGACACCTGCACGGTAGAGTTCAATGGCCACATTGAAGAATACGAAGAAGACGGCCGCCGTATTTTCAAACTGGTGGATACCTATCAAATTGACGCGGTGCCCTACGACATGCCGGTAGTGGGCTTTGGCAACGACTGCGTCAACACCCTGCGCACCTGGAGCGCCCGCAGCCGGGAAAGCATCGATCTGCATCACTTTGGCGAAGGGGAATACATGAAGGCCATGGAAGAAAAGCAAATGGCCGAAGTCATTTCCAAGGTGCTTTATCCTGAGGATAAACACTATGAGGGCAAACAGCTGCGGCTGCGGCAGCACTATTTTTTTACCAGCGCCACCCTGCAATACGCCCTGAAGCAGTTCAAAAAGCAGTATGGCGCCAATTTTGACCTGCTGCCGGATAAATGCGTGTTCCATATCAACGATACCCACCCCGGCCTGGCCATTCCGGAAATGATGCGCCTGCTCATTGATCAGGAAGGCCTTTCCTGGGAAATGGCCCAGCGCATTACCAACCGCTGTATGGCCTACACCAACCACACCGTAATGCAGGAGGCGCTGGAGCGCTGGCCCATCGACATGATGAAGCAAACCCTGCCGCGCATTTACATGATTCTGGAGGAGCTGAACCGCCGGGTGTGCGAGGAGCTGTTCAAGAGCTATCCTGATCAGTGGGAACGCATCGGGCATATGGCCATTATTGGCTACGGCCAGGTGCACATGGCCAACCTGTGCGTGGCGCTTTCCTACAGCGTAAACGGCGTAAGCCAGCTGCACGGAAAAATCCTTCAAGACAGCCTGTTCCACGACTACTACCTGATTGATCCCAAGAAATTCACCGCCATCACCAACGGCATCACCCATCGCCGCTGGCTGGTAGCCGCCAATCCTGGCCTTACCAGCCTGATTGCCGAGGCCATTGGCCCCGGTTTCATCAAGGATGCGGAAAAGCTGAACGACCTGACGCCCTATGCCGACGACGCAGCCTTCCGCGAAAAGTTTGATCGGGTGAAGCAGCAAAACAAAAATCGGCTTCAGCAGCTGGTGAAGGATCGCCAGGGCATTGACATCGACACCTCCTTCATTTTTGACACCCAGGCCAAGCGGCTGCACGAATACAAGCGGCAAATGCTCAACGCCCTGCACATTCAGGTATTATACAATCGCATTGTAGACGACCCGAACTTTACCATGCCGCCCAGACTGTTTCTGTTTGGGGCCAAGGCCGCTCCCGGCTACATGCGGGCCAAGCAAATCATTCGCTATATCAACGCACTGGCGGATTTGATTGACCGGCATCCCCGTGCGCGACAAATGCTGAAAATTGTCTATATTGAAAACTACGACGTTTCCACCGCCGAGGTTCTCATTCCCGCCAGCGAAATCAGCCAGCAGCTTTCCACTGCCGGAAAGGAAGCCAGCGGCACCGGCAACATGAAGTTCATGATGAACGGCGCGGTTACCCTTGGCACCATGGACGGCGCCAACGTGGAAATTTATGATCAGGTAGGAATCGACAATATTTACATTTTCGGCATGAGGGCGGACACGGTGGAAAGCATGTATGCCGAGCACAACTACAACCCCATGTCCATTTACGAAAACAACCAGGAAATCCGCAAGGCCATGACCCAATGGCTGGACGGCACGCTCTTCCCCAACGAGCCGTTGGCCATGCAGGATTTGTACCACACTCTGCTGATGGGCGACTGGGGCAACATGCCCGACAGCTACTTTGTTCTCAAGGATTTTGGCAGCTACTCCATGGCCAACCGCCGCATCATGGACGACTACCAGAACCGGAACAAGTGGCTGCGCATGGCCGTGCTGAATACTGCCAAGTCCGGCTACTTCTCCTCCGACCGCACCATTCGCGAATACAACGAAACCATCTGGCACTCCAGAGGCTAACATGGGCTGACCAGGGGCTGAGCCCCTGGACCCCGGTTCCCGATGCAGGTTCCTTTCTCTTTTTGCGTTGTTTCCGGGTGTTGCAAGGATCTGTTCTGGGCTAAGCCCCTGGACCCCAGTTCCCGATGCAGGTTCCTTTCTCTTTTTGCGTTGTTTCCGGGTGCTGCAAAGATCTGTTCAGGGCTGAGCCCCTGGACCCCGAACTGCTTCGCGGATGATGAACGTCCCGTCTGGTCAAAATCCGTTCGGTTTTCTGGACATAGAAAACCGAACGGATTTCTTTCTGCTAAGACCGCCTGCGGACAACAGGCTCGCCATTGACGAGCGGCGCAAGAAACAGCCTGCAAAAAAGAGCGGAAGGAGCCTTGTCTGCAAACCGTGCTTTACGCCGAGTGATGAGATGCTTGGCGTCAATTCGGTTTGAAGAGCGCTCCGAAAAGGACTTTTCTGTACAAAACACAATTTCAACACTTTCATAATACACAGCTTTCAACAGAATTTTGAAAACTGTGTTTTTTCGCCAACTTTTTTCCAAAAAGATCGCCAAAGCCTTATGCCCTGCGGATGTGCTTTGCGAGCCCACGACCTTTTGATTCGTAGTCAAAAATGAACCAAAAGACCCAAATCATGCCGGTCGTATCAGCTGGTTTTTATTCTTCAGTTTCGATAGAAAGGTTCCGCAAAAAGAAAACAAAACCTCGTGCTTTCCTGCAAAACCGTTCTTTGCTTGTTTGGATTTTCCGAATATTTCAGCTTTATTTGTCAAGTATTTCAGAAATTTGCGTTTTCATTGACAAAGTATTATGACTATGCTATACTACATCTCGTGTTTAAATCGTCAGTAAGCCACAATGTTCGGGATTATTTAAGGACATTGAACCTTTGACGCCACTATTTCAAGAGTCATCTTTTTGTCATATATGCTTCCCAACCAAGCCGGGGCAGGTGTATGTTGACAGACTTTGTAATGGAGGCGTCTTTTTCTATGGACAAACAACTAAAAATCATCTACCACTATCACAGCGGCTTCTCCGTACAGGTAGGAAGCACGCTGCTGGTCTTCGACTACTGGGAGGGAGAAAATCGCGACCTGCCCAAGGTGGGCCGCATTACTCCGCAAATGCTGAAATCCTTCGAACAGATTTTTGTGTTTATCTCTCACGCCCATCCGGACCATCTGGACCCCATTGTGTACACCTGGGAAAACGAGGGACTGCCGGTTACCTATATCGTTTCCAGCGACATGCCGGTAGGAACCCGGGGCAAACGCATCGCTCCTTTGCAGGAAAAAGAGCTGACCCGCGATATTCTGGTAAAGGCCTATCAAAGCACCGACTTGGGCGTAGCATTTCTGGTAGAAGCCTACGGCATGAGCATTTTTCATGCAGGAGACCTGAACCTGTGGCATTGGCGGCAGGAAAGCACCCTGCGAGAGATTGAAGCAGCGGAAACGGCCTACTATGAAGCCATGGAGCCTATAAAGGGCCAAAAAATCGACGTAGCCATGTTCCCGGTGGATCCACGGCAGGGCATGATGTACGACGCTGGAGCCAATCACTTCATTCTCACCATGAAACCCCGCGTTTTTATTCCCATGCACTTTCAGGACCGTCCGGAGGTAGCGGTGGATTTTGCGCGCCGCGCCCGCACGCCGCAAACGGAGGTATTGGCGCTCACCAAGCCCGGCGTAATTGCCAATCTCACCTTTAGCGATACGCTGCTGGATATTCACATCATTGAGCCGCCGAAAGATTTTGAGGATCTTCCTCTGACGCCGGCCAAGAGGCCGGAATTGCTGGAAAACGAGGACGACCCGTTTGCCGATACCGATTTGCCGGTAGATCTGCGCTAACTTTTCAAAACAGTTGCTATACATAAAAGGAGAATGCAGGCGCGGCAACACAAACGTGGAAATAGACAACCGTCACAGACCTCTCTGTTTGCGCCCCACCTGCGTGTTGCGAACCGCCTGTGACGGTTGTTCTCACTGAGCGCCCGCGAACAAGCTACGCTGTTTTGCAGAAAAAGCGTTTCGGCACAAGCCTTAGGGGATCCGTCCCCTAAAACCCCGGCAGAAAGCATTGTCTCCTGGCCTTCTCTTTTTTGCCGGCCCGTGCAGTCGCAA
>CAKTUS010000048.1 GCA_934621485.1 uncultured Clostridia bacterium
GTTCAGGCGCTTTTCAGCCAGAAACTGCTCAATTTCCTTATCTTGAATGGGCGACTCCCGCCGGTTGAGCATTTCCACCTTTGCGGCCACTACGTCCACGGCGGTCACATCGTGATGCTGAGACAAAAGCACAGCCAGCGACAGGCCCACATACCCAACGCCTGCAACGGCAATTTTCATGACAACGTTCCTCCTTGATAAATCCGTAAGCAATCATAAAAAGGCAAATTTTTCATCAAGCATCTTTATCATAGCCTGTTTGAGCCGGAAAGTCAATGCGGGCGTTGTGGCGCGCGCTTCGCTGTGGTATGATAACTGCTGAAAAAAAGGAGAAAAGGAGAAACCGGTCATGCTGGCTGTTGAAACGGTTGTGTTGGCGCTGGCGGCTCTGTATCTGCCGCGGCGTTTGCGTAATGAGGTTCCCCGACGGGCCCTGTGGCTGCTGTTTGCCCTGGCCCTGTGGCTTCGGCTGACGGCCCTTCGGTTTTGGCCGGTTTCGCCTCAAAGCGATTTTGCCCTGTATGAGCAGTGCGCCCGGCAGTATGCCGCCGTGCCGTTTGCCCAGTGGGGCACGGTGCATCCCGGCCCTTATCTGGAAAGCCAGTGGCCGGTGCTGATGCCCTTTGTGCTGCTGGAGGGAGTTGTCCTGCGCCTGTTCCATGGAGACGCCCGCGCCCTTCAGGTGATCGGCGCGCTGTGCCAGAGCGGCGTGTGCGTGCTGCTGGCCCTGGTGGGTGAAAAGGTGTGCCGCAGCCGGAAGCGGGGCTTTCTGGCTGGATGCCTGTGGGCGGCGCTGCCTGCCGGAGTGCTGTATGCCCCTACGCTGACCAACCAGCACCCGGCCATGCTGTTTTTGTGGCTGGGGCTGTGGCTGCTGGTAACGGAAAAGCCGGCCCTTTCGCCTGCGGCGGGCGCTTGCCTGGCGCTGTCCCAGCTGCTGCGCCCCGAGGCTACGGTAGCGGTACTGGCCTGCGGGCTTTGCTGCATTGGCTTTGCCGCGGCCTTTCCCCAAAAGCGGAGGCGGATGCTGCTGTGCGCGCTGGGCTGCGTCCTGAGCTATTGGGCCCTGATTTGGGCGGCGGACGCCTGGCTGCTGAAAACGGGGCTGATAAGCGGTTCCATCCGCCAGAGTCACTTGGATTACAAGCTGCTGGTGGGGTGCAACCCGGAAAGCCTGGGCCGCTGGAACGCATCGGACGCAGCGTTGGAAGGCGCGGAGGCGATTCGCCAGGCGCTGAAGGAGCGCCTTGGGCTGAAGCTGCTGCCCCTATGGGGCGTCAAGCTGTTTTTGAATGTGTTTGACCTGTACAATCCCTTTCTGGTACCGGATGGCATGCAGGTGCTGGCCGCGCCCTTTACTTGGCTGATGGCGCTGCTGTATCTGGGCATGCTGCCGGTGATTCTGCGCGCGCTGCGGCAGTTGCCGTGCTTTTGGCAGGGAAGGGGAAAAGCGGGTTTGGGAGCCTGGCTGCTGGCGGTGTGCCTGCTGGGCTATTTGGCGGCCTACACTTTGCTGGAAACCCAGGGG
The DNA here is from genome assembly GCA_934621485.1 of uncultured Clostridia bacterium. Taxonomy (GTDB): domain Bacteria; phylum Bacillota; class Clostridia; order Christensenellales; family Aristaeellaceae; genus Limiplasma. The sequence continues at coordinate 1,529 of CAKTUS010000048.1, forward strand.
CGTTATCTGTTTGTTGACTATCCCTTCTGGATTCTGCTGAGCCTTTTGCCAAAGCCTTGCCCGCCCGGAGGCTCTTTGCTATAATAAAGCGACCGAACGAGGAGGCTTTTGATATGGACGAACTGATTGTTTTGGGAACCGGCAACGCCAACGCTACCCGCTGCTACAATACCTGCTTTGCCCTGCAAGGCCGGGACGGGCTGATTCTGTGCGACGCAGGCGGCGGCAACGGCATCATGGCGCAGCTGGAAAGGGCGGAAATTGCTTGGAACCAGATTCACCATCTCATCATCACGCATGCTCATACCGACCACCTCATGGGCGTGGTGTGGGTCATCCGCATGATTTCCACCCGCATGAATACGGGCGAGTATCAGGGACAGCTTCACATCTATTGCGACCATGAGGTAGGCGCAGGTCTGACCGCCATGTGCACCCTGATGCTGCAAAAAAAGATGTACAGCCATATCGGCCGGGACATTGTGCTGCATGACATTGCCGACGGTTTTACCGTCGCTGTGGCAGGGCGGCAGGTAACCTTTTTTGATATTTTATCCACCAAAATGAAGCAGTTTGGCTTTACCGCCCGACTGGAAGACGGCCGCATGCTGTGCTGCCTGGGGGACGAGCCCTACAACCCGGACTGCGAAGCCTATGTGCGGGGCGCGGACTGGCTGCTGTGCGAGGCGTTCTGCCTGTATGGCGACCGGGAGCGGTTTAAGCCCTATGAAAAGCATCACTCTACGGTGAAGGAAGCCAGCGAACTGGCGCAGCGGCTACAAATTCCTCATCTTGTGCTGTGGCATACCGAGGACCGAACCCTGCCCCGGCGCAAGGAGCGCTACAGCCAGGAGGGCCGGCAGTATTATCACGGTGATTTGCATGTGCCGGACGACCTGGAGCGTATCCCTCTGGCATGAGCGCCGGAACCATGATATAATGAAACGATGTTGGAAACGCTGAAGGAGGATTTTCTCATGATTGCCATTGCCTGTGACCATGCCGGAATCGATTTGAAGCCCGCCGTTATCGAAGTGCTGGACGAGCTGGGACTGGAGTACAAGGATTTGGGAACCTATTCCCACGATAGTGTGGATTATCCGATATACGGCGTAAAGGCCGCTCGCGCGGTGGCCGACGGCTTGTGTGAGCGCGGGATTCTTTTGTGCGGCACAGGCGTTGGCATCGGCATCGCCGCCAGCAAGGTAAAGGGCATCCGCTGCGTTATCTGTTCAGACACCTATTCTGCCAAAATGAGCCGGCAGCACAACGACGCGAACATGCTGTCCCTGGGCTCCCGGGTTGTGGGCAGCGAACTGGCCAAGGATATTGTGCGTATCTGGCTCGCCACGCCCTTTGAGGGGGGCCGTCATGCCCGCCGGGTGGATATGCTCAAAAAGCTGGATAACGGCGAAAGCATCGACTAAAAAAGGGGAAAGCTATGGCTGCGGCTTGGCGTATGCGCGCCTTGCGAATGGCGGGGCGAATTATTCTGGAAAACGGCGGAGAAACCTATCGCGCCGAGGATACGGTGCTTCGAATGGCCAAGGCACTGGGCCTTCACGACGCGGGTGTGTTTGCCGTACCCAGCGGCCTGTTTATTTCCTATGCCGATGAAAACGAGGAGCAAAGCACGTCGGTAACCCGCATCCATCTGCGGGGCACGCATCTGCGGCGGGTGGACCGGGTAAACCAGATCAGCCGCCAGCTGGCGCAGGGCAGCATGGAGCCGCAGGCGCTGCTGTGCGCCCTGGAGGAGGCGGCAAACCTGGATGCGCAAAAGCCGGCCTGGTATGAGCCGCTCATGGCTTTTGTAACTGCCGCCGGCTTTGCGGTTATGTTCGGCGGAGGGCTGCTGGATTCGCTTGTGGGCGGCCTGTGCGCGGCCATCACTCAGCTGGTGCCCCTGCTGTGGCGGCGCGCAGGGATTGCCGGGTCGCTGATGGGCAGCGTTTTTTGCGCGCTGATTCCGCTGTGGTTTCATGCGGCCACGGGTCTGGGCACGCCTGACGCCATGATTGCAGCCGCCATCATGCCCCTGGTGCCGGGCCTGAGCATGACCAATGCCGTGCAGGATATTCTGCGGGGCGACATGATGTCCGGCGTGGCCCATGCGGCCCGGGCGGTGATGGTGGCCGCGCTGGTGGCCGGCGGCGCGTTGATTGGTACGCATTTGTTCCGCTTTACAGGGTTGGCCAGCCCGGCTGTGCCTGCGGCGGCGCCTTCGCCCCTGGCGCTGCAAACGCTGGTGGTTTTTTTCAGCAGCCTGATGGCGGGCGCCAGTTTCGGCGCGCTTTTGTACGCGCCGGGCAAGGCCATTTATTGGGGCGGCGTGCTGGGCGGTCTGGGCTACACGGCCAGCTGGCTGGCGCTGCAATTGGGCGCGCCCAATGCGGTATCCATGTTCCTGGGGGCGTTTATCGCTGCGGTAGGCGCTCAGCTGGCGGCTCGAAAACTGAAAATGATAGCCACCATTTTTGTTACCATCGCCATTTTGCCGCTGGTGCCCGGCCTGGGGCTGTATCGGGCCATGAGCACGGTGGCGCAGGGACAGACCGGCGCGGGGCTGGCCATTGCCGCTTCCACCATGGCCAGCATTTTGATGATTGCGCTGGGCATTGGCTGCGGCTCCCAGCTGGCCTTGATTCCCCGCCGGGCCGACCACGAAGGAAAGGGCTGAAAGCTGGCATGAACAGGTTGTCTTTGTGGGGCGTCAAAGTGCAAAACGCTTCCATTTTGCTGTATCTTCTGTGGCTGCTGTTGCCCGCTGTGCAAACCACTGGCCGGGCGGCCAGCGGCGTGTTTTGCGTAGCGCTGTTTGGCCTGGGCGTGCTGATGGACGCCCAGTACCTGAAAACCGTCTGGCCGAGACTGTTGCTGCGGGCGCTGTGTGCGGCGGCTGCGCCGCTGGTGCTGCGCCGTTTTCTAAACCGGGGCGGCGACAACTTCTGGGGTTATTACGTGCAGCAGGCCATGTTCTGGTTCCCATTGGTGTTTGCAGGCCATGTGCGCCAGCGGAGAGACGCTCGCGCCTGGCGCTGGATGAAGTGGGTGCTGCTGGCTGCCGTCACCGTTACCACCCTGACCACCATCGGCTGGCTGATTCAGGGCATGCTGCGGGGCGGCAAGGTGTACGCCTATTCCCGCTCTCTCGGTTATGGGGGCGAGGGACGGGACGCCTATTTGAAGGAACTGATGCTGCGCAACATTGGCGGCTATGATTTCATCTATGCCTCTGTGGCGGCCTTGCCGCTTACCTGCATCGGCATAATGCGAAGCCGGGGCTGGGCCCGGACAGGGTATACGGCGCTGCTTTGCGCGCAGACCGTGATGATTGCGCTTTCGCAGTACACCTATGCTTTGGTCTTTGCTGCGGCGATTCTGGCGGCGGAGGCTTTGGCCGCTTTGGCGCGCTGCCTTTCCCGGGGAAAGCTGAAGCTGGGCGGCTCGCTGCTGATCGGCCTTGTTCCCCTGCTATTGGCGCTGGCGCTTCGTAAGCCGCTGATTGGGCTGGGCGCGGGCTTGTGCAGCCGTTTGGGGCTGGACCATTTTGCCTTTAGCCTGGAGCAGCTGCAAGCCGCGATGGAAGGCGGCGTTCTGAGCGCTGATTCCCGTATGAGCTATTACCTGACGGCGCTGGAGGGCTTTCGCCGGTCTCCGCTGGTGGGGCGTTTGCTGGGGGGCGAAGCCCTGCTGAGCCAGCACAGCGATCTGCTGGATTTGCTCAGCGGCTTAGGGCTGCTGGGCACGGCGCTGTTTGGCGCAATGATGTTTGCCATGGGCCGGGGCGCGTTGCAGGGCGTTTGCCGATCGCCGGAGCGGGCCCAGCTTTGCGTGATGGCGATAAGCCTGCTGGCGACAGCCGCCCTGGGCACGGTGTGCTACAGCCGCGATATCATGGCTGTAGCCGCCCTGGGAACGCTGCTGGTGCTGGAAGGAACCCGGAGGGCAAACCCACCGGGCTGATTTGCTCCGATAAGGGCCTGCTACCGGCAAGAACTGCCCAAAAGAGACATTTGTACAGATGCTTCGCGGGTCCATCAAGGGCGACTGTTCGCAAACGGCCGCAGCGCTTCGCCGTTGGCGATCCAACCCTGTGGGGAGAGCCGTTCGTTCTTTGCTGCCCGGCAGCCTTGAAAGCCGCCGGCCCAGAATGTTCCAAAAGCGAGAGGCAGAGAGCAGGGTGCTCAAACGTGGGGGAGGACAACGGCCGTAGTCCTCCCTTGTTTCGCATCCACCCGCAGGTGGGGACTGTGGCGGCTTCGCCTGTGAAGCCCGTCTCCTGCGCCTTTCCTTTTTCAAAAGCTGAGGCAGTTGCACTGGTCCAAAAGTTTTGAACATGAAAGAAGTGAACACAAAAAGAGAAGCCCTGTTCTCAGGCGGGCTTCATTTGTTCGGATTTGTGCTTTGGGCTGACTTTTTTCTTACGGCGCTTTCTCTGTCCTCTTTGTGGCCAATACGAGCTTGCGTCTCGTCAGAACGATGAAAAACGAAGGAGTTGGCGGCCGCCGATTTTGACAGCCTTTTATGAACGAGACTTTTTCTTTACCGATGCGTCCCCAAAAGCTTGCCGCCGGGACAAGCCTTTGGGGACGGAGTGGGGCGGCCATACTCAAGCGGGCGGCCCTTTCTTTTTGTTGGCGGATGCTTTTTACGGCTGGTAATAATGCACGATGCGGTTCACCTTGCCGTTATGCAGCCAGTATTGCAGCACCCAGGTGTTGCTGGCGGCGGTAGACAGGGTGTACTGAATGTAGCGCGTGCCGTCGTCGGCAATCAGCACCTGCCCAACCCGAGGATAGTCATAATACAGGCCGCGTGTGCCATCGCCGCCCTCCGGCTGAGTGCAATCCCGGTATGCGCCGGTGACTTCGCTTTCCGTGCTGCCAAAGCCAACGCCCCGGGGCGGGGTGGCGATTTGACGGTTCATGTCGATGCGCACCAGCTCCCAGTTGCTGCCGTTCAGCACAAACACGGCGTAGCCCCAGTCGTAGGACAGGTGGTGGCAGGCGTCGCTCAGGCTCAGGTAGGTGGTGTCGATGGTTTCCGTGGGCTGGCCAAAGGCAGAGACAAACTCGTCCAGAGAGGTTTTGTTCAGCGTGAAGCCCTCGAAGGTATCGGTTTCGGAATAGATTTTCTGAGGATCCGGCTTAAAAGTGAACTTATAGCTCACCTCGCGGGCAGAGCTGGTTTTGCCGTACTGATTGACGCAGATGGCCTTGAAGGTGACCCGGCCGGAAGGCAGGAGAATGGGGTTGCCATCGTACTTGGGGCTGGATTCCACAGTGGGTGTGGAGCCGTCCAGCGTGTAGTAGTACTCATAATGGCTCTCCATTTCCGCAATTTCTTTTTTGGTCAGGGTTTCATCGTTCATGTCGCCGGGGCGCAGGCTGACGGAGTACTGCTTCTTATAGGTTCCGGGCGCCAGATTGGTTTTGGGCGAAGGGGGCGACGGATAGAAGAAGGTGTAGCTGACGCTGAGCGGATCGCTGACCAGGTCTCCGCTGACGCATACCGCGCGAATGGTTACGCTGCCTTCTTCGGGAATCAGCTTGCCGTCCTCTGCCAAAACCCCTTCCTCAGGCAGTTTGGCGTTTTCATCCAGGGTATAGTAAACGTCGTACCCCTGGGGGGAGGTCAGGGTAATGCTGTCGGCCATCTTGCTCAGATTGTAGCGTCCGCCCGCCAGGCTGATTTCCGGCGACAGGGGAATGTATTCCTTTCGTTCCAGCCGGAAGGCCTCTTTATCGGTATTGTTGTAGGCCAGCAGCATCATATCGGCGGCCTCGGGATCGCGCCCCTGCTCCTGATACATGCGAATCAGGGCGGTATAGGCCTCCGTGCGGAAGGGGGCTACTTCCTCAATCATGCGCAGGTAAAGCTCCTCAGCCTTTTCATCCTGCAGGTTCATTTCATAAGCGTTGGCCAGAAGCACCATGCCGTCGTAGTTGTCCGGATCTACCACGTCGCCGATGCGGAAGCAGGTGATAGCCGCCTCCACGTCGCCCACGTCCATATAGTCCTGTCCGGCCAGCCAGTAAGCCTGGGGCGATACGCTGTTCCACTGCTTCAGCAGTTCCTCCCGCTCGGTTTGCACCAGCGGGTCCTTCTGGTTTTGCGCCAGGGCGAAAAAGCTTTCGGTAGCGCTCAGGGCGTTGCGGCGCGCAGTGGCGCGCTGCCCCTGATCGGACCGCTTCATGTAAACCAACGCCCCCGCGCCGGCGATGACGACCACCAACGCCAGAATCACGCCGATCAGCATCCAATTGGTGCTGCGGCTGCGGGTTGAGTGAACCCGCCCTTGCTTGCTGTGTACGCTGGGAATCCGGGTGCGGCTGTTGACCGGCACGCCCCGGCGGGTGTCGGGCCGGCTGGAACCGGCCTCCTGCATGCGCACGGGACGCATACGGGGCGCCTGAGACTGGCCTTCCGACGGAAGGGCGGACAGGTCATAGTCGCCGTATTCCCGCACATGGCCCTGCTGAGAAGGCAGCGTGGGCGCAGAAGCGCTCACCCGGCCCTGCCGAATGGCGCGCACGCCGGTTTCGGGCTGGCTGGAGGAGGCGTAACGGCCCAGGTAGGTGCCGCATACATCGCAGGTAAGAGAGCCATCCGGCATGGAATGGCCGCAATGGGTACAAATCATGGAATCTCCTTTCCGGGAAGGGCAGTTAACCGTTGTTGATGGGGGAGCCGTTGATGACCAGTTCAAAGCGCTGGCCCAGGAAGGCGGCCGCCTGCTCGCACATCAGGATGCGCGACAGATAGATGGACAAAAACTCCATTACGCTGGAGGTGGCGTCCATCTCCAATTCCTGACGAATCACATGGCGCTCTTTATCCACGGTTACCCGATTCTCCTGGATGGAAAAATTCACCCGGTCATGAGGATCGTTCAAATCCGGCTTGCCGTTGCGGACACGGCTTTTGTGCGCGTCCGACTTGTCGGCAATGGCCAGGGCGGCGCTGACGGCGCTGGAAACAAAGCCGCTTTGCTCCTCATGGTTGCCCACGGCGGTAATAATTTCCACCGCGTCGCTCACCTCCATGCCCGCGTCCAGCAGGATGGGAAACAGCAGCACCGCGCCGTTGGGGCCATGGTCGTGCCGGTTGACCGAGTTGCCCACGTCGTGTACCCAGCCTGCAATGGCGGCCAGCTGCACGTCTCGCTCCGGAAAGCCCAGCTCCCGCAAAATGGCGCTGGCTGTGTTGCTCACATAGCCCAGGTGGCGGGGGCCGTGATCGGTGTAGCCCAGGGCCGCCAGGTAGTTGTTGCCGGCGCGCACCAGGGCGCGAATGGTTTCGTTTTGCTTAATCTCTTGTAGCGTAATCATGCTGCCTCCGTGAAAAAAGGATCAATCGTCGCCGTTCAGCTTGCGGCTTTGCTCCAGCTGAAGCCGCTTGAAGGCACGATAGGTGGGGTCGTGCGACCAGTCGCGCACAGGCGCTTCGCTGCCCAGGCGCTCAATGGCGCTGCGAATTTCAATGAAGTCCGTGTAGGACACATCGTCCCCTTCAGCCACATCCAGCAGGGCCTCCAGAGCGTGGTCGTCCTCCAGCTTGGCCAGGTAACCGGCGTACAGCGCCCGCTTGTCCTTGCGGGTTTTGAACTGGTTCAGGGCAAAATCAAACACGTCCTGGTCGCCGGGATAATCGGCCAGCACGTCCACCAGGGCTTCTTTGCCCTCCTCATCCGCCGCCAGGAAGGCCACCTTGGCCGGGCGCACCACGTCCGGGCCCATCTGACGCAGGCTTTCCAGAGCGTTGTCCAGCAGGTCGTCCTCCTCGTCGCGCTCCACCTGCCAGCGAATGAAATCCACCATGGGCAGGCGGCTGTCCACCTGACGCAGCAGTTCGATAGCCGCCATGCGGGCCTCGCAGGGAGCGTCCTTGTTCAGAGCCAGCTTCAAAAGCACGGGCTCGTCCGCCAGCTCCGCCAGCCGGTCCAGCAGCGGATCGGGCACGGGCACGCCTTCCCGGATGTAGTCGCACACCAGGCTGCACAGCGCCTGGCTGTCGTCGAACTGGTCAAAGTATTCGCCGGGGGTTTTGCCATCCAGCCAGTCCGCCGGCGTGTTGAGAAATTTCAGGTACACGTCGGGCACCTCGTCCTCCATGTCCTCGGGACGGCGAAAACGGGCGCGGTTTTTTTCAATCCAGTCACCCAGCACGGCGGAAAAACGGGCGTCAAAATCAATGATTTTCATGATGCATAGCCTCCTTGGGTGTAAGCGTTCGTAAACAATGCAGGGCGCGGCGCAGCTCCCTGGCGCGGGTGTTATTCAGCGTACGAATATCGATAGCCACAGGTCCCAGGCCGCGCAGGGCCTGATAGCGCAGCGCCAGAGCCAGCGGCCAGATGCGCGCCGCGTCGGCCGCCAGGCGGAGACGCTGGTTACGGCTCATGCGGTGCGCCTGCTCCAAAGCCCATGGAAGAAAACCTTCCTCGGGACAGAGCCGCGTCGCCTGACGAAGCCTTCGGGTGAGAAAACGCTGGCAAAAGGTGGGCGCCGCAGGCGGCGGCTGAGAAGGATCCACGCAGAAAATGCGTCCCTCCCGGCGCACCAGATAGGGCGTGGGCGCACCCAGCGCGCATAGCTGCTCCAGCGCCACGGTCTTGGCGGAAACGTCGGCTTGCAGCAAAATTTCCCGCAGCAGGGCTTCCGCTTCCCGGGCGGGCATGCACCGGCAAACCTGAGGCAAAAGACGAACGGGCCATTCCATGGGAGCAAGCAGAGCATATAGGAAAAAACGCCGGATGGACGGACGGGACGACAGCGCGTCAGCCAGGGCCTGGGGGCCTTGCGCCAGCAGCTCGGCCACAGGCAGCAGGGCAAATTCCAGGGCCGGGGCGCAGGGCGCTCCGTAATAGGCGGCTCCCTGAGAGGCGCTTTTCACTTCCTCGGGGGAGGCTCCTTTGCGGGCCAGTTCCTCCACCAGCTGCGCCAGCCATTGGCCGGACACGTCGTCCGGGTCAATCTGGCGGCACAGGTTTAAGCAGCGGGCGGCCTGCTCCAATTGGCCCATGCGCAAATGGCATACGCACAGGTGAAAGCACACCGGATAACGGTCTGCTTGGCGGCGCAGGGCGCGGTTCAGCATAGCGTAGGCTACGCCCGGCAGCTGGGTCAGGTCGCTGGCCAGGCATACCGTTAGCTCGTCGGAGGGGCCGTTTGCATGCACGGCCGCTTTCAGCAACAGCTCTTTGGCGGCCTTTTCATCCCCCAGCCGGTGAAACAGGCAGGCGGCGGAACACAGCAGCCGCGAATTGCGGCTTTCCAGAGCCACGGCCCGCTGCATGAGCTCCCGGGCTTTTTCGGGGTGTCGCTGTCCTTCGTGCCACAGGGCCATCAGTTCATCCCGGCGGGCGCAGGGCCCCTGAAAGGGCTTTTGCAGGGCGCGGTTCAGAAAACGCCTTGCGCCGGCGTTGTCGCCCCGGGCAAGGCGCAGGGCGGCCATGTGCAGGAGCCCCTCCAGGCGCGCCTTTCGCCTGGGCGGAGTGGGATACCACGCCGTTTGCAGGTCGTATACGTCATCGTTCCAGGCGGGGACGGCTTCGTACTCGCCGGAGGTATACAGAGACGCGGCGTCCAGACCCTCGCCGGTTCGCCCCATGGCCATCAGGTTTTGAGCGATCAGGCCGTACAGGTAGCGGCGGTCCGGCTTTTGGGCCAGGGCGGCGAAGGCCTCCCGGTTGCTGGCCTCATAACAATGCAGCTCTCGCAGGGTTTGGGCGTAGCGGGCCAAGGCCGCGTCGCTGCCGGGATTGGTGCGGGCGGCATGACGCTCCAGCACCGCCGCGCGAATCAAATCGCCCTTCTGGCGGTGCTTTTCCGCCCGGCGCAGCCAGTAGGCGGCCGGGCGGTCGAAGGAATCGGTGAGCAGGATGTTGGTCATTCTGTCTCCTTCCCGTTATTTCCGGGTGGCCTGCTCCAGCAGGCGGGCAAGGTCTTCCTGGGTAAAACGCTCGGTTTTTTTGCAGAAGTGACAGGTGAGCTCCGCGCCCTCCTGCTCGTCCTGAATCATGCGGGTAAGCTCCACACGGCCCAGGGCGATGAGGCTTTTTTCCATGCGGCTGCGGGAGCAGGGGCAGCGGTACTGCCAGTCCTGGGTTTCCAGCACCACGGGCTTCAGGCCGTCAAACCACTTTTCCATCAGGGTGGTCATGGGGTCATAGCACAGCTCCCGGCTGATGTCGGCCATCAGGGGGCTGCGCAGCTCCAATTCGCTGATAACGGCGTCGGGGCAGTCCGGCATGGGCTGAAGCAGCACGCCTCCCGCAGACAAAACCACGTCGCCGTTGACCAAAACGCCCAGGCTTTGCAGGGTGGGCTTTTGCTCGCTTTGCACGTAATAGGCGGCAAAGTCCTCGGCAATTTCGCCGCTGAAAAGGGCGGTTTGGCCCACATAGGGGCTTTTCATGCCCAGGTCGCGCACCACGGTCATGCGACCGTCGTGACCTACGGCCATGCCAACGGCCAGTTTGCCGTCCGGCCGCAGGGGCAGCTCCACGTTGGGCACGTCCACGCAGCCGCGCACACTGTCGTGGTCCGCCACGCACATGATGCGGCCCAGAGGGCCGCCGCCGTCGATGGTGACGGTTACGCTGGTTTCATCTCCCTTGAGCATGGCCCCCATCATGGAGGTTCCCATCAGGGTGCGGCCCAGGGCGGCGGTGGCCACGGGACTGGTATGGTGAATGGCGGCGGCCTGAGAAACGGTGTTTACGGCGGTCATCAGCAGGCCGCGCACCATGCCGTCCATCAGGGTAATATGCAGCATTTGGTCCTTGGCATTCATCATGAATTTTCTTCCTCTCCTGTAGGGCTCAGCGGCTTGCGGGCGGCCAGGAACCAGCGCAGCTCCTGGGGACCGGGAGCGCTGAGCTTTTTGTCGCCGAAAAGGCGGATGTCTTCAAAGCCCACGCCGCGCAGCGTATCGGTTAGCTGCGCAGCGCTGTGGGCGTATTGACGCTGGTGCTCGCCGATGCGCAGATAGGTTTCATCCTGCTGGCGCACAAAAATGGCCAGGTTCAGTTCCACGTAGCTGTGGGCGGGGTGCCAGCGGTTTTGCCACAGATAGGCGATATCCGGCGTTTCATCGCCAATGAAGTGATCGCCCAGCACGTTTTCCAGCTTCCAGGGGGTGCTCAGGTCCATCAGAAACACGCCGCCCTCCCGAACGGTGCCATAGGCTGCGCCAAAGAAGGTGGCCAGCTCCGCCGGGTCCTTGAGATAGTTGACGCCGTCATTGGTACACAGCACCGCGTCCATAGGCCGGTGCAGGTGCAGGGTGCGCATATCCTGACGCACAAAGGGAATCATGGCGCCGCTTTTGCGAGCCTTCTGAGACGCCTCAAACAGCATGTCCGGCGAGAGATCCACCCCGGTCATCTGGTAGCCCAGACGGCTGAGCTCAATGGTGATGGAGCCCGTGCCGCAGGCACACTCGCACACCTTGCCGCGCTCCAGGCCGTATTGCTGCATCAGGGTGTGGTAAAACCGCGCCCAACCGGTATAGTCCACATCCGCCATCAGGCGATCGTAAACGGATGCAAAGGCGGTATACATGCTTTTGTTCGCTCCTTTATGGCTTTTGTTTAGGGGGTGGAATCCTCCGCGCCGCTTTTGCGGCGGTGCATCAGCCCCCCGATTCGGCCGGTTTCCTTGGCGGTAAGCCCGGCCCAGCCCACCTGGCGCACCCGGGGCAGCAGCCCCAGTTCTTTGGCAATTTCATACTTCAGGCGCTCCTGGCACGTCAGGGCCGTAAACGCAGCCCGGCGGGCCGCTCCGGTAATGAGGGTTTCCTTTTTGGCCATTGGCAGCCACCTCCCTTGTTTCGGGAATAGGGTGGTTGTTTTGGCCGTTCCTCATGCGCTTAGTCCTGGGGCGGCACGGGCTGGTCGCCCTCCTCCTCGTCGTCCTCCTCCACGTACAGGCCCCGGTTTACCTGAGCGCCCTCAATTTTGGGGTTCAGGTACCGGTCAAACACGGCGTTGGAGTAGCTGGCGGCCACAAAACGGCTCAGGGCAAAGCCAATCAGCAGGTAATACGCGCCGTATACCATGACGGCATACTGAAAGTAGGGCGTCAGGAACGAGACCGCCGCGCACACTGCCGCCGGCAGCAGGGACAGCAGCTTCAGGCCCACGGTTTGGGGCAGGCGGCCGATGGTCATAATCAGGCTGTTGCGCACCAGGTTGCCAAAGGTCAGCTTGTAGGTAACCATTTGGGGATACATGTACGTAAGCGAACACAGCCACAAAATGCCCGCCACAATGCAAAGCCCCTGCGGAATGGCAAACAGCCAGCTTTGTTTGGCCATGTCGCCGTAAAAAACGTTGCATACATACAGAAGCAGAGGCACCAGACCGGTGATGAAGCTGGTGAGAAGTCCCTGTTTCCAGTTGCCCTTCACAGCGTCCCGGTAATCGGTCCACAGAAAGGCGTGTTCATCACGGGCCCAATTGCGGGTTACGTAGGCCAGACCGGCTGTAAAAGGACCGGTAATGGCCAACGCCGGCACCAAAAGCAGCAGGGTTTGCAGCGCCAGCGACTGGAAGTAGCCGGTGAACGTGCCCAGCTGTTCCTGGGCAGCCTCGGCGGCTATCTCGCCGGCGGTCAGCTGGGCGTTGATATCCGCCATGCCCACCAGGCCGGAATAGGCCAGCAAAAGCCCGCGGCCGATGACGATGATGGCTGGAATCCAGGCTGTCACATAGATGAGATTCAAGCGGAACAGCGCGGAAAAGCGCACCTTCAGCATTTCCCAAAACAACTGCCAGCGGGTTTGGGGAAGATCCTCCTTTGAAAAATCACCCTGGCCGCTTTTTCCGTAATAAAAGCGGTTCATCATTTTTCCAAACATGGGCAAGCCTCCTGTCGGCACAAAAATACAGCCTGCATTATACCATAACTGCCGCCAAAGCGCCAGCATCCAAAACAGGAAAACGGCTGATTTGCAGCAAAATGGAACCATCAATGACAAAACACGCTTTTCATAGCAGGATTGTTTACAGATTCATCACAAAATCGACAAAAACGGCTGCGCACGCCAAAACGCCATGCTTTCGCTAAGAAAAGCATGACGTCAGGCCGTCACAAAAGATCGCCTGACGGCGAGCTTTCAGGGTGCTGAAAAAGTGGAGGTGCAGGAGGCGCTGCCTCCTGCCGGGATTTTAGGGGCGGAGCCCCTAAGCCTTATGCCGCAGCGCTTTCCCCGCGAACCAGCGAAGCGCTGCTTTCAGGCGATGGCGGCCAATCAGGGATTTTTCGAGAATCCGGCGGCGTGTACGTCGGTTTCGCAAATGAAAAATCGGAGGGCGGCCGCCCTCCGATACCACTTGTCAAAGAAACCCTGGGGAATATGCAATCAACGCCGCACGCGTTTCTCCTCCGGAATCACAGCGCCGCAAGGGCGGAAACATGGCCCGATTGAATAGCGGGAAGATTGCGCCGGATTTTCTCCGCGTCCCAGTCCCACCAGCGCAGCGCTTCCAACTGCGCGATGGTTGCCTGGTCGAAACGCTTTCGGATAGGCTTTGCCGGAACGCCGCCCACGATGGTATAGGGCGGCACATCTTTGGTGACCAGGGCCCTTGTGCCGATGATGGCCCCGTCGCCAACGGTTACGCCGGAAAGAATCACCGCCTGGTAGCCAATCCAAACATCATTTCCAATTACGATATCGCCCTTGTTGTCCCAAGCGCTCCGAATGCCCTTTTTATCCAGGCCCCATTCTTCAAAAAAGATGGGAAACGGATAGGTGGAAAGCGAACGCAGCGTGTGATTGGCGCTGGTGAACAGAAATGTTGCGCCGCAGGCGATGGAGCAAAACTTGCCGATTTTCAGCTTGTCTCCGTTAATGGGATAATGATAGAGAACCTGGTTTTTTTCAAAATCGCGCGGATCATGGACAAAATCGTGATACATGGTGTAGTCGCCCACCTGGATATTGGGGCCGGTCACCACGTTTTTCAAATAGACGGTTTCCTTGTCCCCGGTGCGGGGATAGATTTTTTCGGTCATATGCGTTCGCTCCTGTTTTCAGAATAGCTGCCCAGGCAGCTTGAGCTTTTGTTTTGGCGGGAAGGTGGCTTCATATTGCGCAAAAGCTTCCGGATTTTGTTCGCAGACAAAGTATCCCTGCGGGTCGTGATAGACGCCGGAAACGCCGCTTAGAAATCCGGGCGTCAACTCTTTGATGAGGAAGTAGCTTGCATCCGGGTCGTCGGCATAGCGGACGCCCTTTGTTTTGGCTACTTCAAAACCGGATTTGCCGTAGAAGAGAATGTTGCCGGTGATAGCCAGCGCGCCTGCGCCCATTTCCTTGGCCTTTTCCATGGATGCATCCAGCAGGCGTTTTCCGTAGCCCTGACGCTTGTATTTGGGCGCAATGCCGATGGGGCCGAACGTCATGATCGGCAGCTTTCGTCCGTCGTCGCACACGATCTCCGAGCGCACATAGATAACCTGCCCGATCAGTTCTCCATCCAGCTCCATCACCAGGTCCAATTCCGGAACAAAGGCCGGGTCGTTCCGATAGCAATGCAGCACATAGTGCTCCATGCAGCCGGGACGGTACACATTCCAGAACGCCTCGCGCGTCAGGTTTTCGGTATTTCGGTAATCTGCCTCTGTTTCAAGGCGAATGATAACATGGTTTTCGGACATTTTGATTTTTCTCCTTCATCTTTAAGTGTGTTCCTGTTTGGCCGGAGCGGAAGCGCGCCGCTTTTCCCGCTCGCAGGCCTGGGAAATCAGACGTTCGGTTGGGCAATGGGGGGAAAGGGGGCTTGCGCGGATTGTAGTTGGCGCGCCTGCGAACATGGCTACAGTCGGTTTGCAGGAAAAGAGCCATGGCAGGCCCCCAAAACCCTACGGCAGCGAGCCGCTTGCGGCACGCGAAACAAGGCTACAGCCGCCGCCCTCTCCACGGTTGAGCTGCCGCTTTGCCTTCTGCGCTTCCGCTTTCCGGACGCCCTGATTGGGATGGCGCGTCGGCGGGCGTACAAAACAAATGAAGCCCCAGCGCCGCGTTGAAGCCTGTTGCCGCAAACACGCTGAACCGCTCCACAATGCCGAAGTACCCGGCAGGAACCATCTTCATACCCAGCGCCCCAACAAGCATCATGCCAAGAGCGACCCCGGCGCACACGCCATAGGAGCGGCAGTCCCGGCTTCTGGCCCCGGCAACAATGATAACCGTTAACGATACAATGGACAGCAGCACTACAACGGCGGTAACCGCCATGTGCATTACATCCTGAAACGTTCCGGCATAGCCGCTGTCGCTGAGCGGAAACATTCGGTACCCGATGGCGGAAACCCACTCCATGATGGCAAACAGCCCAATGCCGGTGCGCAGCGTTTTGGTTTTTTGCCCCTGCATGGCAATGCAGACAACCGTTGCGCAGACAACCTCGCAGGTGTTGTACAGAGCGCTCAGCCGGTTCCACAGCGCCAGCGACGGCGCGTTGGCCGCGCTTAGGTCGCTAACCGCCTGCGCCATCCAGTTATATCCCGGATAGGCAAGCGGGGAAAAAAGAACCGCCGCTGTGTAGGACAGCAGGCTGACGACGCCGAGCAACCCCAGCTTTTGAACAAATGACTTTTTCATAACCTTCCTCTTTTCTGACCAAGACTTGTGGTATGGGTTCCGCTGCGTTCAGCCCTGCCCGCAGGGCTATTGCGGAAAAAGCGGCTTGGCAAGGCGGAAGGAGGCAACCCCCCGGGTGCCTTCTGCCGCTCTGCTTTGAAAAACGATTTGCGGGCTACGGCTTTGCGGAACGCCGCTTCCTGCCGCAACCGGGTTCGTATGCGGGCCTGTTTCAGGGTCGTCACGACGGCTCCTTTGTGTGAACCATGCGGAAAAAGGCGTGCACATGAAGGCGAAGCTTTTCGACGCACTCGGCTTCTCTGTCGGGCTGGCGGTCGCAGACGCCAATGAGCGACAGAACGGGAGCCACATACATCATCGCCAGGGCGCTTGCGTCTTCGGCCCGAATTTCGCCGGAAGCGATCAATGCGCGAAAAATGCCGGCATGGTAGTCCATCATGCGGTCGACATAGCGCTTAGAGTACAGCGCCGCCAACTCCGGCGAACGAAACTGCTCAATGGTCATCATCCGCCGAAAACGGCTGACCGTCTCGTTGTGCAGGGAGTACTCGAAAATCTGGCGCACTTTTTCAAAGAGGGCTTCCTCCGTTATTTCTGCAAAAGCGGGAATATCCTGCGTTACATTCTGCACATGAATGTCAATTTTTCCGGTGTCCGCCTCATATTGCGCCGCCACGCTCTCCACAATGCCGTCAAAAATGGCCTGCTTGCCGGGAAAATGATTGTAAAGAGAGGGCGCTTTGATGCCGACGGCCCTGGCAATTTCGCCCACGCTGACGGAATCGTAGCCTTGTGTGGAAAACAAGTTCAGCGCTTGCTCCAGAATTCGTTGCTTTGTATCGTCCCGTTTCATTCGCTCACCACCTAACGAACGTTTGTTAGCCTTATTATCGTACAAATGCATTCAAAAGTCAAGGGCGTTAATGCTCAGACTGCCGAAAACCCATGATCGGCCGCCGCCGCCCGGAAGCAGCGCTTCGCTGGTTCGCGGGGAAAGCGCTGCGGCATAAGGCTTAGGGCTCCGCCCTTCAGGCCGTCACAAAAGCGCTCTTTACCTGCTCGCCTGCGGCTCGCCGGGCGATAAAGAGCGTAGCCTTGCTGCGCAAGGCAGCCGA
>CAKTUS010000049.1 GCA_934621485.1 uncultured Clostridia bacterium
GGCCGATTCTGACTGTCGAAAAACCCCGGATGGTATCGGAGGGCCACAGCTCTCCGCTTTTCATTCCGAACCCGACGTACACATCTCTGGGTTCGGCAGTCTTGCGCAGCAAGGCTCAGAGTGTCGAAAAGTTCCTGATTGGCCGCCATCGCCCGGAAGCAGCGCTTTGCCGGTTCACGGGGAAAGTGCTGCGGCATAAGGCTTAGGGCTCCGCCCCTAAAACCCCGGCAGGAGGCACTGCCTCCTGCACCTCCACTTTGTCAGCGGCCTGAGTCTTGCGCAGCAAGGCTTTTTTTACCGCCCAGCCAGCCGCCGGCGAGTGGGCAAAGCGCGTCTCTCGTCTGAAAAGATCGTCGTCAGGCGAGCTTTTCAGGCGGTCTGAATCGGCCACGCTGATACGCGGCCGATTTTTGGAAGGCCGCCGGCGAAGCAGTTCTGGAAACTTTTGCCTCCAGGCAACAACGCCTTATTCCATTTCAACGCCCAGGCGGCGCAGGGTTTCCACCACGTAGCTTTCCCGGTATTCCTGATCCTTGGGGCGGCTCAGGTAGGACTTGAAAAATTCCTCGCAGGCCTGCTCATAGGAAATGCCCGCCAACTCGGCGATGATGCGGGTAGAGCGGTCGATCAGTTTCTTGTTGGTGGGCAGCACCTGAATCATCCAGTTGCTCCACACACGGCCCATCTTGGCCATGGTGGCGGTGGACAGCAGATTGAAGGCCAGCTTCACCATCACATGGGGCATCAGCTCCATGATGGTGTGGGGCAGCTTCACAGGCACGCGCAGCTCGTTTTCATCCAGTTTTTCAGCGGGAATATCGCCCATGCGCAGCACCAGGCCGCCGTCAAAATTGGGCAGTTCCTTCTGATACCATTCATACACGCCGTTGTGGGCGCTGGTGCCGTCGATATCCACGCACACCAGATGGGCAGGATGCTGGCTGTAACGGCTTTCGTCGTGCTCGTTCCCGATGTGGTAGTAGGAGAGCTCCTCGCTGCCCACAGCGGGCGGATTGTCAATGATGGACTGCGCCGCGCCCATGCGGATGTAGTCCTCCTTCGTCCAGTCCAGTCCTTTAATGGGGCGGCGGATGATGTGCTGCCAGGCCACGCTGGAGGGATACAGGGGATCCTTGGCATAAGCCCAGGAGATGGGGCTTTCGGTATCGTTGTACTTGCGGAAGGGCGGCAGGGTGAAGGTAGGCTGCCGCTCGGTGGTATCGGTGAAGATATCCTGCAAATAGTCGTGGGTGATGTAGGTAATCAAACCGCCGGGGGTGTACGTAGCGGCTTCGTATTCAACGGCCTTGGCCATGGCGGTCAGCGCTTCACCGCTGGATAACTGGTCTACCAGGCTCTGGAACTGGCGGGCATATTCGGTGGGCTCCAGCACGCCCGCGCCGACTGCCTCCAGCTCGTCGGCGTTCATGTGGGCCTTCATCCACTGGTA
Source organism: uncultured Clostridia bacterium (assembly GCA_934621485.1). Classification (GTDB taxonomy): domain Bacteria; phylum Bacillota; class Clostridia; order Christensenellales; family Aristaeellaceae; genus Limiplasma. Next base: position 1,451 of record CAKTUS010000049.1, read on the forward strand.
AGCGCCCAGCTCCAGCGCCGCGCCTGCCACCAGCAGCTCCACGGTGGTCACCTGCATGCGGGTGGAACCAGCCACCGCCATGTTGCCTACGTACAGAGGCATGAACACCAGCTCCTGGCAGGCGAATACCTTGCGGGCACGCTCCAGCACCTGGCACAGCACTTCCTTGGGGTTGCAGTACAGGTAGTAGGTGCTGCATCCCTGCTTGCCGGCCTCGATCGCCGCGCCAATGATGGAGGAGGACAGGCCGCACTCCGCCAAAGCGAACACCACGTCGCCGGGGCCCACCTTATCATCGATCACCTGCTGCGCGCCGAAAGTCTGGTAATCTTCAAAGTTTTCCACAGAGCGCACGCAGGCGCGGTCGCCGCCGGTCATGTGGCTGGTGGATAGCTCGGCAATTTCCAGCCATTCATGAGCGCGCTGGGGAATCTTCTGAATCAAATCCATCCAAAACTTGCGCCAGGTGGAATCCAATTGCAGGGCCATGCGGCCGCTGGCGCCCACGGAGGTGAACAGGATGGTGCGGCGCTCCTCGATGGCGCGGGTCACGTCGCTGACCAGGGCCTTGAACTCGGGGCCGTTAAAGCAGTTGGCCGATACCTCGGGAATGTATTTATCCGCCTTCAGAATGGTTTTTACCCCCTCGGCGGTGTCCTTTTTGATGATCGAGCTGAGACCCCGGGTGAGAGGATTGGACTGTTCGGTAGGAATGGCGCCCAATTGGAATTGCTTTTCGTTTTCAATGAAATCGCGTGCGGCGGCCTTGTAATCCATCATCGTTTCATACTCCTTATTTTTGTAGAAGTTTCTGGTTGTATTCAGCACCGCCCTCCGCGTTGCACGACGCGAGGATAGGCGGAGTGTACCCTTCGTTGGCCAGCAGCTGGGCAGTCTGGGCCACTACGGCGTTCAGCACCGCCGCGCCCACGGCGGTGGAGGCGGGGGCCACCTTTTGCTGGCAGCCGGGCACTGTCAGCAGGGCGTCGCTTTCGCCGCCGCAATTGTCGATCACCACATCGGCAATCTGATATAGGCGCTTGCCGCTTTCGTGGCAGGGCCTGCTACGGCTGGACAGAGTCACGTTGGTCAGGGCAATCAGCGTTGCGCCCCGAGCCTTAACCGCCAGCGCCGCATCAATCACCACCGCATTTTTGCCGGATACGGAATGAAACACCACCACGTCTCCGGGATCCATCGGGTAAGCGTCCACCAGCAGCTGGCCGTAACCAGGCAGTCCTTCAAAACGGCTGGTGAGAGTGGCGGGAACCAGATCCAGGCACAAACCCGGAAAGCGCATCAGCTGCACGTTGGCCAGACCGCCCGTGCGGTAATACAGTTCCATGGCCAGCAAACCGCCATGATTGCAGCCAAAGGCATACACCCGCTTTCCTTTGCGGGTAGCGTCGGCAATCAGCCGGGCCGCCTGCTCCATGGCGGAAAGCTGGGTGCGCTCCACCTGATCCAAAATGGCATGAATCTCTTGCAGATATTGATGAATCATTGTTTAATCGCTCCGTCTGCGGAAATGCTGCCCTCCCGGTGCATTTCTACATGGAATTTGTAACGGTCGCCCCGGTAAACGGACACCACATATTCCATGGGCGTGTCGTCTTCCAGGTAGCTCACCCGCTCGAAAACCAGAGCCGGGCTTCCTTCCCTCAGGTGCAAAAGCCCGGCGTATTCATGATTGACCAGCCCGGCTTCAATGTTCTGGCTGGCCCGAACAGGCTGCCAGCCCTTTCGCTCCAAAAGCTGATGATACAGCGAACCTTCCAGGTTCATTTCCTCCAGCTCCGGGCAAAGGTAAAAAGGCATCATGACCTGCTCGATGGCCATGGGAATATCGCCGGCATAACGCACCCGCACCAGGCAGTGCAGTTTGGAGCCGGTGTCTACCCGCAGCCGCTGAGCCACATCGGCCGGACAGCTGACCACCTCGTAGGAATGGAGCCGGCTGAAGGTTTTCAGCCCATACGCCTGCATTTCCTCGGTAAAGCCCTTCAGGCAGTTCAGCTGCATATCCGCCTTGCGCACGCGCACAAAGGTGCCCTTTCCCTGGATACGCTCAATATAACCGGATTGTACCAACTCGCTCATGGCCTGGCGGGCCGTAATGCGGCTTACGTTAAATAACCGGCCCACCTCTTCATCCGTAGGCAGCTGGTCTCCTTCCAGCAAACGCTGCGCGTTAATCAGTTGACGAAAATGCGCGGCAATTTGCATATAACGTGCACCAGACTGTGGCATTGCGGTTCATCTCCTGTAAGCGCCCATTCATTTGTATTTATAACAATATGTTGTCATACCAAATTCTAACATATATTTAACTCTTTGTCAACCAAAAATGAAAACTTGGCAGGCAACCGTATTTCCCTTTTCTCCTGCGCTGCTTCAAGCTTGCGGGAAAAGAGCGTCGTGGCAAAGAAAGCGCATCCTCATCCATTTCTCTGCATCATGATATCCATGCTGTCGTTCTGAAAACTTGGGTTTGCAAAAAGGTTGCAAAACTTTTTTCCGTCCAGTATAATAAGGCAAGATACAGAAAAGCGCCCGGTTCATATTCCCTCGCGAAACGGCATAGGTTTTGGCGAAGAAACGGGGGAGGAAACAGGCCATGGAGGAAAACAGGCGCGTATATCCGGCAGATCGCCGAAGCGGAAAGGCTCTTCGATACCTGCTGCTGTTTTTATCGGCGGTGTTGATTTTATCAGGGCTTGTGTGGCGCGGCGAGGAAACCGCCATTGAACCCGTGCCGCAGCCAACGCCCATTTCCACCAGCGAAGCGTTTGACGAAACCCCCGCGCAGCGGGAAATAACCCTGCCGGCTTCCACCTGGTATGCTTTGCAGCTGGGCGCCTTTGAAAACGAAGACGCCGCCCAAGCCCTGTGCCGGCAGTTTGCCAGGCGGGGAGCAGCGGGATATGTGTGGCAGGACGGCCGTTACCGCGCCTTGGCGGCCACCTATCCCAGCCGGGAGGACGCTCAGCAGGTACGCCTGCAGCTCAACCGGGATCATACCGTGGATTCCTATCTGTACGAAATTACGCTGCCGCAGGTGCAGCTGCGCCTGCGCGGCATGCAGGGGCAATTGGACATCCTGGAGGCCGCTTTTTTGCACGCCAATGATTTGGTCTCCGGCTTGCAGGCGCTAAGCGTGTCGCTGGACCGCCAGGAGCAAAGCGCGCAGGAAGCCCTGGCCGTTATGCAGGGCTTGAAAGCGCAGGTGGAAACGGTATCCCTTCGGCTTCAGCAGCGCTTTGCCGCACCCAGGCCCCAAACCGTCTCAGACCTGTGCGCGCTGTTTGACAGCTATTGCGCCGCCTGTAACGCCTCCCTGCCGGAAAGCGCCGTGGCTTTGGGCGTGCGCATCAAGTGGGAAACCCTGGACGTGCTCCGGCAGCTGCAACAAATTTATGATTCTTTTACCAGTACCTAGGAGGGATTGGGATGACCATTCGCCAATTGATTCAAATTCTGGACGCCCGTGTGCTGTGCGGCGAGGACAAGCAGCTGGACGAGGAAATTCGCTCCGCCTGCGGCAGCGACCTGATGAGCGACGTGCTGGCCTTTGTGAAGGACCGGGCGGTGCTGATTACGGGCTTGACCAATGTGCATGTCATGCGCACGGCTGAAATGCTGGATATTCACTGTGTGATCTTTGCCCGGGGAAAAATTCCGCCGAAAGAAGTGCTGGAGGAAGCAAGAGAACTGGGCATTGTGGTGCTGGCCACCGAGCATACCAATTACACTACCTGCGGCCTGATGTACGAGGCGGGGATCAGGGGCACGAATGAACGCGCTGGCGCGTAAGCGCCGGGAAGGAGCCGACATGCAAACCAACGCTCTGATGGACACCTATGAGGTACACGCGGGAGAGTTTCAAACGGCGGGCGACGCATCTGCCAGTATCAAAAGAAAGCTGAAGCAAATTGGGGTGGACAGCACCGTGCTGCGCCGGGTGGCCGTGGCCAGCTATGAAGCGGAGCTGAACCTGATTATCCACAGTAAGGGCGGGCGGTTGATGCTGGAAATCAGCCCTACCAGGGTGGTGCTGGTATCCGACGATATGGGACCCGGCATTGCAGATATCGACAGGGCGATGCAGGAGGGCTTTTCCACCGCCAGCGAGGAAGCCCGCGACCTGGGCTTTGGCGCAGGAATGGGGCTGCCCAACATGAAACGAAACGCCGATGAATTTGATATTCAAAGCCAGGTGGGCCTGGGCACCCGGATTCAGATGGGGTTTAGGCTGGCCTGACGCCGCCTGGGAGGACATACGCCATGGAAGACAAACGCTTTCATTCCGTCCGGCTGGATAAGAAAAAATGCAAAGCCTGCACCAGTTGCCTGAAGCGCTGCCCCACAGAAGCCATTCGCGTGCGCGGCGGCCGGGCGCACATCATTAACGAGCTGTGCATTGATTGCGGCGAATGTATTCGCGTGTGTGAAAACCACGCCAAATATGCCTTGACCGATCCTTTGAGCAGCATTAAGCGCTTCCGCTATAAAATTGCGCTGCCGGCGCCGTCGCTGTACGGCCAGTTCAAGCAGCTGGCAAGCCCTTCGCAGGTGCTGGAAGGGCTGCTGAAAATCGGTTTTGACGATGTATTTGAGGTGGCCGAAGGCGCGGATATCGTAACCCGGGCCATCCGCGAGCGCATGCGCACCATCGAACGGGACAAGTACCCCGTGATTTCCTCCGCCTGCCCCGCCATTGTGCGCCTGATTCGCGTCCGCTTTCCAGAGCTGATTCCCCACATCGTCAATGTGCGCCAGCCCATGGAAGTGGCCGCTATGGTGGCCAAGCGGGAGTTTTGCAAGCGCAACAACGTGCCGCCGGAAGAGGTGGGCTGCTTCTTCATCACCCCCTGCGCCGCCAAGATGACCGCCATTCGCAACCCGGTGGACCAGCAGGCTTCGGCAGTGGACGGCGCCATCTCCATGTTGGAAATCTACGGCATTCTGGCCAGCCAGCTCAAGGCGGCAACCCTGAATGAAAACATCGCCCGAGCCACCGCTTACGGCGTGGGCTGGGCAAGCAGCGGCGGCGAGGCCGCCGCCGTATGTCCCGAACACAGCATGAGCGTGGATGGCATTGAAAACGTGATTCGCGTGCTGGAGGAAATTGAAAACGGCAAGCTGAAGGATTTGGTTTTCTTTGAGGGCGCGGCCTGCACCGGCGGCTGCGTGGGAGGCCCGCTCACCTTTGAAAACAATTATGTGGCCCGGGGCGCAGTGCGCGTGCTGATGCACGGCTGCGATATCACCCATCCGGACGAACGGGTGAAAGCCTCCTACCTGACCAAATACAACCTGCTGACGGATAAACGCATCACCGCCAACGGGGCCATGCGCCTGGACGACGATATTGTGGAGGCCATGCGCAAAATGGAGGAAATGGAAGAAATCGTGCGCAGTTTGCCGGGATATGACTGCGGCAGCTGCGGCAGCCCCACCTGCCGGACCTTTGCCGAGGATATTGTGCGGGGCTTTTGCAACAAAATGGATTGCATCCATGTGCTGAAGGAACAGCTTCGCATCATGGCGCAGCATATGGTGGAACTGGCCAAAACCACGAGAGAATAGGAGAAAATGCCATGAACGTACAGGAACTGACAACCCTGCTTAACGCCCAAAATCTGACGGAAGGAGCCAACCTGACCACAGAAATTCAATGCGGCTATACCTGCGACCTGCTCAGCTGGGTGTTGGCTCACGGCAAGCCCGGCATGGCCTGGTGCACGGTGCAAACCCATGTGAACGTGGTTGCGGTAGCGGTGCTGATGGAAATGGCCTGCGTGATTCTGGTGGAAGGCGTTCAGCCTGAGGCAGCCTCGCTGCAAAAAGCGGCGGACGAGGGCCTGCCGGTGCTGTCCACTTCCAAAACGGCCTATGAGGTCAGCGTGCTGATGGGACAGGCGGGCGTGCTGCCGCCTCACGAATAACCATGGCCGCCTTTTGCGACCTGCATTTGCACAGTTGCCTTTCGCCCTGTGCAGACGATGACATGACCCCCTGGAACCTGGTGGGCATGGCCAAAATCAAGGGGCTGGACGTCATTGCCATTACAGACCACAACGCCTGTCTGAATGTGCGGGACGCCCTGGCTGCCGGAGCGGAATATGGCGTGGCCGTTATTCCCGGCATGGAAATCACCACCCGGGAGGAAGTGCATATGCTGGCCTACTTCTACACCCTGGAGGCCGCTCTGGCCGCCGGGGAGGAGGTTTACGCCCATTTGGCGGATGTGAAAAACAGCCCGGAGCTGTTTGGCAACCAACTCATCATGCAAAATGGAGACACCCCCAGCGGCACGCTGGAAAAGCTGCTGATCAACGCCACCGACCTAAGCGTGGATGAAACCTGCGCCTTGGTACGCGGCTATGGCGGCTTGCCGGTGCCGGCCCATATTAACCGTGGCAACAACGGTATGATTGGCGCTTTGGGCCTGATGCCCTTTTTGCCGGAGTTTCCGGTGGTGGAGGTCTATCAGGGCGTAGCGTGCCCGGAATATGCACGGAAGGGCCGTTTTTTACTTCATTCCAGCGACGCCCACCGGCTGGAGGATATTCTGGAACGGGTGTTCAGTCTGGAAACGGAACCAACAGCAGAAGCGGTGCTGAAGCTGATTGAACAAAAAATGGGATGAAAAATACCGGCGTTGGGTTGTCCGATGAGGACGGCTCCTATCCCTTCGCGGGCTAACGGGCTCTTTGGAACGCAATTCAGATACTGCCTGCGCAGCGGCGGCAGGGTGCTGGACATTGGCTTTGGCACCGGCACGCTGACCGCAAAGCTGTATACGCACGGCTGCTAAATCTACCTAAGGTGCGGGAGGCGTTGCCGCCTGCACCTTTTCAATTCGGTTTGGATAAAACTCAGCGGCTTTTTTCTCGATCGGTTCCCGGCTCGTTTCGCAAATAAAACAGGATTCCGGCAATAATGACAGCACAGCAGGCCAGCACGCTCAGCTTCGGCGCTTCCCCAAGCAGCATCCAGCCCAGCAGCGCGCTGAGACAGGGCATCAGTAGCTTGAGAGAGCTGATATAGGACGCTCTGTCATAGCGCAGGCCCCAGGTAAGCAAGCTGTGGCCCAGCAGCGTACAGGCAATGGTGAGACCCAAAGCAGACAGCCAGCAATCTTTTCCATACCCGCTCAGAGGCAGCCTCTTTAGCAGACACACCAGCAGCATCATGACGCCTGCGGACACAAACACAATCAGCGTATAAACCGAATTGGGCACATCATTGCGGTACCGCTTGCCCAGCAGCGTAAACAGGCCGATGGACAGGGCCGAAACCACCGCATACAGCATGCCGCGCACGTTGCCGATATCGCCCAAGCCCTGAGCCACGGCCAGCAATACGCATCCCACAAAGGCCACGATAATGCCGATCCAACCTTTGGCGCTGATTTTTTCATGCCAGAACAGCCAGGCGCACAGAGCCACGAAAAACACCTCAGAGCAGCCCAGCATGGCCGCCGCGGCAATGGAGGTGTTTTTCACGGCCTCAATGTACGACAGGATATTGGTTCCAAAGCATAAACCGCTCAGCACATAATGCTTCAGATTTTTCAGCTTCAAGCCTTCGCGCAGCTCCGCCGGGTGCCTGATGATCACAAAGGGCAGCATCAGCAGCGAGGACAGCGCCATTCGATACAGAGCCAGCACCAGCGACGGCGCTGTGTTCACCCGAATAAAGATGGCCGAGGTGGACATGCACACAACGCCCACCAGGGGAATCAGCTTTTTCAAATAGGGCTTCATGGATTGATCGCCCCGTTTTTCAGCAGCTGCATGGCATAGCCGCAGGTATAGGCCCGGCCCACGCCCAGCGCTACATGGTAGGGCTTGTCCTCAAACCGTCCCGTTTCATTCTCATAGGCCGGCAGCCCCTGCCAGGGTTCCAGGCACACATAGGGTGCGTTCGCCCCGGGCTTGGTCCAAATTGCCAGCACATCCATATCAAAGCTCAAGCGCAGCCCCTTGCCGGTATCCTTGTGTACCAAATCCACACTGCGGCTGTTCAGTCCGGCAAAGATGAACGTGTCCAGCCGGTCGAAATCCGCATGGTTCAGCGGCAGGGTGCGCTGGTCGGCCCCCAGGTTCACCTTTTCGGTTCCGCCAAGCAAATGGCTGGCCGTCGTACACAATACCGTTTCGCCTTTTTCCGGCTTTTGGAAACGTACTACGTAGTCTTCAAAGGCTTCTCCCGGCTGCATGGGGCAGGCAAAACCCGGATGACCGCCCAGCAAAAACGGCATTTCCCGGGAGGAGTGATTTTCCACCGTAAACCGGGTTTCGAACCCGTTGTCTGCAAATCGGTGAGTTACGCTCAAGGCAAAAGCAAAGGGAAAAACCTGCCTGGTTTCCGGCGTTTCGTGTAGAGTGAGGGTGACAAAATCCTCGCCCTGCTCGGTTACAGCAAACTGCATATCCCGGACAAAGCCGTGACGCGGCACGGCGTATGCCTGCCCCCCAATGGTGACCTGCTTGTTTTTCAGCGCGCCGATGGCGGGAAACAGCACCGGCGCCACCCCTTTCCAGACGGCCGCATCGCCGCTCCACAAGCAGTCTCTCCCCTCCGGCGTTCGGAAGGCGCGCATTTCCGCTCCTTTTTCGTCAATGTACATTTCATAGCCGTTTTTGCGCAGGCAAATCATGGTTGTTCCTCCTTCGGCAAATAAATCAGCGCCAGTATGCAGCCCAGGGATACTGTCATGGAAAACTGGAAAAACCGGGCGTCGTTGCCGCATAGCAGCAACATGGTGCCCAGGTCATACGCCAGGGTGGGCAGGGTAAGCAGAAGCGCCGCAACACCGCGGCTGTACAACGCCCAAAGGGTCACCAGCAGCAAAAGCAGCAGCTGTACGCCAATATTCTGGGTCAGCCATTTCAGCGGCAGCCACTGCATGGGCGCATCCAAAACGGTCAGCGCCGTTTTCCCCAGCCGGTTTAGCCAGGCGTTTCCATAACGCGCACCGGCAATGCCTCCGGAATTGCCAACGGGCGTATACCCCTCGTTTTGGCCGGTCACATCCCACACCAAATCCGTTAGCCCGTTTATCGCCTCAAAGGCCGTTTTGGGAGCCGCTGCGCCAGCCCGAGCCGCCATGCTCCAGATGCTCAGAAGCGGCGTATCGCGCACCAGTTCCCGGTCATAGGTGAACTTGATGCTGTTGTAATTGTGCAACTGATAGGTATTCTGCCAGGCTTTCTCCTCCGCCAACGTATTCAAAAAGGCTCTGGCGTCTGCCGGCAGCTTTTCCGGCTCCTTTTGGCAGATGTCTCCCAACACCGTCATGGGCAGGCCCACGCTTTCCTCGGTGAGGTTGTCAGGGTAAACCACATCCAACGCGCCGAACAAGGGGCCCTGTACCAGCAGCGTTGCCGCCGCCATAACCGCAGCAGACAGCGCGGCGTACCTACGGGGGGGATAGAGGAAAAACACGCCAAGCAGCATGGGCAGCGTCCAAAGGACGCCGTTATGGCGCACCAGACCGGTATAAGCCAGTGCCAGCCCCAGCATGACGGCATGGAGCGGCTTTTGCAGCCACTTGCCCCGGCTGTACAGGATGCGCACTCCCTGAGTACAGAGCACCAGGATGCCAATGGTCATCGCCGCGTCCTTACCGGCATACATAACCACATTGCGCACAGGCAGCGACAGCGCAACCACGGTGTGAACCGTTAGCGTCAGCCAGGCAGGCGCGCCGCAGCGGTGCAGCGTGGCGGTAAACCAGGCCAGCGTTGCTGAAAAGAGCACAATCTGCACGCCCACGACAAAGGCGTAGCTGTCCGCTATACGGCTGACCAGCCACAGCAGCAGGGTGTGCAGGAGCGGATGCCAGTTATTAAATTCACCCGAATGAAGCTGCCGCCACTGGTTGGACACATCATAATTGACCCCTCCGGGATAGTAAGCCGCAAAGGAGCACCCAAACACAACCAGCGCAATGACAAAAGCGGCCAGAAACACCCGTCCATCCATGCGCTGCCGGGAAACCGTGGGCACGGCAAGCCTGCTCAGGCGCTTACAAGCCCACGGGAAAAAAAAGGACAGGCCAACGCACAGCGCTGCAAAGCAAAGCAGCGCGGCGATGGTCTGTTCTTTGGTTTCAAACAGGCCGCTATGGGCCAGATAGGTGATGTACGCCACATACACCGCCAGGCAGACGGTGCACAGACGAAACCAGATGCGCTGTGCGCGGCTTGGGGCCTGATGCATCATTGGTTCATCTCCTCGTAACCGCGAATCAATCCTTCACAAATTCGAAATAAATAGCCCGAATGGCCCGTTGGAAATCGGCGCTGTCCACACCCACCAGGATGCTCAGCTCGCTGCTGCCCTGGTCAATCATGCGTACGTTTACATGCTCCCGGCTGAGGGCCATAAACAGTCGGGCGGCAGTACCGGGATTGTGCACCATGCCCCGGCCGACGGTGGCGATAATGCCCAGGTCATCGTGAATGGTCAGGGTATCCGGCTCGGTCAGCGCCATAATGCGCTCGATTACCTTGCCCCGCACAGGCTTGAGCTCCGCCGTAGACAGAATGACGCACAGGCTGTCGATACCGGTAGGCATGTGCTCAAAGGAAAGGCCGCACTCCTCAATGGCCTGAAGCACCCGGCGGCCAAAGCCTTTTTCGCCGTTCATCATCGCCTTTTCCACAGAAATGACGCTGAAGCCCAGCCGCCCGGCCACGCCGGTAATCACATCCGGATTCTTTTCATCCGGCGCGTTATGGGAAATCAGCGTGCCGCACTCTTCAGGCTGGTTGGTATTGCGAATATTGGTGGGGATTCCATCCCGATGCACAGGAAACACGCTGTCCTCGTGCAGCACGGTAGCCCCCATATAGGATAGCTCCCGCAGTTCCCGGTAAGTGATGTGCCGAATGGTTTTCGCGCCGGGCACCACCCGCGGATCCGCCATCAAAAAGCCGCAGACATCGGTCCAGTTCTCGTATAAATCCGCATGAGCGGCACGGGCCACAATGGCGCCGGTCACATCGCTGCCACCCCGGGAAAACGTGCGGATAAGCCCATCCACGCCCACGCCGTAGAAGCCGGGAATCACTGCTTTTTCCATCTTGGCCAAAATTCCGGACAGCTTGCTGTTGGTGCGCTCGCTGTCAAAGCTGCCATCCTGCGCGAAGAACACAAAGTCCTTGGGATCTAAAAACGGAAAATCCAAATACGCTGCCAGAATCAAGCCGTTCAGGTATTCGCCGCGGCTGGCACAATAGGCTTCGCCTGCGCCGGAGGCAATGTCGCGCTCCACCTCATCCAGCGCCGGGGTTATATCCAGCTTTACGCCCAATTCGGCCACAATGCCCAAAAAGCGTTCGCGCACTACTGCAAACACGGCCTGATAATCCTGGCCCTCCTGCATGGCGTGAAAGGTGCGGTACAGCAGGTCCGTCACCTTTTCATCGCCGTCAAAGCGGCGGCCAGGCGCGCTGGGAACCACATAACAGCGGCGCGAATCCGCCTGAATGATCTGGCGTACCTTGGCAAACTGTTTGGCGTCAGAAAGCGAGCTTCCGCCAAACTTGGCTACAATCTTACCCATGTTCCCTTCCCTCCCGGAATATGAGAAATGATTCCATAAATGAGGATTGTATCGGATGGTCGCGGAGACGGTTCATCCCCGGTCAAAGCAAAACCACCCCGGCAACCCGTGGGCCGGGATGGTTCACAGTATGCCGGAAGGAAGCCTTTGGTGTCGTTTTTCAGGCCCGGTATTCCTCACGCAGCACGCTCATGACCCCCACGTCGCAAAAGCGGCCCTCTGAAAAAAAGGCATGGCGCTTCACGCCTTCCAGCGTAAAGCCGGCTTTTTGATAACAACGCAGCGCAGCGGCGTTTTCCATGTGTACTTCCAACTCCAGCCGCTCCAATCCCAGCGTGAGAAACGCAAAGCGCTTTATCAGTTCCAGCGCCTCGCAGCCAAAGCCTTTTCCTCGCTCCTGCTCCGCAGCAATCACCATGCCCAGCTCGCCGCAGCGCAGCCGCCAGTCCACACGAAACATGTCCATCTGGCCTATATAGCGGCCGTCCTGCTTATCCGCAATCACAAAATGATAGGCGCTATGGCTGCTTTGCAATATGCGCGACAGGTATTCCTCGCTGTCCACCAGGGTTTGGGCAGGCCAATACCGGGTAGACAGATACTGGGTCGTTGCTTCATCGTTTACCCAACTGCAAATGGGGCCGATGTCCTCCGCCTGGTATTCGCGCAGCATAATGCGCTGACCGTGAACCCTGGGCATCGATTACTCCTCGTCGTCTTCGTCGCCCTCAAGCTCTTCCAGCTCCAGCGCGGCGGCCTCATCCTCTTCCTCCATAGCAGCCATGCACTTGTCAAACACGGCGTTAAACTCGGCCTCATCCTCGATGGTGGCGTAAATATCCTCGCCGCTGTCCTCATCCTGGATGATTTTCAGAATGATGGCTTCGCCCTCTTTGCAGTCGTCGGTATCCTGAGCGGCTTCCAGCACCACATAGTAGCTGCCCTCATGCTCCACTGTCATCAAGTGCTCAAAATTCACATCGTTGCCGTTTTCATCCTGAAGCTGTACCAGGTTACTGTTTTCTTCCATTTTCTTCCTCTTTCTGCCAGCCGCCAGAGGCCAGCCATTGTTCCAAAATCACCGTTGCGGCAAGCTTGTCTACATATTGCTTGCGATTTTCACGGCGCACTTTTCCGCCAATCAGCACATTTTCCGCCGTAACGGTGGTCATGCGCTCATCCTGATAATGCACGCAAAGCCCGGCCTCCTGCAGCACCCGTCCAAAATCGCGGGCCTTGGAAGCCTGCGGCCCTGCGGAACCGTCCATATTCAGCGGCAGTCCCAACAGCACATCCCTGGTGCCGTATTTTTCACACAGGGCCACCACATAACGGCTGTCCGGCCCATAGCCGACGCGCTTATACACATCCAGCGGCTGAGCGATGGTGCCTGTTGGGTCGCACACGGCCACGCCAATGCGCACGTCGCCCACATCCAGCGCAATGATTCGCATCAGCCGTCCAGCCCCTTAAGATAGACTCGCACCAGTTCCTCCATGATTTCATCCCGCTCCAAGCGGCAAATCATGCTGCGCGCCTGGCCATAGCTGGTAATATAGGTGGGGTCGCCGGAAATCAGGTAGCCTACCAGCTGGGTAACCGGGTCGTAGCCTTTGGCCTGAAGGGCGCGGTACACATGGTTGAGGATGGTGCTGGCGTTATTGGCGCTTTCCACAATGGGCGAGAACTTCGTCGTTCCGTTCATTTCTGTCATTGCGTGTTCCTCCTCATGAGGTGATACAGATACAGTATACACCAAAAACTGCAATTTGCATAGTCCTCTGGGCCTATGTTTCTCGCGTTGCCAGGCCGGACAGGCGCACCATGCGCAGCGCGGCCCGCACACACAAAAGCGCCGGCACCGCCAGCAAAATTCCCGTTATTCCCGCCGCCGCGCCTCCAAGCGCCACCAGCAGCAGCACAAACACCGGGTGCAGCCGGGTTGCGTCGCTAACCAGCTGAGGTGACAGCATGCTGCCCTCCAACTGTTGCACCACCAGCACCACGCCCAGAGCCCATAGCGTGCGCGCCATTCCTCCCGGCAAGGCAAAAAGCGCCACCAGCACGCCGCCCAATACCGGGCCCACATAAGGAATCAGCTCCAAAACCCCCATCACCACACCCAACAGCAGCCAGGCCGGCACGCCGCAAAACAACAACCCCAGGCCGGTCAACCCGCCCACCACTGCCGAAACCAGCAGCTGTCCTCGCACATAGCCGGCGGTTTCCCGGCGCATTTCCCTGGCCATGCGCACCACCATGGCGCGCTGCCCGGCCGGTACAAAGGACAGCATCCAGCTGCATATTCTCTGTCGGTCTCTGAGAAAATAGAAGGCGAAAACCGGCGCAAGCATCCACCGGCCCAAACTGCCGGCCCAGGCGCTCAGCCGGCTCATAAGCCAGGGCGCCATGTTGCCCAGCATTTCCTTCAGCCGCTCCAAAAGCGTTTGCTTCCAGCCCGTTTCCACCGGCAGCCCGCTTTGCGCCAGCCATTCTTCACCCCGGGCAATGAGGGCTTCCACAGCGGCGTACAGCCCCGGCAAGAACGAAGCCAGCTGTTTACTCTGCCTCACCAGCGGCGGAATGAGCGCCAGTATGGTCAAAGCCAGCGCCGCGCTTAGGGAAAGAAGCGACAGCGTTGCGGCCATGGCTCCGTTCATGCGCTTATCCAGCCGCCGCATAAGCGGCAGCGCAATCAGCGCCACCAGCAGCCCCAGAAATAGCTGTCCCAACGCCTGGGCCACCCAGCGCCAGCCAACGGCCAGCACCATTACAGCCGTCAGTCCCACAATCCATATTCGGCTTTGACGACTGAGCCTTCCCATGGTCAAGCTCCTTTCTCGGTTTGCATGCGGCAAGAGCGCGCCTGACGCGTGGCTGCGGGGAACGGCTTACAGGCCGTTCCCCGCAGGGGTTACCAGGACTTGGCCATCTTAGCCAGCTTATCTACCTGCTTTTGCGCCTGCCGCTTCCACTTCTGGGTGCTGGGCAGCATCCCCATGCCAACGCCCGCCGCGAAGCCGATGGCTCCAACAACCGTGGTTTTCAAAACGTTCATTCCTCTTCCCCCTCTCTCAACGACCCTTGAAGCTGCGTCCATGTGGTAAGGCGCTGCACCACGGCTCTGCCCGTGCTGGCCTCCCGCGCGATGTGGTATTGCCTGGCGTAGTCCCGGCTTCCAAACAGGCTGTACAGCGGCCCCTTGCTGATTTCCAGCGCCTTCAGCTGCATGGTATCCCCCTGAAGCACTGCATCCGACACCAGACCCACCCATTGGCCCGTGGCCAGAAAGGCTTGCACCGGCTGCCGCTCCTGCAAAGGGGGCATCCTTTTGGCGGCTTGGCCTGCCAGCACACATTCCTGTCCAATGAGCAAAATGCTTTCCCTGGGCAGCCAGTGCGCCAGCCCTATTCCCCGCCGAATGACCAGCCCTTGCAACCAGCGATAGTCTTCATCCGCCAAAGCGCGCTCTACATACCCGATGCAAGCGTCCCGAAGCACCACCGGCATGCCAACCACACGGTTGAGCGTTGTCAGCACCCATCCCACACCTCCATCCATTGACGCAGGGCTAGTGTGCCCGTGAAGGAAGGGGCACGCACAAGTAATGGATACCAATTTGCCAGGCCCTTTTGGCATGTTTTTCCGGCTTTTACACCTGCGTGTAAAGCGACAAGCCGTTTTGCATCAAAGCGACTGGAAAAACCGCGCAGCTTTATTCCTTTGTTATCCGTTTTTACTAAGTATTACCATGGTTTCAAAGGCCGTTTGCGCATGATAACCCCCACCTCCGTTCGTCTGATGAGCGAAAGGCAGGAGGCAATCCCCCTTGCCCAACAAAAAGGAGGTATCCCGATTATGCAAAAGACCCCTCTGTACAAAAGATGCCTCCGGGCGCTGGCGCTTGTGCTGGCCTTAGCCCTGCCGCTGTGCTCTCTGGCTGAGAGTTACAAAGTGGTAACCGGCGGCGCGCTGAATCTTCGTAAGGAACCGTCTCTGAACGCTCAGGTGCTCAAACAGTATCCCAGCGGTACCTGGATGACGGTTATCAGCGAAGAAAACGGCTGGAGCAAGGTGAAGGTGGACGGTCGCGAGGGCTTTGTGATGAGCAAATACCTGTCCGACGGCTCCAACAACACCACGCTCTACGTGCGCACCAATACGGGCCGCGGCCTGAACCTGCGCGATCAGCCTTCCCTGCAGGGCAACATTCTGGGCAGCTACAAAACCGGTACTGCTGTCAGCGTGATTTCCCGCGGCAACGGCTGGTACAAGGTGAGCGTAGACGGCCAGACCGGCTACATGTCCAGCCAGTACCTGACCGGCAAAACCTCCGGCGGCAGTTCCACCACCGGCTATCCCAAAACCGGCACGGTGAGCAACCCCGGTGCCAATCAGGTGCTTCTGCTGCGCGAAACGGCTTCCACCGACGCGCGGGTGCTGGGCTACTACCGTAACGGCACCAGCGTGCAGCTGCTGGGCGAAAGCGGCAACTTCTACAAGGTGAACGTGAACGGCCAGAGCGGCTATATGATGAAGAAATACATCAAGTTGAGCGGCTCTAACGGCGGTTCCACCAGCGTCAAGGTGCCCTTCGAGGCCAAGCTGGTCAACCCCAACGGCACGGGCATTGTGAACTTCCGCGCCGGCGCCGGCCTGAACGCCTCCATCATCAAGGCGTATCCCGTCGGCACCAAAATCACCGTCACCGAAATGGGCGACGTGTGGTGCAAGGCTGAAATCGACGGCGTAAGCGGTTATGTCAGCCGTTACTTCTTCCAGGCCATCAAGTAAGTCGGAAGAAAAAACCGGGGCAGCGCATACTGCCCCGGTCAGATTGTCGAAAAAACTCTGGGAGGCATCGGAGTGGACTGTTCCCCGCCCAACGGACAATAGAAAAAAAGGACCTCCTGTTGTAGAATAAAAACTGCGACAGGAGGTCTAAGTATGGCAAGAGAA